>JBKCVH010000139.1:0-29935 GCA_046317675.1 Burkholderiales bacterium
ACCCAGGTATCCCGCGAAGCCGCGTCCATTTGAGGCCACTGCGCTGCGAGTGGCGCCAAGATTTGCTGCTGCGGGCCGCTCAAACTTGACCATGACTTTCCGGCCAGTACAGGGACTTGGGCAGAGCAATTCCCGATCAAAAAGGCCCAAAGCAAAAAGCCGCCCATCCACAAGGCGGCGGCTCCAGGGAAAGAGGTTCCGGTCAAGGTTTGGCCTCCTCCTCATCGGGAGGCGGCGTTTCGGTTTGCGGCTTTTCTTCCAAGTATTCGTTAAAGCCAGGGTCGCCATAGGCGTTCGGCGGCAGGTCGTCTTTCAGAACCGCTGCATCCCGGTCGGCCAACCCCAAGCTCTGCTGCAGCCACTGGCTGTGTGCAATCGCCGTCATGCCCACCAGCAAAACCGTGGCGGGGATGATCCAACTCCAGCGCCCGCGCTGGCGGCCAGACGAGCCATTGCTTGCAAGGCTGGCCTGCAAAACCAACTCCGGCGCCCTCGCCGTTTCCAAGGCTGCTTGCACAGCGGCCTGCCGTGCTGCGCGAAGTCGCTCTTCGATGGAGGGCTCCAAAGCGTCAACACGCGCATGCAGGGCTTGCGCCATGGCCTTACCCAAGTCGTCGGCAGTGGTCATCTTGCGTTGTTCGCTCATCGTTGAATCCCCCTAGCTTTCAAAGCCGTGGCCAAAGCATGTACAGCCCGACTGCAGTGCGTTTTCACACTGCCTTCCGAGCAACCCATCACGCTTGCCGTCTCCGCGGTATCGAAATCTTCCCAGTAACGAAGCAAAAAGGCTTCGCGTTGACGCGCTGGGAGCTTTTCGATTTCTTCTTCGATGATGCCCACCACCTGCGCTCTTTCGACCTCGCCTTCCGCGCTCAAAAAGCCGATGCTGCCGTCGCCGCCACTCAGCACTTCCAACAGATTGAAGCTGTCGTCAGCGTCGTCGCCTTCGAAGTCCGACAGATTGACCATGACGCCGCTGCGAACGCGCTGACGGCGGAAGTGGTCCATCGTGGCGTTGGACAGGATGCGCTGGAACAGCATCGGCCATTCTTCCGCTGGCCGGTGGACATAGCTCTGCGCGAGCCGAATCATGCTGTCTTGCACGATATCGAGCGCGGCCTGATCGTCGCGCACCATGTAGGCGGTGCGCTTGAAGGCGCGGCGCTCGACCGAGCGCAGAAAGGCATCGAGTTCTGATTCTTTGGCCAAAGGCTGACAGGGTCACGAGAAGGTCGGCGATTATGGCTAGGGCGCGCGCCTCTGGAATCGCCAAGGGTTTGCCTTCGTGAATGCAGAAGGCTCGCCGGCTAAAGTCCGGCTTCCTTCGGCTTGGAGTCCGGAGGGTAAGCCCCAAGCCCAGGCCAAGAGCCTGAGGGGAGGGTCACCGATGGTTGCGCCGATGACGGCGACCAGGAGGCAGATGATGACGACCGCAATTCTTGCGGCCGACGCGGACACCCGCGTGCAGGCCGATTCGCCGCAGTTGATGGGCGCCGAAATTCTCGTGCGCAGCCTGCAGGCTGAAAACGTGAAGTACTTGTGGGGATACCCCGGCGGGGCCGTTCTCTACATTTACGACGCGCTCTACAAGCAAGACACGATTCACCACGTTCTGGTGCGCCACGAGCAAGCTGCCGTGCATGCGGCAGACGGCTATGCCCGCGCAACCGGGGAGGTTGGGGTTGCCTTGGTGACCTCGGGTCCAGGCGTGACCAATGCCATCACGGGCATTGCGACGGCGTACATGGACTCGATCCCGATGGTGATCATCACCGGGCAAGTCCCAACCGCCGCGATCGGGCTAGATGCCTTCCAAGAATGCGACACCGTGGGGATCACACGCCCAGTGGTCAAGCACAACTTCTTGGTCAAGGACGTCAAAGACCTCGCGGTTACGCTGAAAAAGGCATTCCACATCGCCAAGACCGGGCGGCCCGGTCCGGTGGTGGTGGACATCCCTAAGGATGTCTCACTGCACAAGTGTGCTTTCGAGTACCCGGCCGACATCAACCTCCGCTCTTACCAGCCGGTCAAGAAGGGGCACAGCGGCCAAATTCGCAAAGCGGTGCAGCTGCTGCTTTCGGCCAAGCGCCCTTACATCTACACCGGTGGCGGTGTCATCTTGGGCGAGGCAAGCCAAGAGTTGCGCCAACTGGTGGATTTGCTTGGCTATCCGGTCACCAATACCTTGATGGGCTTGGGCGCCATGCCCGCCACCGACCCGCGCTTTTTGGGCATGCTTGGCATGCACGGCACCTATGAGGCCAATATGAGCATGCAGCATTGCGATGTGCTCCTGGCGGTGGGTGCTCGGTTCGATGACCGTGTGATTGGCAACCCCAAGCACTTTGCGCAAAACGAGCGCAAGATCATCCATGTGGACATTGACCCGAGTTCCATCTCCAAGCGGGTCAAGGTGGACATTCCCATCGTTGGTGATGTCAAAGAAGTGCTGCTGGAGCTCATCAGCCAGATCAAGGCCGCCAGCGAACGCGTCAAGCCGGAAGACTTGAACGCTTGGTGGCGCCAGATCAAGGATTGGCAGGGGAAGAATTGCTTGGCTTACAAGCCCAGCGACACCCTGATCAAACCCCAGATGGTGGTGGAAAAGCTGTGGGAGTTGACCCGCGACCGCGAGACCTACATCACCTCTGATGTGGGTCAGCACCAAATGTGGGCGGCGCAGTTCTATCGCTTCGATCAGCCACGCCGCTGGATCAACTCGGGTGGGCTTGGCACCATGGGGGTCGGGCTGCCGTATGCCATGGGTATCAAGCTGGCAAAGCCGGATGCGGATGTGTTCGCCATCACTGGCGAAGGCTCCATCCAGATGTGCATTCAGGAGTTGTCCACCTGCCAGCAATACCGTACGCCAGTAAAGATCGTTTCGCTGAATAACCGCTACTTGGGCATGGTGCGCCAATGGCAGCAGTTGGACTACGGCGGCCGCTACAGCCACAGCTACATGGACGCCCTTCCTGACTTTGTGAAGCTGGCAGAGGCATACGGCCACGTGGGCATCTTGGTGGAAAAGCCGGGTGACGTTGAAGGCGCTTTGCGCGAGGCCATTCGTCTCAAGGACCGAACTGTGTTCTTGGACATCCGCACGGATCCGAGTGAGAACGTTTGGCCCATGGTCCAGGCGGGCAAGGGGATTTCCGAAATGCTGCTGGGTTCGGAGGATCTGTGAACATGAAGCACGTGATTGCCGTTCTGCTCGAGAACGAACCCGGTGCACTCAGCCGCGTGGTCGCACTGTTTTCTGCGCGGGCTTACAACATTGAGTCTTTGTCGGTCGCCCCCACCGAAGACCCCTCGCTGTCGCGCATGACCATCGTGACCTCGGGCTCTGAGGACGTGATCGAACAAATCACCAAGCACTTGAACCGCTTGATCGAGGTGGTAAAGGTGGTTGACCTGACTGAGGCGCAGTTCATCGAGCGAGAAATGATGCTCGTGAAGCTACGCGCTGTCGGGAAAGAGCGCGAAGAGCTCAAACGCACCGCCGACATTTTCCGCGGCCGGATCGTGGACGTCACCGAGAAGACCTACACGATTGAAATCACCGGCGACAGCGGCAAGCTGGATGCCTTTATCGATGCAGTGGATCGCACGGCCATCTTGGAGACCGTGCGCACGGGCGCCAGCGGCATTGGCCGCGGTGAGCGCATCTTGAGGATATGACCCCAAGCGCTAGCGCTCGCTCTCACTGCTTCGTTTCGACCTTTACTTCCAATACCTGAACGCCTCATCCAGCAGGCTGCACCCCAAGGAGATTCACATGAATGTTTACTACGACAAAGACGCCGATCTGAGCCTTATCAAGGGCAAGCAAGTGGCCATCATTGGCTATGGTTCACAAGGCCATGCTCACGCACTGAACCTGCACGAGAGCGGCGTCAAGGTCACCGTGGGCGCACGCCGCACGGGCCCATCGTGGGCCAAGGCTGAAGGCGCAGGTTTGCAGGTCGCGGAAGTGGCCGATGCGGTCAAGGCTGCCGATGTTGTGATGGTGTTGCTCCCTGATGAGCAGATCGCCTCCGTGTACCGCAAGGACATCGAGCCGAACATCAAGCAGGGCGCCAGCTTGGCCTTTGCACACGGCTTCAATGTGCACTACGGACAGGTGCAACCGCGCGCTGACTTGGATGTCTGGATGGTGGCGCCTAAGGCTCCGGGTCACACTGTGCGCGACACCTACAAGCGCGGTGGCGGTGTTCCTCACCTCATTGCCGTCCACGCAGACGCCTCTGGCAAAGCACGCGACCTCGCCATGAGCTACGCCGCAGCCAATGGCGGTGGCAAGGCTGGCATCATCGAAACCAGCTTCCGTGAAGAGACTGAGACCGACTTGTTCGGCGAGCAGGCTGTGCTGTGCGGCGGTGCTGTGGAGCTCATCAAGGCTGGATTTGAGACCTTGACCGAAGCGGGCTATGCACCAGAAATGGCCTACTTCGAGTGCTTGCACGAGCTCAAGCTGATCGTTGATCTGATCTACGAGGGCGGCATCGCCAATATGAACTACTCGATCTCGAACAATGCCGAGTATGGTGAGTATGTGACTGGCCCCGAAGTCATCACCGCCCAAAGCAAGGCAGCGATGAAAGAGTGCCTGCGCCGCATCCAAACCGGTGAGTACGCGAAGAGTTTCATTCTTGAAAACCAAGCTGGTGCCCCGACCCTGATCAGCCGCCGCCGCTTGATGGCCGAGCACCCCATTGAAATCGTGGGCGAAAAGCTTCGGGACATGATGCCTTGGATCAAAGCCAACAAAATGGTCGATAAGTCGCGCAACTGATAATGCGGGGATGCCCTCCTCGCATCCCGACTTCGAAGACTCCGATTTGCATGAAGCCCCTGTGCGCAAGCCGCGCAAGGGGCTTTATGTTTTGCCCAACCTGTTCACGCTTGCAGCGCTCTTCGGTGGCTTCTACGCCGTCGTGATGGCAATGAACGGGCGCTTTGAGAATGCCGCCATCGGCATCTTCTGCGCGATGGTGCTTGACAGCCTTGATGGCCGCGTGGCTCGAATGACCGGCACCCAGTCGGCCTTCGGCGAGCAAATGGACAGCCTGTCCGACATGGTGAGTTTTGGTGCCGCGCCGGCCTTGATCGTCTACGAGTGGGCGCTCAAGGACTTGGGCAAGGCGGGTTGGATCGTCGCTTTCGTTTACTGTGCCTGCGCAGCACTTCGATTGGCCCGCTTCAACACCAACATCGGCGTTATTGACAAGCGCTTCTTCCAAGGCTTGCCCAGCCCGGCGGCTGCCGCCTTGGTGGCCGGGTCCATTTGGCTGGCGGTTGACTCCGGCTGGACCCCCCAGGAGCACGCTTGGGTTGAATGGACGATGCTGGGCATCACCTTGTATGCGGGGCTGACCATGGTCATCAACGCACCGTTCTACAGCTTCAAAGATTTCAGCTTGAAACGCTCCGTGCCGTTTGCCTTGCTGGTCGCCTTGGTGCTGCTGATCGCTTTGGTCTCAAGCCATCCGCCGGTCGTCTTGTTCTCGCTCTTCTGCGTTTACAGCTTGTCGGGCTATGTTGAGTACGGACGCCGCAAGTGGAAGGGTCGCCACGCGAGCCTGATCGCTACGAGCACCGAAGAGCCTGACGAAGCGGGCCTGCACCGCTGACGAACGCTGGCGCTGCTACATTCAAGCCATGCCTTTGACCAACGCCCTGCTACTACGCCCGGAGCCACGGGTGCGTTGAAGCGCGCGGCCAGCAGCCGCACAGCATGTAGTCCACGCAACCCGCCCAGCACACTGCTCGGCGGGTTTTGTTTTTTCTGCCAGGAGATTTGCGATGTCTGATTCCTTGATCATCTTCGACACCACCTTGCGCGACGGCGAGCAGTCGCCCGGCGCCTCGATGACAAAAGACGAGAAGCTGCGCATCGCGCGCCAGTTGGAACGGCTGCGGGTCGATGTCATCGAAGCGGGTTTCGCCGCTGCAAGCCCAGGCGATTTTGAAGCGGTCAAGGCCATTGCAGCGGTGATCAAGGACAGTCGGATTTGCTCGCTCGCCCGCGCCAATGACCGTGACATTGCCCGTGCAGCTGAGGCCCTCAAGGGGGCCAACGCCTCACGCATTCACACCTTCATTGCCACCAGCGAGTTGCACATGGAGAAGAAGCTCCGCATGACGCGCGAGCAGGTGCTTGAGCAAGCCAAGTTGGCTGTGCGCTTTGCCCGTAACCATTGCGACGACGTGGAGTTCTCTCCCGAAGATGGCTACCGGAGTGATCCTGAGTTTCTGGCTCGCGTGGTGGAGGCGGTGATTGCTGAAGGTGCGACCACCATCAACATCCCCGATACGGTGGGTTACGGAATCCCAGAGCTCTATGGCGAGTTCATTCGCAGCCTTCGTGAGCGAGTTCCAAACAGTGCTAAGGCCATTTGGAGCGTGCATTGCCACAACGACTTGGGCATGGCCGTGGCCAATAGCTTGGCAGGCGTGCGGATTGGGGGCGCACGGCAGGTCGAATGCACCATCAATGGTTTGGGTGAGCGTGCCGGCAACTGCTCGCTTGAAGAAGTGGTGATGGCCGTCAAGACCCGCCGTGACCACTTTGGCTTGGACGTGAACATTGACACCACGCAGATCCTGGCAGCCTCCCGCTTGGTGAGCCAAACCACGGGCTTTGTGGTTCAGCCGAACAAAGCGGTGGTGGGTGCCAATGCGTTTGCCCATGCCAGCGGCATCCATCAAGACGGTGTGCTGAAGGCGCGTGATACCTACGAAATCATGCGCGCTGAAGATGTAGGCTGGACGGCGAACAAGATCGTGCTGGGCAAGCTCAGTGGTCGCAACGCTTTCAAACAGCGCCTTGAGCAGCTTGGCATCAGTTTGGAGTCGGAAGCCGAAGTCAACGAGGCCTTCACGCGCTTCAAGGACTTGGCCGACCGCAAGGCTGAGGTCTTTGACGAAGACATTTTGGCCCTCGTGATGGACGAGCAAGCCGAACAGGTCGCCGACCACTTCCACCTGGTGTCGCTGACCCAGCGCTCCGAAACCGGAGAGCGCCCCCACGCTGCCGTGGTGTTTGCGGCTGGCGGCCAGGAGTTCAAGGCAGAGAGCGACGGTAACGGCCCTGTTGATGCCTGCGTGCGCGCCATTGAGACTCAAGTCAACTCGGGTGCGGAGTTGCTTCTATTCGGCGTTAACGCCATCAGCAGTGGGTCCAGCGAGAGCCAAGGTGAAGTGAGCATGCGCTTGCAACTGGGCGGGCGAATCGTCAACGCGGTGGGCTCTGATCCGGACATCATCGTGGCCAGTGCCAAGGCCTACCTCAATGGCCTGAACAAGCTGCGCGACAAAGGGGAGCGCGTCGTGGCGCAAGGGTGATGAAGCTGGTGCACAGGTCGAATCCCTGTGCATTGCTTCACAGTTGGCCTCAGCAATCGAGCCTAAGTGCTTGTACTGAATGCTCTTTCAATGAGAGCCTTACACTTCGGCCATTGTTTCGAGGGGTTTCACATGCGTTTTTTGGCAATCGTGGCATTGGGCCTGGGCTTGGCACTTGGCGGGGGCACCGTCGGCGCCCAGGCTTCGCCAACCAAGCAATCGACGGCCAAAGCCAGTGAAAAGAAGCCTCAAGTTCGAAAGTCAAAGGCCAACACGGGGTCTAAGGCGACGGTTCGCAAGGCAGCTCGCCCAAAGGCCAGCACCAAGCGCGCGCAGCCTGTTGTGGTTGCGGCCAAGCCTTCGTTTGGACAGCTTTACGGACTGAATCACACTGACGATCCTTTGGACCTGAAGTCCAGCGTGGCCCTCGTCATGGACCAAGACACGGAAGAGGTGTTGCTGGCCAAGAACGACAACGCCGTGTTGCCGATTGCGTCCATCACCAAGCTCATGACGGCACTCGTCGTGACCGAAGCTCGCCTGCCACTTGACGAAACCCTCACCGTCACGCAAGACGACGTGGACACCGAGAAGGGCAGCCGTTCGCGCCTTCGCGTGGGCTCCCAATTGACGCGTGGGGAGATGCTCCATCTGGCGCTCATGTCCTCGGAGAACCGCGCGGCGCATGCCTTGGGGCGGCATTACCCAGGCGGCATGCCGGCTTTCGTCTCCGCCATGAACGCCAAGGCCCAGTTGCTGGGGATGAAGGACACGAGTTATGTCGAGCCGACGGGCTTGTCTCCTGCCAATCAAAGCAGCGCGCACGACCTCGCTCGTTTGGTCAAAATGGCCTACAACGTGCCGCTGATCAGCGAGCTTTCGACCTCCACCGGCGCTACGGTTCGGGTGGGCAAGCGCGAAGCGCAATTCGGCACCACCAACGGGCTTGTGAAGAATCCGATTTGGGATATCGGCCTTCAGAAAACTGGTTACATCAGCGAGGCCGGTCAGTGCTTGGTGATGCAGGCCCACATGGCTGGCCGCCGTTTGGTTCTGGTGTTTCTTGATTCCGCCGGGAAGTACAGCCGGATGGGTGACGCAGAGCGCGTTCGCAAGTGGCTGGTGGCATCAGGCACTGATCAGCGCACGCCTTGAGGCCTGCTCGGGGCCACGAAGCCCAAGGTTGCTGAGATAGACGCGCCGATTTCTTTCAGGCGCCCCTCCCAGCTTTCCTCCAGGCGGTCCGCTGGCGCCGAGATCGACAGCCCGGCAATCAGCTTGCCTTGGTCGTCCTGAATGCCCACGGCCATGCAGCGTACGCCAACTTCAAGTTCCTCCTCATCCCGCGAAACACCGCGAAGGCGAATTTGCGCCAACTCGCGCTCAAGGCGGGGCAACTCCGTGATGCTGGAACGGGTGTGTCCAGCGAGACCCGTGCGGGTCGCATAGGCGCGCACTCGGATGGGGTCGTCTGCGGCCAGAAAAAGCTTGCCGACTGAGGTGAGGTGCAGAGGTGCCCGCCCACCGATTGCGCGCACGACCTGCATGCCGCTGCGCTCGCTGTAAGTGCGTTCGATGTAAACGATCTCATCCCCTTGGCGCACCGAGAGGTTTACGGGCTGGTGGGTCAGCTTGTGAAGCTCACGCATCAAGGGCAAGGCGGCGTCGCGCACATCCAGTCGAGCCTTCACCAAGTTGCCAAGCTCCAGCAGGCGCATGCCCAGCCGGTAGCTGCCGGGCTCCGGACGCTCCACAAAGCGACCGATGGTGAGGTCATTGAGGATGCGGTGGGTGGTGCTCGGGTGCAAGCCTGTCGCTTGGGCCAAGTCCTTGAGGGGAACCGGGTCGGTGTGGCGGGCCAGTACGTCCAGCAGGGCGTAAGCGCGCTCCAGCACTTGGATGGCGGGGGTGGAGGGTGTGGGGCTGTTGTCGCGCATGGGCTTCTTCAAGAAGGCCTGATTGTGCCGAGCGCCAATCGAGCGGCGGCTGAACCACTTTGCACCGCGCCTTCCAAGGTGGCGGGGTAAGGGCCATCCACATAGTCACCCGCAACCCAAAGGCCCGGTGCGACGGCTGCAGGCGGCCGCATCAGTTGGGTGTGGCAGGCAAAGGTGGCCCTCCGGTCTGCATGGGCCCGCAGGCGCGTTGCGCCGGCAAGACCGGGAACTTGCGCGGCGACTTGCGCCTCAATGGCTTGGGCCAAGGGTTCGAGGCCCGCTTCGAGTTCTGCCGCAACGGCACTTGCAACCGCCACGAAGCGGCCGGGGGCGCCACCGATTTGGCCCAAATCGAAGAGGAACTGAGCTGGCCCACCGCGCAATGCCACCATGGGCGCGGCCAACGCAAAGTTGCTGGCCTGCAGGTCCACGGTGGCGATGGCTTCACTCGTGAGGCTGTTGGCGCGGGCGGCCCAACTGGGGTTCAAGGGCGCGGCCAAGCGCTGGGCTTCAACTGCGCTGGTGGCCAGCACGATGGCGTCACCCTCCCAATCGTTGCAACGCCATTGCAAACCGGCCTTGGTGAGCGTGACGGCGCGCCGGCCAAACTCTGCAGTGACCCCGCGTTGATCGAGCCAGCGCAGCGCTGGCTCCGGCAGCAGGGCTTGGAGTGGCGCGCGGGGAAGGAGCAAGTCGGCAGCGCCGGAGCCGCCGAGCAGGGCGTCGCGCAGCACGCGCAGGAAGACGGTGGCGCTTGCCTCTTCGAGCCTTGTGTTCAAGGCAGCAACGCACAGCGGCTCCGCCAATTCCAGGCGCACGGCCGCGGGCAAACCGCGGCACAGGCGGGCCACGCTCCAATCGGCTGGACAGCGAAGGCCGCGCATGAGCAGCCCTGCACCCCAGCGCATCAATCCAACGCGCTCGGGCCAGCCCCAGCCGGCGTGACGCCACACGCCTTGCAGCGCGGCGGTGGCCGGCCCACCGGAACCCCAGCGCAGGCCTTGGCCTTGGGCATCGACCAAGGTCAGGGGCATGCGGTGCATCAGAGCCTCTGGGTTGGCTCCGACTTCGCGCATCAAAGCCAGGGTGTCGCGGTAAGCGCCGATCAGGATGTGCTGGCCGCTGTCCAGCCAGTGGCCGCTGGCGTCTTGCCAACTGCGAGCTCGCCCTCCGGCTTGTGGGGCCATGTCCCAAAGCGTGACCTTGGCGCCCCCTTGCACCAAGCGCACAGCCGCCGCCAGCCCCGCCCAGCCGGCTCCGATAACGAGCGCCTTCAACGACCCCGCCAATTGGTCTTCATGGCAATCCACAGCTTGCGGATGGGCGTCAGCGCAATACGCTGATGCAGCACCTTGAACTGCGTGGCTTCCAACTCGCGCAGGAGGGCGCGATAGATGTTTGCCATCATCAAGCCAGGCTTTTGTGCACGGCGGTCGGCCTCGGGCAGCAAGCTGAAGGCTTCTTCATAGAGCTGGTGGGCTCGCTGGGCCTGAAACTGCATCAGCACGGTGAAGCGGTCCGAGTAACCATAGGGCGATTCGCGCTTGAGGATTTCAGCGGCCGTCACACCGAACTGCTGGAGCTCACTGACGGGCAGATAAATCCGGCCGCGCCGGGCATCGTCACCCACGTCGCGCAAGATGTTGGTCAGCTGGAGGGCCAGGCCCAGCTTGTGGGCGTATTCGACGGTTTGCGCTTGCGTGCGGCCAAAGATTCCGCTGGCGACTTCGCCCACCACGCCAGCGACCAGGTGGCAGTAGCGTTGCAAGCCGGCGAAATCCAGGTAACGCGTCTGCTGCAAGTCCATCTCGCAGCCCTCGATGACGGCCAAGAGCTGATCGGCGCGAATGCCGTAAGCGACGGTGTGCGGCATCAGCGCCTTGAGCGCCGGATGGCTGGGCTGACCCGCAAAGGCTGCCGCCACCTCTTTACGCCACCACGCGAGCTTGGTCGCCGCAACGCTCAGGTCGCTGACTTCGTCAACGACATCATCCACCTCCCTGCAAAAGGCGTAGAAGGCCGTGATGGCGGCACGCCGAGGCGGACTCAAAAACTTAAAGGCGTAATAAAAGCTGGAGCCGCTGGCCGCTGCTTTTTCTTCGGCATATTGGTCGGGGTTCAACGCGGACCCTCTCTGAAGAAAAGTGCTCGTGCCAGCAGCAGGGGGGCATCCCAGGGCCGGAGCCGTGGGCGCTCAAGCAAGGTGTTGTGACGCATACCGCGGATTTTCTCAGCCACCCGCGTCCCACCCTCAATCACCAAGCGCAATTCGAAGCCCATTCTTCCGCCCATGCGTGAGGCCAAGGGCCGGCCGCTGTCCATGAGTCCAAGCGCCCAATCATTCAGTTCACGGATGCAACTGGCCAGGGCAGGGCTCGTTTCGCCGCGGAGCACCGCCTCGGGCACCACCCCGTGGCGAGCCAGGTCGCTCAAAGGGAGGTAAAGGCGTGGCTTCCGAACGTCTGCGCTGAGGTCTTGCCAATGGTTGATGAGCTGGAGTGCGGTGCAAATGGCATCGCTTTGCCGGAGCGAGTCGGGGTCATCCAGGCCCCGGAGGTGCAGCAGCAAGCGGCCAACTGGGTTGGCCGAACGCTCGCAGTAGCGCAGAAGCTCACTGCGGTCGGCGTAATGCGTTTGGTGCGTGTCTTGCTCAAAGGCCTCTAGCAATGCCAACAGCAGGGGCTTGGGCAAGCTGTGTTCGTTCATCGCTTGAGCCAGCGCTGGCGCCCAGGTGTGGCTGGCGTCGATGGCATCAGGCAATGCCAGCAGTTGCTGGCGCATGGCGGCCAGTTGGGCTTGGCGTTCGCTCTGAGAGGCATCGCCCTCGTCGGCGATGTCATCCGCAGTGCGCGCAAACCGATAGATGGCCAAGATGGGGGCGCGCCACCGAGGCGGGCACAGCCGCGACGCGACGGGAAAGTTCTCGCTTTGGTGGCGTTGGGCTGTGGTCATCGATCGCCATTGTGGCGGTGCCGTACAGATGAGGCCCTCACGTACCGCCGGCTTCTTCATGGACTGAACCCCAAAGGTACATTAGCGCGGCATCGCATCTGCCCCTTGTCGGTGTGGGCGCGCGCTCCTGATTCAAAAGAGGTTGACATGAAGAAGCCTTTGCCGCGCTGGACGGCCCTTTCCCTGCTGGTGCTGTTGGCAGCTTGTGGCCAGAAGGCGGCTGCCCCTGAGCCTGAACGAGCTGTGCGCACCCAGGTGCTGCAGGTGACTCAAGCTGGGCAAGAGATGGTGTACGCGGCAGAGGTCCGGGCTCGCAGCGAGTCGCGCCTTGGCTTCCGTGTTCCTGGAAAGGTCCTCGAGCGAAAGGTGGGGCTCGGGGAAAGCGTCAAGAAGGGGCAAGTCTTGATGCGGCTGGACCCCTCCGATCTGGCTCTGGCCGCAGAGGCAGCCCAAGCGCAGCTCCGCGCGGCGAAGACCAATCGCGACAGCCTCGCAGCCGATCTCAAGCGGTTCCGTGACCTGCATGCACAGGGCTTCATCGGAGCTGCCGAGTTGGAGCGCCGCGATGCGGCTTTCCAGGGTGCCCAGGCGCAATGGGAGCAGGCCCGGGCCCAGGCCAGAGCGCAGGCCAACCAGGCGGATTACGGTGCGCTAAAGGCCGACTCGGCCGGCATCATCACCAGCGTTGATGCAGAGCCCGGAACCGTGGTGGCCGCAGGTACTCCGGTGTTGCGCTTGGCACAGGATGGGCCTTTGGACGTGGTGTTCCAGATCCCCGCGCAGCAGGCTGCTGCGCTGCGCAGGATTGCGGCAGACGGTGATCTGCAAGTGCGCGTAGCCGGCTTGGAGGCCCCACTTTCAGCCAAGCTTCGGGAGGTCGCACAGGCCGCGGATCCAGTTTCCCGGACTTTTTTGGTCAAGGCCGACATTGGCAAACCCAGCGAAGTCAAGCTCGGCCAGACGGCGACAGTGACCCTGAACACGGCCAAGGTGAGTGGCGTTTTGAAACTGCCGATGTCTGCGGTGTTTCAAGCCAAGGGCCAGCCTCATGTTTGGGTTCTGAACGGCGGCACCATGACGGTGCGGCAGTACGCGGTGCAGGTGGCGGGAGCTGAAGGCAACGAGGTGGTCGTGACCGGGGGGCTTTCGCCCGAGCAAGAAATCGTCACGGTTGGCGTGCATGTGCTGCGCGAGGGCGAGAAGGTGCGGCGCTACGGCGCCCCCGCCGCCCCTATCGCAGCCGCTTCTCGTTAAGGACAAGAGTCCATGGGACCGACGAGCAATTCAGGCAGCGGTAAGTTCAACATCTCGCGTTGGGCGCTGGAACACCCTTCGCTGACGCGCTACCTGATGGTGGTCCTTCTGTTGGTTGGCTTCGCGGCTTACTTCCAACTCGGCCAAGACGAAGACCCGCCGTTCACCTTCAGGGCCATGGTGGTGCAGGTGTACTGGCCGGGTGCCACAGCCAAGCAAATGGCCGATCAGGTGACCGACAAAGTTGAAAAGACTTTGCAAGACGTGCCTTACGCCGACCGCATTCGCTCGTTCACCAAGCCCGGCGAGTCGCTCACCATTTTTCAGCTCAAGGACAACATTCTTGCCAAGGATGTGCCCAACAGCTGGTACCAAGTTCGCAAGAAGTTGGGGGACATCCGCCACACCTTGCCGCAAGGCGTGGTGGGCCCGTTTTACAACGATGAGTTCGGTGATGTATTCGGCAGCATCTATGCCATCAGTGGAGATGGTTACAGCGCCGAAGACTTGCGCCGCTACGCCGAACAAGTTCGCTCGCGCTTGCTGCGGGTGCCCGAAGTCGCCAAGGTGGAACTCTTTGGTGTGCGGCCCGAGAAGGTTTACGTGGAGATTTCGCACAAGCGCCTCGCTCAAATGGGCGTCGACTTGTCGAGCGTGATTGCGCAGCTCAATGCGCAAAACGCCGTTGAAGGTGCGGGTCTGTTGAGCACCGTGGCTGGCAACGTCAGCGTTCGTGTTGACGGCCAGTTCAATGACCTGGATGCGCTGCGCCAGTTGCCGATTCGGGCTCAGAACCCACAAACCGGCGCCGTGAGTTTCCTGAAGCTGGCCGATATGGCCACCATCACCCGTGCCTACGCAGAGCCGCAAGGAGTGACCGTTCGATTCCAGGGTAAGGAAGTCGTGGCGCTCGGTGTTTCCATGAACAAAGGCGGCGACATCATTCGCATGGGCAAGGCCCTTGGGGTTGCGGTGGCTGAACTCAAGCCCACCCTTCCGGCGGGCGTCGAGATGGCTCAGGTGCAAGACCAGCCGGCCGCCGTGAAGCGCTCAGTCGGTGAGTTTGTGCAGGTGCTCATCGAAGCTGTGGTGATCGTCTTGCTCGTCAGTTTTGTTGCGCTTGGCTTGCACACGCGCCCGCTGCGGCTCGACATCTGGCCTGGGCTGGTCGTGGGTGTCACGATTCCACTGGTGCTGGGCATCACCTTCGTGACGATGTTTTACTGGGGCATCGGGCTACACAAGATTTCGCTTGGTGCGCTCATCATTGCTCTGGGCCTCTTGGTGGACGACGCGATCATTGCGGTCGAGATGATGGTGCGCAAGCTCGAAGAGGGCTACGACAAGTTGCACGCAGCCACATTCGCCTACGAAGCCACCTCGATGCCGATGCTGACCGGCACTTTGATCACGGCCGTCGGCTTTCTGCCCATTGCATTGGCTCGTTCAACGGTGGGCGAGTACACCTTCGCCATCTTCGCGGTGACTGCCGCAGCGCTCGTGATCTCTTGGTTTGTCTCGGTGTACTTCGTGCCTTATTTGGGTGCGCTGCTCTTGCGCACGCGGCCGGCCGCCGCCGGCGAAGCGCACGAGTTGTTCGACACCCCGTTCTACTCGCGGCTGCGTTCCTTGGTGCGCTGGTGTGTCGAGCACCACTGGATCACCATCGGACTCACCATCGCTATCTTTGTGCTCGGGCTTTTTGGCATGGGCAAGGTCCAGCAGCAGTTTTTTCCCGATTCGAGCCGGCCGGAAATCCTGGTCGATCTCTGGCTCCCTGAGGGTTCCCCCATTCAGCAAACCGAAGAGCTGGCCAAGCGCTTTGAGCAGCGCATGCTCAGAGAGGAGAGCTTGCAGTCGACCACGGTGTGGGTGGGCTCTGGGGTGCCGCGTTTCTACCTGCCGCTGGACAACGTGTTTCCGCAGTCCAACGTGACCCAGGCCATCTTGCTGCCCAAGACGCTCAAGGACCGCGAGGCCCTGCGCAAGCGACTTCCAGCCCTGCTGGCCGCCGAGTTCCCAGAAGTGCGTGCCCGAGTGAAGTTGCTCCCGAACGGGCCGCCTGTGCCTTATCCGGTCCAGTTCAGAGTGATTGGCCCGGATCCCGCGCAGCTTCGCATTTGGGCCGACGAAGCCAAGGCCATCGTGGCTGCCAACCCGAATATGCGGGGCACCAACGACAACTGGAACGAGTCCATCAAAGTGATGCGCCTGAAGGTCGATCAGGACAAAGCACGTGCACTGGGAATCAGCAGCCAGAGCCTGGCGCAGGCTTCGCGGACGATTCTGAGCGGCTCCACCATTGGGCAATTCCGCGAGGGCGATCGGCTCATTGACATCGTTCTCAGGCAGCCCCTGGACGAGCGCAAGGCCATCACTGACCTGAGCAATGGTTACCTGCCTACGGCGACCGGTCGCAGCGTGCCCATCACACAAGTGGCGGAAATCACCTTCGACTTTGAGCCCGGCGTGATGTGGCGTGAAGGGCGGCAGTACGCCATCACCGTTCAAGGTGATGTGGCTGAGGGCTTGCAAGGCGCGACGGTCAGCAACCAAATCTGGCCTCAATTGGAAGCGCTTCAGAAGCGCATGCCCGATGCTTACCGCGTACAAGTGGCGGGCGCTGTCGAGGAGAGCAGCAAAGGGCAAGGTTCAATCGCTGCGGGCGTGCCGCTGATGCTCTTCATCACCTTCACGCTCTTGATGCTTCAGTTGCAGAGCTTTTCGCGCTCGCTCTTGGCGTTCCTGACCGGCTTCCTGGGCATTGCCGGCGTCGCCGGTGCCTTGATCGTCTTGAACCGTCCCTTTGGGTTTGTTGCTTTGCTCGGTGTGATCGCCTTGATGGGCATGATCATCCGCAACTCAGTGATCCTGATTGATCAGATTGAGCACGAGCGTGCGCGGGGCGTGCCGCCATGGGCCGCCGTCGTGGAGTCGGCGGTGCGGCGCTTCCGGCCGATTGTGTTGACTGCGGCCGCAGCCGTGCTGGCCATGATCCCGCTCAGCCGTAGCGAGTTTTGGGGCCCGATGGCGGTCGCCATCATGGGCGGGCTCATCGTCGCCACTGCGCTGACCTTGCTGGCCCTTCCGGCGATGTACGCAGCGTGGTTCCGGGTCAAGCTGCCCGTGCGCTGATTTTTAGGGGATCAATTGGCGGTAGCGAGGCGAGGTTCAAGCCGGGCCTCCTTGATCGGTAGATTGATGAACGCCGCCGCCAATGCGAGCCCCATGTCGGCCCACCACATGCTGGTGAAGCCGCCCCAATGGACAAAGGCGAGCCCGCCAAGATAGGCGCCGAGAAAGCCGCCAATTTGGTGTGAAAGCAAGGTCATGCCGAAGAGGGTTGCCAAGTAGCGCGTGCCGAACAGCTTGCCCACCAGGCCAGCGGTCGGCGGCACCGTGGCCAGCCAAGTTAAGCCCAGCACGGCAGCGAACACATAGAAGGTGAGCGCCGTTTTGGGCGCCATCAAGTACAGGCCGATCGCGACAGCGCGCGTGGCGTACATCCAGAACAAGATGTACTTCATGCGAAATCTCGTTCCCAGCACGCCGGCGCCCAGGCTGCCCGCGATGTTGGCAATGCCGATCACCGCCAGCGACGTGGCGGCCACATTGGCAGACAGGCCGCAGAGATTGACCTCGCCCGGAAGGTGCGTGACCAAGAAGGCAATGTGAAAGCCGCAAGTGAAAAAGCCCAAGTGGAGGCACCAGTAGCTCCGGTCCCGAAAGGCAATACGGAGTTGCTCGCCCATTCGGAGTTCGTGCTGAGCTTCTGCCTTTGCGGGTGCCGATCCACCCAGCTTCCAAGCCAGCGGGAGGGTCGCTAGGCTGATGACGGCCAGCGCCCAGAAGGCCTTGGCCCACCCGAAGCTCGCGATCAGAGCTTGGTTCAATGGCGCAAAAACGAATTGTCCAAAGCTGCCGCCCGCATTGATGAACCCCGAAGCGAATGACCGGCGCTCGGGCGCCACACGCTGAGCTGCCGCGCCTATCAAGATGGAAAAGCTCCCTGCGCCAGCGCCTGCGGCGGTCATGACGCCGAGCGTGAAGACCAGTGCCCACTCGTTCTTCACCAACGGCGTCAGGGCGATTCCGCTTGCGAGCAACAGGCCCCCTCCCATCAACACCGGCATCGGGCCATAGCGATCCGCCAAAGCGCCAAATGCTGGCTGTGAAACGCCCCAAAAGAACTGACCTACTGCGAGGGCGAAGCTGATGGACAAAACGGACAGCCCGGTGTCGGCATGCATCGGGGCAATGAACAGGCCCATCGATTGCCTAGAGCCCATCGTGATCATCAGGATGGCTGCAGCAATCAAAACCAAAGGCCAAAAGGCCGCTTTGTATTGGTGGTTGGTTTCTGGCGATGGATTCACGGCTGCGCTTTGGGATGCTCTCTGGCTTGGAGTTTCGTCTCCCCGAAAGAAGTCGAAACCGTCTCAACTTGGACGCTTCTCGTTTGGCCCTTTGAGGCATGGTCGAACCCACGCCCTTTTCCAGCGGTCGTTCTAGCGTTGACCGCCGAGAGCCGAAGCGTGATTCGGTTCGGGCGCTAGAATCTGCGGCTCGGTTAATCAAGGCGTTTTGCTTGAGCCTAGAAATGTTTAGGCAATGCGCCGCTACCCGCGCGGGTGGCGAAATTGGTAGACGCACCAGGTTTAGGTCCTGACGCGTTCTCGGGCGTGCCGGTTCGAGTCCGGCCCCGCGCACCACCCTGTTCTTCCCCTCTTGCTCTTAAGTTCCCGCTATGGCCGTCACCGTTGAAACCCTGGAAAAGCTCGAACGCCGCATCACGCTGACCCTGCCGGCCAGTTTGGTGGGCGCCGAAGTTGAGCAGCGCCTGAAGAAGCTGTCTCGCACCGTCAAGGCCGATGGCTTCCGGCCCGGCAAGGTGCCCATGAGCTTTGTAGCCCAGCGCTATGGCTCGTCGGTGCAATATGAAGTCATTACCGACAAACTGGGCGAGGCATTTGCCCAAGCCGCTAGCGAAGCGCAGTTGCGCGTTGCGGGCACGCCCCGTCTTTCGCAAAAGGATGGCGCAGCTCAAGGCGAGATCGCCTTTGACGCGACCTTTGAGGTTTACCCAGAGATCAAGATGGGCGACCTGTCAGCCATCGAGGTTGACCGAGTCAGCAGTGAAGTGACCGAAGAAGCCGTGGACCGTACGGTGGAGATCCTGCGCAAGCAGCGCCGTACTTTTGCCCAGCGCGCCGCATCCGATGCTGCGGTTGACGGCGACCGTGCCACCATCGATTTCGAAGGCAAGATCGACGGCGAACCCTTCGCCGGCGGCAAGGCTGAAGCCTTCCAGTTCATGCTGGGTGAGGGCCAAATGCTCGAAGCCTTTGAAAAGGCCGTGCGCGGCATGAAGACCGGCGAAAGCAAGACCTTTCCGCTGACCTTCCCTGAGGATTACCACGGCAAAGACGTTGCCGGTAAAGAAGCTGACTTCCTGGTGACCGTCAAGAAGATCGAAGCGCAGCACATGCCAGAAGTGAATGATGCTTTTGCCAAGAGCCTTGGCATCAAGGAGGCGAGCGTCGAGGGATTGCGCGCTGACGTCCGCAAGAACCTCGAGCGTGAAGTGAAATTCCGCGTGTTGGCTCGCAACAAGGCCGCCGCAATGGATGCGTTGGTCAAGGTTGCGGATCTGGATTTGCCAAAGGCCTTGGTCGATGAGGAAACCGAGCGTCTCGTTGGCGATTTCCGTGAGCGTCTGAAGAGCCAAGGCCTGAAGGATGCCGACAAGATGCCGGTGCAAGCCGAAATGTTTGCCCCTCAGGCTGAGCGCCGCGTGCGCTTGGGTCTGGTGGTCGGTGAATTGGTCCGCACCCAGAATCTGAAGGCGCAACCCGAGCAGTTGCAAGCTCACATCGAAGAACTCAGCCAGAGTTACGAAAAGCCGGCTGAAGTGATGCGCTGGTACCTGACCGACCGTCAACGCATGCAGGAAGTTGAAGCGGTTGTGATTGAGAACAACGTCACCAGTTATGTGTTGAACACGGCCAAAGTTGCTGACAAGGCCTTGCCTTTCGACGAACTGATGGCGCAAGCCAACGGCTAAGTCGTTTTGGCCTGAGCCCCAACAGGGCGCCGTGCTCTAGGGCCGGCGCCCTTGTCGTTTAGGCTTTCATAATGAGCTGTTTTCTAAGGAACCCTGCATGAGTGCACTGGATACAAACGCGCTGGGCATGGTGCCCATCGTTATTGAGCAATCGGGTCGTGGCGAACGTGCCTATGACATCTACAGCCGCTTGCTGCGTGAGCGCATCGTCTTTTTGGTCGGTCCGGTCAACGATGCCACTGCCAATTTGGTGGTTGCACAGTTGCTGTTTCTCGAAAGCGAAAACCCAGACAAGGACATTTCGCTTTACATCAATTCACCGGGTGGCTCAGTCAGTGCTGGCCTGTCGATCTTCGACACCATGAACTTCATCAAGCCCGACGTCAGCACGCTTTGCATGGGGATGGCGGCGAGCATGGGAGCGTTCCTGTTGACGGCTGGAACGAAGGGCAAGCGGTTTGCGCTGCCCAACAGCAAGATCATGATTCACCAGCCCAGCGGCGGTGCCCAGGGTCAGGCCACTGACATCGAAATCACGGCTCGGGAGATTCTGAAGACGCGCGAGCAATTGAACCGAATCATGGCGGACCGCACGGGTCAAAGCTTTGACAAGATCGCCGCCGATACCGAACGTGACTACTTCATGAGCGCCGCAGAAGCGACCGATTACGGCCTGATCGATAAGGTCGTCGACAAGCGCGGTTGATTCCGAGGCGCCCTCTGTTTCCACTTGACAGGGTGAGGTGGGTGCTGGTCTATCATCAGCCGCACCTGCCGCCTGCAGCACCCTGAGAGACGAATCCATGCCCGAAAAAAAAGGCGGCTCCAACGAGAAGGTGCTTTATTGCTCCTTCTGCGGCAAGAGCCAGCACGAAGTCAAGAAACTCATCGCCGGACCTTCGGTGTTCATCTGCGACGAGTGCATTGAACTGTGCAACGACATCATCCGTGACGAGGTCACGGCCGCGCCGGTGGGCGTCAAGTCTTCCAAGTCAGACCTGCCAGCGCCGGGAGAGATCAAGTCCATCCTCGACCAGTACGTGATCGATCAGGACCCGGCGAAGCGAACGCTCGCAGTGGCGGTTTACAACCACTACAAGCGCCTACGCCACCTGCAAGAGGCTGGTAAGGGTGAGGTGGAGTTGGCCAAGAGCAATATCCTCTTGATTGGTCCAACGGGCTCTGGCAAGACCCTGCTTGCGCAGACGCTGGCGCGTTTGCTGAATGTGCCCTTTGTGATTGCCGATGCAACCACCCTGACCGAAGCCGGTTACGTGGGCGAGGACGTCGAGAACATCATTCAGAAGCTGCTGCAGGGCTGCAATTACGACGTTGAGAAAGCACAGCGCGGCATCGTTTACATCGACGAAATCGACAAGATTTCTCGCAAGGCCGACAACCCGTCCATCACCCGAGATGTCTCGGGCGAGGGCGTTCAGCAAGCCTTGCTGAAACTGATCGAAGGCACGATGGCCTCGGTGCCGCCACAGGGTGGCCGCAAGCATCCGAACCAAGATTTCCTTCAGATCGACACCACCAACATCCTGTTCATTTGTGGCGGTGCGTTTGACGGACTTGAGAAGGTCATTCGCGATCGCTCTGAGAAGAGCGGGATCGGCTTTGGTGCCACCGTGCAGAGCCCAAGTCAGCGCCGAATCAGTGAGCTCTTCGCAGAGATTGAGCCTGAGGATCTGATCAAGTTCGGATTGATTCCCGAGTTGGTCGGCCGCTTGCCGGTGGTCGCCACCTTGGGTGAATTGACCGAAGAAGCTTTGGTCAAGATTTTGGTTGAGCCCAAAAACGCTTTGCTGAAGCAGTACCAACACTTGTTGGGTATTGACGGTGTTGAGTTGGAGGTTCGTCCGAGTGCTCTGTTGGCCATCGCACGCAAGGCACTCAAACGAAAGACGGGCGCGCGCGGCTTGCGCTCCATCATGGAGTTGGCCCTCATCGACACCATGTTCGATTTGCCCTCCCTCCAAGGGGTGGCCAAGGTCGTCTTGGATGAGCAGAACATCGAAGAGAACACCAAACCTTTGCTGGTCTATCGCGAGGCCAAGGCGAGCGCTGCCTAACTCCTGCCAATTGTCCTGAGTCGGCCTGGCCTTGTGCCAGGCGTTCTCGGCCCTACATAAAGCCGAAGTCCCCAAAAGGAATTCAAATGTCAGGACACCCCCTGCTCCCCGCCGATCCCGTGCAATTGCCCTTGCTGCCGTTGCGCGACGTGGTCGTGTTCCCCCACATGGTCATTCCGCTTTTTGTCGGGCGACCTAAGTCCATCAAGGCTTTGGAAGCGGCGATGGAGGCTGGCCGCCAGATCATGCTGGTAGCGCAGAAGGCGGCTGCCAAAGACGAGCCGAAGGCCGACGATCTGTTCGATATCGGCTGCGTCTCGACCATCTTGCAAATGCTCAAGCTGCCTGACGGTACTGTGAAAGTATTGGTTGAGGGCTTGCAGCGCGCGACGGCGAGCAAAGTCACCGAAGCCGGCGAGCACTTCGTTGCAGAAGTCACGCCGATCGTGCCCGAGACTGTGCACGCACCCGAGATCGAAGCACTGCGTCGTGCGGTGGTTCAGCATTTCGATCAGTACGTGAAACTCAATCGCAAGATCCCTCCTGAAATCTTGACTTCGATTGCGGGCATTGATGACCCGAGTCGCCTGGCCGACACCATGGCCGCGCACTTGCAATTGAAGTTGGAGGCCAAGCAGTCGGTGCTGGACCTGAGCGATGTGGCCAAGCGTCTTGAGAAGCTGCTGGAGTTGCTGGAGCACGAAGTCGACATCCTGCAGGTCGAGAAGCGCATCCGTGGGCGCGTCAAGCGGCAGATGGAAAAGAGCCAGCGCGAGTACTACCTGAACGAACAGGTGAAGGCGATCCAGAAGGAGCTTGGGGACGGTGAAGAGGGTGCTGACATCGAGGACCTCGAAAAGCGCATCCTCGCGGCCAAGATGCCCAAGGAGGTGCGTCTCAAGGCGGAGGGTGAGCTCAAGAAGCTCAAGCTGATGTCGCCGATGAGCGCCGAGGCCACGGTGGTCCGCAACTACCTCGACACCTTGATTGGCCTGCCCTGGAGCAAGAAGACGAAGATCAAGCACGATCTGCCGCTGGCTGAAGATGTGCTCAACGAGGACCACTTTGGCCTCGACAAAGTCAAAGAGCGCATCTTGGAATACCTCGCGGTGCAGCAGCGAGTGGACAAGGTCAAGGCGCCGATCCTTTGTTTGGTGGGGCCACCGGGCGTGGGCAAGACGTCGCTTGGGCAGAGCATTGCCCGTGCCACGGGTCGCAAGTTCGTTCGGATGGCACTGGGTGGCGTCAGGGACGAGGCGGAGATCCGCGGGCATCGCCGCACCTATATCGGCGCGATGCCGGGCAAGGTGCTTCAGTCCTTGACCAAGGTGGGAACGCGCAACCCGCTGTTCCTGCTCGACGAAATCGACAAGCTGGGCATGGACTTCCGGGGAGATCCTTCTTCGGCCTTGTTGGAGGTGCTGGACCCCGAGCAGAACCACACGTTCAGTGATCACTACGTCGAAGTCGACTACGACCTGTCCGATGTGATGTTCGTGGCCACGGCCAACTCGATGAACATTCCGCCGGCTTTGCTGGATCGCTTGGAAGTGATTCGCTTGTCGGGTTACACCGAGGATGAAAAAGTCCACATCGCTTTGAACTACCTGCTGCCAAAGCAACGCAAGAACAACGGCGTGCTGGACAGCGAGTTGGTGGTGGAGGAGTCGGCCATTCGAGGTGTGATCCGCTACTACACCCGTGAAGCAGGGGTGCGTTCCCTAGAGCGAGAGATCGGCAAGATTTGTCGCAAGACCGTCAAGGCTTTGCAGCTCAAAAAGCTGGTCGGTTTGGTGACGGTCAATGAGGACAACCTCAATGACTTCCTTGGTGTTCGCAAGTTCGACTTTGGTCGGGCGGAAAAGAAGAATCAAGTTGGCCAAGTGGTGGGTCTCGCCTGGACAGAAGTGGGAGGCGATTTGCTGACCATTGAGGCGGCGCTGATGCCTGGAAAGGGCTTGGTTACCCGCACGGGCTCGCTCGGCGACGTCATGAAGGAATCCGTTGAGGCTGCACGCACGGTGGTTCGCTCACGGGCGGCGCAGCTTGGCATCAAGGACGAACTCTTTGAGAAGCGTGACGTGCACATTCACGTGCCTGATGGGGCAACGCCCAAGGATGGGCCGAGCGCGGGCGCGGCAATGGCCACGGCACTGGTTTCTGCCATGACCGGTATCCCCGTGCGCGCCGATGTTGCGATGACGGGCGAGATCACCTTGCGTGGCGAAATCACTGGCATCGGTGGCCTTAAAGAGAAGTTGCTGGCTGCGCATCGGGGTGGCATCAAAACGGTGTTGATTCCCGAAGAGAACGTCAAGGACTTGCAAGAGATCCCGGACAACGTGAAGCAGTCCTTGGAGATCTTGCCGGTGCGTTGGGTCGAGAAAGTCCTTGAGTTGGCGCTGGAGCGTTCGCCTACGCCGCTGACGGAAGAGGAACTCGCCGCCAAGCCCGCCGAGGCGCCGACGCCGAAAGTGGAGGCCGTTAAGCACTAGGCTTGAAGGTCGCCAAAAATTCGCATAGAATGTGCGACTTCGCTTTTGATACCGGCAACGGTGTGGAAAGCGAAAAAGCGACGCGGGAATAGCTCAGTTGGTAGAGCGCAACCTTGCCAAGGTTGAGGTCGCGAGTTCGAGCCTCGTTTCCCGCTCCAAAAGTTTTCATGTTTCAAATGAAAGGGAGGCCCCGGCTTCCCTTTTTGTTCCCCGACACCAATTGGGGGATTGGCAGGTCGAAAGATTTGCGCGGCGCGATAGCAAAGCGGTTATGCCCCGGATTGCAAATCCGGTTAGGTGGGTTCGACTCCCGCTCGCGCCTCCAGTCGAAACAGTTTGCGTGCGGGAATAGCTCAGTTGGTAGAGCGCAACCTTGCCAAGGTTGAGGTCGCGAGTTCGAGCCTCGTTTCCCGCTCCAAATAAAGCGCTGTCCTGGGCTTCATCGCTCGGGCTAGGCGGGAATAGCTCAGTTGGTAGAGCGCAACCTTGCCAAGGTTGAGGTCGCGAGTTCGAGCCTCGTTTCCCGCTCCAAATTGCTTTGCGTTACGCCGCCAGGATCTTCCTAGGCGGCGTTTTCGTTTTTGCGCGGGCGGCCCGCGCGAGTTGCTTCACTGGCTCAAAAGCACGCGGCCGAAAAGTGCGGGCACTTCAACGTTGATCTTCCCGTTCTCGGCCTGAGTGGTCGAGCCGTTCAAGGCATCCAAGAAGCGACCGCTTGCTGGCACAGAGGCAACTTGTGGCGTGCTCCGGTTGGACAAAAAGACGAGCGCTTTCTGGCCTTTGAGCTCGCGCTCGAAGACGATGAGATCGTTGGTCACCAGCAGCGGCGCTTTGAGCGAACCCCGGCGCAGCACGGGGTGCTGGTTGCGCATGCCGATCAGGCGTTGGAACTCGCTGCGCAACTGGAGATCCGGCTTGCCGCCTTCGTCCGCCCAGGGGTAGGTTGCGCGATTGAAGGGGTCTTCGCCGCCACCGACTCCGACTTCGTCGCCGTAATAGACCGTTGGCGCGCCCGGGAAGCTCATTTGGAAGAAGACGGCCAAGAGCAAGCGTTGCTTGGCTTCTGAAAGCTTCTGAGGGTCGATGCCGACGTCTGTGTGCGGGTTGCCATGGATGCCAAAGGCGTGCAGGGCACGAGCTTGGTCATGCGTGCTAAGCAGGTTCATCGCGGCGTGCAGCATGGGCGCCGGGTAGGCCTCGCGGGTCAGCTCCAGATTGGCCACCACATTGGCGGCTTTGCCGCCGGCGGCGAAGTCCAGCACGGCGTTTCTGAAGATGTAGTTCATCGTCGAGTCGAACATGTCGCCGAGGAAGTACTTGCTGGCATCAAACCAAGTCTCGGCCACCGTCAGGGCTTGTGGGTTTTCTTGTTTGACGACGGCGCTCCACTCGCGCCAGAAGCTGTCGTTGACCCAGGGGGCGACGTCCATGCGCCAGCCGCTGGCACCTTGCTGGAGCCAGTAACGGGTGACGGAATCGGGGTCGCGGAACGCGAACTTGCGCCAGGCTTCGCTGTCCTTGTTCAGCTCGGGCAGGTCGGCCACGCCCACCCAACCTTGGTACTGCTTATTCGGGTCCGTTTGGGTGGTGTCAAAGACGAACCAATTGAAGTAGGGGCTGGCCGGGTTGGGCTTCCCGCCTGCAAAGGCGCCGGTCTTGCCGCCGTAGTTGCCGAAGCGGTCGAAGTAGGGGGAGTCGGAGCCGACGTGGTTGAGTGAGGTGTCGGGAATCACGCGCATACCGCGTTTCGCCGCTTCGGCCGTGAGCCGCTTAAAGTCCGCGGTGGTTCCAAATGCGGGATCAATCTGCTTGAAGTCAGCGGTGTCGTACTTGTGGTTGCTGGGCGCACGGAGCACCGGCGTCATGTAGAGCGTGTTCGCGCCGAGCTGTTTGATGTCGTCCAGCTTGCTGATGATGCCTTCGAGGTCGCCGCCGAAAAAGTCGTTGTTGTAGACGGCGTCGCCGCTTTCGCCTGGGCGGTAGGGGCGTTCGAGCCACTTGGCGTGGGTCTCAACCGTGTGCGACTGGTAGCGATCGCGGCCTGGCACCGGGTCGTTGGCTTTGTTGCCATTGCGAAAGCGTTCGGGGAACAGGTAGTAGTACACGACGTCTGCCGACCAGTCGGGTACACGGAGGTCGGCCAAGTGGATCGTTTGGCGATAGCGGCGGATGCGCTTCTGGCTTTCCGGCATGCGCTCAACGACGGCGGGTCCCATGGAGCCCTTTTCGCGCGTCCAGTAGATGCTGTCTTTGTTGTTCTGCAGCGCGTACATGCCTTCTGCGGTCTCAACTTCGAACCAATAGCCGTAGATGGCGGGCTGATCGAAGCGGAAGCGTCCCTCAACGCGGCTGCCTTGCGCGATCTCGGTCGACTTCATTTCGACGCGGGCCAAGGGCAGGTAGTCGAGCTTCTCTTGGTTGCCGGTTAACTCGCGGCGCTCAATGACCAGGGTTACCCGCTTGAGGCCTTTTTCTTTGCTGTGGACAGTGAAAACAAATTCACTGCCCACGGGCTGCGCGCCGAAGGGGGCCTTGAAGGCTGCTTGTCGCGAATCAAAGCTCAGGCCCAAAGCGGCTTTGTCGGTGATGGCGGCTTCAGTGGCATCCGTGAATGTCTTGGGGCCAATGTTGAGGCTCGCTCGGCCTTGCGCGTCAAAGCGCAGCGTCAAGGTGTGCTCGCCGTTGAAGGTGCGAGTGAGGTTGCCCGTTCCGCCCTGCGACTCCATAACGGCTTCGCCCTTGCTGTTACTGGCAATGATGCTGGGCTTGCTCCATCCGGCATCGCCGATCTTGAAGTCGTGACGGCCTTTGACGTCGATATTGAGAACATAGGCGTCGCAATGCCAACGCATGGCGTAGTCATCCAATGCAGCCCAGTTGTTCATGGTGCCGCGAAGGAACAGTTGGCTGTCGCCGAATGGGCCTTTGGCTTGGCAATCGCTCATACGGAACTGCGGCTCCTTGCCGTTTGGAAAGCTGAGATGGAAGCGCACCGGTCCGCCCGAAAACTGGTGCTCAATGGGGGCGCCACGGGCTTGCAGGTTGGCCGGAATGCCCCTCGCGAAGCCGACCGGGCGACCCCAGTCTGCGTCCGGCGACCAGTCGTCATCGGCCATCTTGAACTGGTGCTCGCCTTTGGGCGAGGCAATCAGCTCGTAATGGTCGCAGCGCCAGCTCATGCGCCAGTCTTCGTGGGCGTTCCAGCTGTTGAAACTGCCGCGCACAAAAACGTCTCGGTTGGGTAAGGGGGCGCTGGCGCAGGCATTTCCGGCCTGGGGCATGCTGTGGCGCTGGTGGCCGGAGATGGCGCGCATCACTTCGGCCAAGCCGCGGAGCCATTCTGCTTGCGCTTGAACCTGAACGGAGGGGGCCAAAAGACTGGCGGCGACAAGCAGTGGCCTAAGCAAATTCATGGAGCGGGCTCTAGTTATGGATTGGGCGCGAAACATCCGTCTAGTCAGAGCATACGGAAGCTCAGAAGCGAAGGCTGTTCCGGCAAACCATGGGTTGTTGGGTGCAATTCAAAGTTGTGCGGAGGTTTGTGCAGCCCCGAAGCTCATGCGATGTTGCCCGGCTGCAGGGCCAAAGCCTGTACCAATCGAGGCGCCTCCACACTTGGCTATGGGGCGGTATCGGCTCTGATCGCTCTCACGATGCCAAAGATGGTCCCCAAGGCTAACGCCGCGCGATCAATTTTTAGCAGGAGCCCTCTCTTATTTGATCTTGACTGCAACCTCGTTTGACGACAGAAGGCCGCCCAACTCGGGTGCGTGGCTCCAAGGTAGGTGCAGCGGTGTAGGACAAGTGCTATGGGCGGCCTCATTGCACCCGCTTGTAGGCGCTGTAACCGCCCCCGGGGCTCAGCTCGGGCACCAGCACTTTCACAGCCCCTGGCGCCAAGTTCAGCTCCAGCAGGCCCGTGGTGATGCGGGTCTTCTCACCGGTCAGGGCGTCCACCATCATCCAGACGTTCATCAGCTTGGAGTTGGCGACCATCACGGTCTCGCTCACGGTGCGGTCGCTGGGGTTGGCCACCACAACGACGGTGTCGCGTGCGCGGTCGGTGTGGCGCTCGAAGGCGAACAGTTGCTCGCTGGTCACCCGCCGGAAGTCGCCCACACGCAGCGCGCGGTGGGCCTTGCGCAGGGCGATCAGCTGCTGCGTCCAGCGCAGTTCGGGGTTGTCTGTGCGCACCCAGTCCCAGCGCATGGGGGCGCGCATTTCGGGGTCGTCGCCCCCCGTCATGCCCAGCTCGCTGCCGTAGTAAAGGTTGGGGGCGCCCGGCAGGCTGAACTGCAGCACCTGCGCCAAGCGACGTTGGGTGGCGTTGGGCAGGGCGGTGGCCAGGCGCGGGGTGTCGTGGTTGTCCAGCATCAGCCACGACTTGAGCAGGTTGTCGGTGCCCGATTCGCGCACCATGCGGTCCATCATGTCGGCAGCCAAGCTGGGTTTGAGCCGTCCGTCGGCCAAGCGGAGCACGATCTCGCGCAGGGTGAAGTTCATCACCCCATCCACCGCCGGGAACCATTCCTTGGGGTAGTTGGCGATCTCGCCCACCACGAGTGAGCCGGGCTTCTCGGCGTGCGCGGCTTGGGTGAGCGCATGCAAGTGCTCGAAGCCGATGTCCACCGCCACGTCCAGGCGCCAGCCGTCCACGCCGTCGCGCAGGTAGCTGCGCACTACCGAGTCGCGTCCCGCGTACACGTGCTCGGCCACGGCGGGGTTCTCGAGGTTGATCTCGGGCAGGTTCTCGGCCAGCCACCAAACGCGGGCGCCGCTTTGGTACTGCGGGCCGAAGTAGAACCAGTCGCGCCAAGGGCTCTGGGGGTTGGCCTCGGCGTCTTTGAACTTGGGCGCGTTGCGGCCCATGTGGTTGAACACGCCGTCCAGCACCAGCTTCATGCCGCGCTGGTGCACGTCTTTGGCCAAGGCCTTGACGTCGTCGCGCGTGCCGAACTCGGGGCTCACGGCGTTGTAGTCGAAGGCGTCGTACTTGTGGTTCGTGTAGGCCAGGTGGATGGGGTTGAGGTAGAGCACGTCGGCGCCCAGGCCTTGCACGTGGTCCAGCTTGGCGCGCAAGGATTGCAGGTCGCCGCCCCAGAACTCGATCTCGTGGCTCCACAGCTTGGCGCTCTCCACGTAGGTGCCGCGCCGGGGCGTTTCGTCCCAGCCGCGCAAGATCTTGGGCGCGGGGTAGAGGTGCCGCTTGGCCTCCAGGTTGGCCGCGGGCGCGAAGCGGTCGGGCAGCACTTGGTAAACGATGGCGCCGTTGCGCCAGTCGGCTTCGCGGGCCTCGAAGCGGCCCTTGAGTTCGGCATCGAAGCGGTTGGCGGATGAGATTGGTGTGGGGGCTTGGGCCATGGCGGCTCCCATCAGCAAGGACAAAGCGAAAGGCAGGGTGAACTTCATGCGAACCTCGTTGCAGTTGGCATTGCGCGCTCAAGGCACGCGCTTGTAGCGGCTGTAGCCGCCAAGGTCTTTGGGACGGGGTGCCAGCACCAGCACACCGCGCGGCGGCACATCCACGGTCAAGAAGCCGGGGCCAAAGCCGGCGACCACTGGCCCGGGTACGAGTCCCAGCACATCGACCATGGGGGTGTCGTCCATCAGGTGGGGGTTGCGCACCATCAAGCGTTCGCGCACCGGCTGGTCGCTGGGGTTGGCTACGACGATGCGCGTTTCCAGCGCGCGGTCGGTGTGGCGCTCGAAGGCGAACAGGCGCTGCGCGACGATGGCGCGGTAGTCGCCAATGCGCAACGCGCGGTGCTTTTGGCGCAGGGCCACGAGCTGCTTCGTCCACACCATTTC
>JBKCVH010000140.1:0-5385 GCA_046317675.1 Burkholderiales bacterium
GCCCACGCCTTCAGCTTTCTTGATTTCGAAAAGGCGTCTCGCCGCTATGGCAAGGTGGGCGGGTTTGCGCACCTCAGCACCTTGGTCAAGAGACTCCGAGCCAGCCGCCCTGGCAGCCTGCTCCTTGATGGGGGCGACACCTGGCAAGGCAGCGCGACCAGCCTATGGACAAACGCCCAGGACATGGTCGATGCCTGCAAGCTGCTGGGCGTCGATGTCATGACCGGCCACTGGGAGTTCACCTATGGCATGGAGCGCGTCAAAGAAATTGTTGAGAAGGACTTTGCGGGCAAGGTCGACTTTGTGGCACAAAACGTCAAGACGGCCGACTTCGGCGACTCGGTCTTCAAGCCCTATGTGATCCGCGAGGTCAATGGCGTGCCCGTGGCCATCATTGGTCAGGCGTTCCCCTACACACCGATTGCCAATCCGCGCTACATGGTGGCCGATTGGGAGTTCGGCATCCAGGACGAGAACCTGCAAAAGCAGGTGGACGACGCACGAGCCAAAGGCTCGCAGCTCGTGGTTGTGTTGAGCCACAACGGCATGGACGTCGACCTCAAGATGGCCAGCCGCGTGCGCGGTGTGGATGCCATCTTCGGCGGCCACACCCACGACGGCGTTCCAATTGCCATACCCGTGAAGAATGCAGGCGGAACCACACTGGTCACGAACGCCGGCAGCAACGGCAAGTTCCTCGGCGTGATGGACTTCGACGTTAAGGCTGGCAAGCTGGTCGACTTCCGCTATCGCTTGCTCCCGGTGTTCAGCGATCTGCTCAAGCCTGACGCGGAGATGCAGGCACTCATCACCAAAATCCGTGCACCCTACGAAGGCAAACTCGCAGAGCGGCTCGCCATCAACGACGGCCTGCTCTACCGACGTGGCAACTTCAATGGCAGTTGGGACCAATTGGTCTGCGACGCCCTGATGGACACGCAAGGCGCCGAGATTGCATTCAGCCCGGGCTTCCGATGGGGCACGAGCCTGCTACCCGGCGAGTCCATCACCCGTGAGCTGATGATGGACCAACTGGCGATCACCTACCCCTATGCAACCCTGACCGAGATGACCGGCGAGTTCATCAAGACCGTACTGGAAGACGTCGCTGACAACCTGTTCAACCCAGACCCCTACTACCAACAAGGTGGCGACATGGTTCGGGTCGGCGGCCTGCAATACGCCATTGAGCCGAATGCCAAAGCCGGTCAGCGCATTAGCGATATGCGACTCAACGGCAAAGCCCTGCAAGCCGACAAGCGCTACAAAGTGGCTGGCTGGGCGCCGGTGGCTGAAGAAGCACGGACGCAACCCGGTGTGAAGCCGGTTTGGGAACATGTCGAAAGCTGGTTGCGGGCACAACCCGGTGGCCGGGTGGCGCCTCGCCGGCTCAATACACCCCGCCTCATTGGTGTGGCTGGTAATCCTGGCATCTCGGAGAACACATGAAAGCTTCCCTCGCCCTTTGCACGGCCCTGCTCCTCGCGGGCCCCTCGCTTGCTCAGGAGGCTCACTACGGCGTTCGCTTGATGACGCCGGAAATCGCCCTAAAAGCCACGCAGGCGGCCATCGCTCACTGCCGCAAACAAGGCCATCAGGTGGCGGTTGCCGTGGTCGACCGCAGCGGCTTGCTGCAGGCGCTGCTGCGCGACCGGTTCGCCGGCGCTCACACCGTGGAGGTGGCGACGGACAAAGCCTGGACGGCGGCAAGTTTTCGCATCCCCACCACGGCGCTGGCTCGCGAAACCCAGGCCGGCCAAGCCATGAGTGGCATCCGGCATCGCAGCCGCGTGATGGCCGTCGGTGGCGGGCTCCCTATTGAAGCGGGCGGTGCGGTGCTGGGCGCGATCGGCGTGTCGGGTGCGCCCGGTGGTGAGGCCGACGATGCCTGTGCGATTGCGGGCATCAACGCCGTCATCGCAGACCTGGAACTCTGAGCCCGCCGCAAAGCAGTTTCGATGTTGCAGGCTTGGGTTGACCGACTTGGCGAGCCTGCCGTACTGGCGATCGGCGGCCTGCTGCTGGGCGCCACGTTTGGCTTTTTTGCGCAGCGCAGTCGCTTCTGCTTGCGCTCGGCCGTCATTGAGTTCGCACGCCAGTTAGCGGGTGGCAAGCTAACCGTCTGGCTGTTCGCCTTCGCGGTGGCTGTCATCGTGACGCAGGCCTTGGCCTTGAGCGGATGGCTCGACACCAGCACGGCGCGCCAGCTATCCGCACGCGGCAGCTTGTCGGGGGCCCTCGTCGGGGGCTTGCTTTTTGGCACCGGCATGATCCTCGCGCGGGGCTGCTCCAGCCGATTGCTCATCTTGGCAGCGCAAGGCAATCTGCGCTCCGTCATTGCCGGCTTGGTGTTTGCGGTCACCGCGCAAGCCAGCCTCGGCGGCATGCTCGCGCCGCTGCGCGAAGGAATCGCTGGATGGTGGACCATCGACGGCGGCCCATCTCGCGACCTGCTAGCCCATGTTGGACTGGGTCATGCGGCCGCCATGGGCTTTGGCCTGCTGTGGCTCGTGGCGGCAATGTGGTGGGCCCGCAAACAGCGCGTGCCCGTTTGGGGCTGGCTGGGGGCCATCGTTGTTGGCCTGACGATCGCAGGCTCTTGGTGGTTCACCTATCGAATCACCCAGGTCAGTTTCGACCCGCATCCGGTTCAAGCCATGAGCTTCACCGGCCCCTCAGCCGAACTGCTCAGCCGCGTGCTGTTTGCCAGCGCACGCCCGCTGAATTTCGATATGGGCTTGATCTTTGGCGTGGTGCTGGGTGCCTTCCTGGCCGCCGCCTGCTTTCGAGAGCTCAAGCTTGAAGGCTTCCAAGGCGGCGCGAGCATGAGCCGATACCTGGCTGGGGCTGTGCTGATGGGTTTTGGAGGCATGCTCGCCGGCGGCTGCGCGGTGGGTGCTGGACTTTCCGGGGCCTCTATTTTTGCGCTCACGGCCTGGATCACCCTCACCGCCATCTGGTGTGCTGCCGCGCTGACGGATCGATTGTTGGACCACCAGCCCAGCCCAAGCCTTGACCAAGCCATGCCCGGCTCAACGCCGCACTTACCCGCTCAACACCCGTGAAAAGACTCCTTCCACTGCTCCTGACCCTGTTGGCCACTGGAGTCAGCTCCTCGTTGACCGCAAGCGCTGCCGACCTGGCCAAGGCGGAAGAAATCGTGCAGGGGCGCTGCTTCATGTGCCATGGCGCCAATGGCGAAAGCTCAAGCCCCGCCTTTCCAAGGTTGGCAGGTCAAAACGCCGCCTATGTGGCGCGGCAACTGGCCGACTACCAGAGCGGCAAACGCAAGAGCAGCAACATGCAACCCATGGTGGAAGGACTCACAGCCGCCGACATGGCCGCACTGGGCGCCTGGTTTGAAAAGCAAGAAACCCACATCCACGCCGTTGAAGACCGAGAACTGGCCGATGTAGGCCGCTTCGTTTACCTGCGCGGGAACCCGTTCACGGGTGTCGCAGCCTGCGCCACTTGCCACGGCAAGGACGGCCAAGGCACCACGACGCTGCCCCGTTTGGCAGGACAGCACGCCCAGTACACCGAGAACCAGATCAAGCAGTTCAACCGCCGCGAGCGCACCAATGACAACGCGGTCATGCACGGCATCGCCAAGCAGCTCACCGAGCTGGAAACCCAGGCAGTAGCCGCCTACCTGAGCGGGCTCAAGTAGGCGGCCGGGGCCGCTTTAGGCGACGCCCTCCAACATGTCATCCCAGATGTTCTGCGCCCATGACAGGGCGTAACGCCCTTCAAGCTGATTGGCACCTGCGGACACGCCACCGGAACCGGACACGGTTTTCATGGTCTTGTCGGCCGCGTCGTACTGGTGCACGGACGCGACGTGAATGACATCCTTTGCAGTCACAAAGCTGTAGCAGGTGTTCATCACCACGGGCGCCGGGTTCACCTCCTCGCCCTTGAGCAACTGAATCACGGCAGCCGCCGCGACCTTCGCATGCTGGTTGGCCATGTGCCCCGATTTCGGCATCAATGGGCCAGGAAAAAGTGCGTCTCCCAGCACATGAACACCCGCGGCAGCGGTCGACTCCATCGTGAGCCAATTCACCCCCACCCAGCGTTGATTGACGTTCACCAACCCAGCCTTCACCGCAATATCTGCCGCGCGCTGGGGCGGCACGATGTTCAGCACGTCAGCCTTCACGTCCTCAAATTCCAGCTTGGCCAACTTGCCCGACACCTCGCGCAACTCCGCATTGGCGCGGTACTCCAAAACACCAGCGTAATGCTGCTGGAAAGCTCTTTCGAATAGGGCCTTCTTGGACTGAACCTCGGGATTGGCATCCAACACGAGCAACTTGGACTTGGGCTTGTGCTGCTTCAAGTAGGACGCCACCATGCAAGCGCGTTCGTAAGGCCCGGGCGGGCAACGGTAGGGCGCCTTGGGAATGGAGAGTGCGAAAACGCCCCCGTCCGGCATGGCCTCCATTTGGCGGCGCAGTTGCACCGTTTGCGGTCCGGCCTTCCAAGCATGGGTGGCGTCCCCTCGCTCAAAAGCAGTGGCCAGTCCACCCACCTGCTCCGTCATGAAATCAATGCCCGGCGACAGGATCAACCGGTCATAACTGAGCTCACGCCCATCGGCGAGCCGAACTTTGCGCCCCGCTGAGTCCACCGCAACCACCTCACCTTGAAGCACCTTGACGCCCAGTGCTTGCAGGCCTTCATAGCCCCGGGTGATGTCGGCCATTTGCTTGTAGCCGCCGAGAACCAAGTTGGAGATGGGGCAGGAGATGAACTGCGGGCTGCGCTCGACCAAAGTCACGTCCACATTACCGCCCCAAAGGCGCAAGTAGCGCGCGGCGGTGCTGCCGCCAAAGCCACCGCCCACCACCACCACCCGACCGATCGACGGCCCCTTGGTGGTGCTTGCACAACCGCTCAAGCCAGCCAAGCCACCGAGTGCGGCAGCGCCCGCCAAAAGGCGCCGGCGCGAAGGATTCCATGCATTCATTTCAGGCTCTCCTTAGCGCGCAGGCGCCGGCTTTTGGGCAGCAAAGTAAGCAGCAATCAAACGCATCTGTTCGTCTGTGTAGCCCTTGCTGATCTGGTGCATGATCGTTGCGGGCTGGTTGCCGTTTTTGTAGTCAGCAATCATGGCGAGCAGCTTCTCCGCCGGCATGCCGGCAAGCGGCTTCATGTCGCCTTTGGCTTTGCCATGAGTGCCATGGCAGTTCGCACAGGTCGCCGCCAAGCTGCGCGCTTGCAGCATCTTGGGATCCGACGGCTGCGCCGCCGCAAGCAAGGGAAGCAGCAAGGCCACCCCCGCAAGAAGTGAATTCTTCATCGTCGTCTCCTGGTTGCGCACGGCTCGGGTGTTGGTTTGCGCGCATCCCATTCTGGTTCTATATTCGTACATGCCAATTC
>JBKCVH010000141.1:0-19712 GCA_046317675.1 Burkholderiales bacterium
CAGGCTCCAGTTCAACCAGTTGCCGCTGCTGTCCAGGTTGTAGGGGTTGTTGTTGCACTGGATGGTGCGCAAGAACTCGTCGCCGCCGTTGAAGATGGGCACGCCGCCGCTGAGCATGAGCAGCGCAAAGCCGGTGCGGGCAGCCTGGCGCTGAGCAACTCCGTTGCCGCCGTTGTCCCAGCTGTCTTCGTCGGCGGTACCGCCGTCGCTGGGGCCCCAGGGCCAGGCCTGCTTCTGGCTTTGGCCGTTGCAGCTGTACACATCCTTCAGCGTGAAGCCGTCGTGCACGTTGAGGAAGTTCACCGAGTACCAGGGGCGATCGCGGCCGTCGCCCGCGTCGCCGTACAAGTCCCGCGAGCCGGCGATGCGCGTGGCGATGTTGCCGCGCGTGGCGTCGCCATCCTTCACGCCGTACTTGTTTTGGGCGCGGCGCAGCACGTCACGGAAGCCACCGTTCCACTCGCTGAAGCCGCGGGGCATCTGGCCGAGTTGGTAGCCCTGCCCCCCGGGAGCCAGACCCCAAGGTTCACCGCTGAGAAACACGCCAGGGAAGCTGGCGGCCACCTTGGCCAAGGCGGTGTTGGCATCGTTGCGGTCGAAGTAGAAGCGCTGCGGGTCGTTCGGGTTGGTGTTGTTGTCGTAGGTGTTCACCAGGGCAATGCCCAGGTCGAAGCGGAAGCCCGAGACACCCAGGCGCTCGCGCTGGTAGCGCAGGCTGTCGATGATGAGTTGCGCCACGCGCGGGTGGCGCGTGTTCATGGTGTTGCCAGTGCCGGTGATGTCGTAGTACCAGGCACGGTCGGTGGCGGTTCCGGGCGCACGGGTTAGCAGGTAATAGCTGGAGTTGTCCAAGCCACGGAAGCTCCACATGTTGGCCTTGCCCACATCCGCACCCCAGGTGCCTCCCTCGCTCGTGTGGTTGTAAACCACGTCGGTGACGACCTTGATGCCCGCGTCGTTGAAGGCCTTGGCCATGGCGGCGAACTCGCGGGTCGGGCCGCCGATGCTCTTATCGCAGGCGTAGCGGCGGTCCGGGGCAAAGAAATTGGTGGTCATGTACGCCCAGTAGTTGTCGCCATTCGTGCTGGTGGCCGAACGGTTGGTGGGCGCGTGCTGGAGGTCGTTGGCCTCGTTTTCGGTCTCGTGGATGGGCAGGAACTCGATGGCGTTGATGCCGAGTTGCTGCAGGTAGGGGATCTTGCTCACCGCCCCGGCGTAGGTGCCTTTGCAGGCGCCCACGCTGGCATCGGCCTGCGTGAGGCCGCGCACATGCACCTCGTAAATGACATCGTCCTTCGTAGGACGGTTGGGCTTGGTACCGGTGTTGAGGTTGCTGAACCCCAAGCCCCAGGGCATGGCCACCACGCCCTTGGGCGCCAGGGCGGCGCTATCGCGCTGGCGGTCGGGCACGCCGGCATCGCTCACCCCGCCGCTGGCAAACAACGTGGCATTGACCAAAATGGGCGTGACCGCGGCGCTGGTGTAGTCGTGCGTGACCTCCAGCGTGTAGGGGTCGAGCAGCAGTTTGTTCGGGTTGAAGCGGTTGCCGGCGGTGTCCACGTCGGCGATGAAGCCAGCGGTCGAGCCTGGCGTCCAACCGGCCACATGGGGCCAATTCGGGCCCCAAGCCCGGTAGCCGTAAAAGATGTCGGTGAACAGCTTGGTCGGGTTGGCGGGGTCGATGTCAAACCCCAAACCTCGCAGGGTGCTCACCGGGATCTGCACCTGCCACACCCCGGTGCTGCCCACCTTGGCCAGCGTGTAGCGCGCCACAGGCTGAACGCCATAACTCTGACGGAAGAGGTTGACTTCCATGCGGGTGGCATTGGCACTGAATACCCGAAAGCTGACCGCGCTGGCGTTGGCGGTGAGTTGGCCGCCCAGTTGGTCGGTGCCACCAGGCGCGGTTTGGGCCAGGGTAGGCCGAACAGCAGCCAAGGAGGCGCTGAGAAGGAGGGCAAGCAACAGGGTGCGCATGTCAGAAAGGGAAGGGGCTGGTCGATGCATGTATTTTTCCTACCTTCCAAATCATGATGAATCCGGCCTTGCCCGCATGGGGGAAACCCCTTGATGTCATTCTGTATTTTGGTTTTTCCTATTGTTTTTGAACGATTTTTTTCGCACTATCGGCCTAACGCAAGACGTCAGTCGTCAAGTCCATTCCCTCGCGTTATAGTTAAACTACATTTTTTCATCATGATGATTCACCGCCAGCGTTTCCTCTCGGCCTTGTCTTTGGCCGCCGCCCTGTTGCCCGCCTGGGCCGGCGCCGCCACCATCGGACCACAGCAGGACGGCGCCTTGGGCCAGGCCTCGCTGCTCCTCAAGGGGGCCGATGCGGGCTTCAGCAAATTCAACGGCTTCGATCGTTATGCCGAGCTGTTTTGGGACGGCAGCATGGATTTGAGCGTGCTCAACGGTGGCGTGGCAGCGCAAACCGTTTACGCCACCGGCAACAGCCTGCGCGTGACCTTCGGCGGCACCGCAGCTCCGCAAGAAGCCCGCTTGGCGCTGGCGGGCACGGGGGCCGAACTGGCCGACCCATCGCGCCGGCTGTTCGAAACGCGAGGCGCCGGCTGCACCTACGCCGACTGGCTCGTGGACGAGTTCTGCGCCATCGACAGCGTCAGCGACTGGCTCGACATCAGCGACCTGAGCGTGGGCCAGGCCTTGCGTTTTGGGCTGCAAGGCGATGCCCTGGCCAGCGGCGACGCCTTCGCCCAATCAGAGCTCGCGCTCTTCTCGCACCAGAGCGACGTGCGCTGGGCCGATCTGGGCGGCGGCCGCTTGCTGCTGGGCTTCGAACTGGATGGCAATGCCGACTACGCCGACTGGGTCTTTCTGTTTGACGGGCTGAGCCTCAACCAGCCGCAACAAGACCTGCCGGTGCCAGGCACGCTGGCCCTGGTGCTGGCGGCAGGGTTGATCGCCACACAAAGGGGCCGCGCCCAAGGTTGCTCGGCAGCCGCCCAGCCCTGACGGCCGACCGCCGGCCTGCGCTCAACCCTTCGGGGGGCGCGTGCACACGGTCTTCGGCAGGGCGGTGAGGTCAACCCCGCGCTCGGCTGCCCACGCCTCCAGCAGGGGCGCCAAGGCGCCGAGCTTCTCGTCCAGCGCATCGCGCACCGTGTCCACCACGACCTGCGTGCTGCGCTCGATCTCGATGTGCACCGCGTCGCCCACTCGCTTGTCGCCAAAGGTGGTCATGCGCAGGGTTTCGGGAATCAGCCAGACCTCGAACCAGCCCGAGCCGTCGCGCTCGCGCTGGGCTTCGGCCACAGTGAGGCTGCAGCCGTTGACGCCGATGTAACCCTTGGCGAACACGTAGCGCATCCAAGGTGCGGGCAAAGAGAAGCGCAGCACATGGTTGTTGTCGGGTCGGCGGAGCTCCACGATGGTGGCGCTCACGTCCACATGGCCCGACAGCGGGTGGCCGCCCACTTCGGCGCCCTCCTTGGCGGCCCGCTCCACATTCAAACCAGAGCCCACTTGCAAGCCGCCCAGCGTGGTCAAGCTGAGTGTCTGGGCCATCACGTCGAAGAGCGCGACGTCGGCGGCAGGCCGATCGGTCACGGTCAAGCAAACGCCGTCGCAGGCCACGCTGGCGCCAATGGCCAACTCGCCATCGAAGCCCTGCGGCAAGCGCAAGCGCAGCGTGTGCAGGCCAGCACGGGCCTCAATGCCGTCCACGGTGGCAACGCCTTGAACAATGCCGGTGAACATCAGCGCACTCCCTTGGCTTGCAGAGCGGGTAGGCCCACGGTGATGCTGCCATCGGGCCACACGGCCACCGGGCGCTTGAAGAGGCTGCTTTGCGTGGCCATCAGAGCCAGGGCGCCGGGTTCGTCCACGGCCAGTTCTTGTTGAACCGGCTCCAGCTTGCGCCAGGTGGTGCCGGCGCGGTTGAGCAGCGGCTCCCAGCCCACCTTGCGGGCCCAGGTTTGCAGTTGGCTCACGGTGGGCGGCTGCTTTTTGAAGTCGATGAATTCATGGGCGAGGCCGGCTTGGTCCAGCCAAGCGCGGGCCTTCTTGACGGTGTCGCAATTGGGAATGCCGTAGAGCTGCATGGGGCAAAGTCAGAATGGGGTGCAACCATGATTGTCCGACTCCATCCCAATCACTTCGACTTTCCCGACCCGGCAAGCGCCTTGGGCGCGGAAACAGATTTGCCCGGCCTGCTCGCGGTGGGCGGCGACTTGCGGCCCGAACGGCTGCTGGCGGCCTACCGGCTTGGCATCTTTCCTTGGTACAGCGATGGACAGCCTGTGCTGTGGTGGAGCCCCGACCCGCGCATGGTGCTGCAAACCCAGAACTTCAAGCTGCACCCTTCACTGCGCAAAACGCTGCGCCGCTTTTTGCGCACCCCCGACTGTGAGCTTCGCGTGAACCACGACCCCGCCGCCGTCATTCGCGCTTGCGCCGGAACACCGCGCCCCGGCCAAGGCGGCACTTGGATCGTGGCCGAGATGCAAGCGGCCTACGCCGAGCTGGCCGAACTGGGCGTCGTGCAGTGCGTGGAGACTTGGGTGGAGGGCCGATGTGTGGGCGGGCTCTATGGGCTGCGCATTGGCCAGATGTTCTTTGGCGAATCGATGTTCGCCCACGCCACCGATGCCTCCAAGATCGCCCTGGCCTACCTGCTGTGCCTGTGCCGGCGGGATGCCATTCCGTGGATTGACTGCCAGCAAAACACCCGCCACTTGGCAAGCTTTGGGGCTGGCGAGGTGAGCGGAGCGGCGTTCCGGCAGCACCTTGCCGGGCATATCCCACTGCCAACCCCCGAGCCCTGGACCTACGATGCCAGCGCTTGGAACCAGCTGCTGTGACCCAACTCAAAGACCTCCCCTTCACCCAGGTGCAGTTTTATGCAACGGCACCCTACTCCTGTAGCTACCTGCAAGGGCGGAAGGCGCGCTCTTTGGTGGCCACACCCAGCCATTTGATTCACGCCGATGCGTACTCGCAGCTGGTCACCCAAGGCTTTCGGCGCTCAGGGCTGTTCACTTACCGCCCGCACTGTGAAGGCTGCCGCGCCTGCGTGCCGCTGCGCCTGCCCGTGGCGCGCTTTGAGCCCACACGCAGCCAGCGCCGCGCCTGGGCCCAGCACCAAAACCTGACAGCCCGCGTCACGCGCTTGGGCTACAGCGCCGAGCATTACGAGCTTTACTTGCGCTACCAAGCGGCACGCCACAGCGGCGGCGGCATGGACCAAGACAGCGTGGACCAGTACTCCCAGTTCCTGCTGCAAAGCCGGGTGAATTCGCGCCTGGTGGAATTTCGCGACGCCGCCGGGCAATTGAAGCTGGTCAACATCCTCGACATGCTGAGCGACGGCCTATCGGCCGTGTACACCTTCTACGAAGACGACCCGGGCAGCAGCTACGGCACCTACAGCGTGATGTGGCAGATCGAACAAACCCGGCAGCTCAAGCTGGCGCACCTCTACTTGGGCTACTGGATCGAGGAAAGCCCCAAGATGGCCTACAAGGCCAAGTTCAAGCCCTTTCAGCTCTTGCGCGACGGATCCTGGGAAGACGGCTGATAGTCGGCCGCGCGGCGCTTGGTGGTGCCAAGCAACTGCGCCACCGTCATCTGCTCCCAACCGCTGGCAGCCCACAAGGCGCGGGTGCTGCTGTTCTCTGACACCGCGAAGGCGTGCAACAGCGGTGCAGCCCGCGTTTCAAACGGGTTGCGCAGCAGCACCAAGCGCTGCGCCCCTTCCTCTTCAAGCCGGCTCACCCAATCAAGCTGCTGCAAGCTCTCCAGCACGGGTTCGAGCTGCAATGGGTCGATGCGCAGCCGATAGGCCAGCGCCAGCTTGGTGGCCCCCGCAGCCCCGCGCTGCTGACGAACCCAAAGCTCCTTCACCACGCCCAGTGCCAACTCCAACTCCAAGCCGGGCATGGGCGCGCGCTGCACCAAGCCACGGGTCAGACCCGGGGCGTTGGCCGCCAAGAGCGCACCCAGCAGCACGATGACCCAGCCCAGGTAAATCCAGATCAAGAACACCGGCAGCGTGGCCAGCGAGCCGTAAACCGTGGCGTAAGTCGGCACCTGCTGCAACCACCATGCGAGACCAAACTTCGCCACCCCAAAGGCGGCCGCCGTGAACAGCCCCCCGAGCAAGGCATGGCGCCAGCGCACATGGGTGTTGGGCACGAAATGGAACAGGCCCGACACCGCCAAGGTGAGCACCGCGAACTGGATCAGGTCCAGCATGCGCTCGAACCCGCCGGGCAAGTGCGCGACCCAACCGCGATTGGCCGTGATGGCATAGCTCGTGAGCGCCAAGCTGGCCCCGAGCGCCAACGGGCCCAAGGTGAGCATGACCCAGTAAATCAGCACGCGCTGGGCGATGGGCCGGGGCCTGCGCACCCGCCAAATCGCATTGAGCGTGCGATCAATGGTGAGCATCAGTGCAATGGCCGTCACACCCAAGAACACCGCCCCCATGGTGCCAATGCCCGTGGCCTTGCCGGCGAACTGCGTCAAGGTGCGCAGCACCGGGCGGGCGATGTTGTCCGGGACCAAATTGACCAGGAAATACTGCTCCAGCGCCTTTTGGAAGCTGGAGAACATCGGGAACGCCGTGAACAGCGCCAGACTCAACACCAGCAGGGGCACCAGTGAAATGAGCGTGGTGAAGGTGAGCGAGCCCGCGGTTTGGCCCAAGCGCAGCTCATCAAACCGAACGCGCAAACCGGCGAAGGTTTGGCGCCAAGGCCAATCCTGCAAGCCGCGGGCAAAACCCAGCAGCAAGCGGAGCACCGCATGGCGCCTCAAAGTGCGAAACGAGAACATCGAAGCAGTGTAGGCAGGGCCACCCTGACAATGCCGCCATGAACGAACTGCGTACAACCCCAACCCCCCGCGAGGAAGCCAGCCGCCGCTGGTCCATCGGCCTTTGCCTGGGCCTGATTGGCCTTTGTCTGGTGTGGGAGTTGTTCTTCATCGGCTCCTGGGGCTGGGCCCTCAAGGTGCTTCCGCTGCTGCCCGCCCTGCCCGGCTTGTGGCGCTACCGCATGTACACCTACCGCTGGTTGTCGCTGCTCGTTTGGGTGTACGTGTTTGAGGGCGCCGTGCACGCCGCCAGCAGCACCGGCGCGCAGCGCTGGTTGGGCGGCCTAGAGGTCCTGCTGGCCATCGGCCTCTTCGCCGCCTGCAGTGCACACATTCGCTGGCGCCTGGCTCAGGCCAAGATGGCGTGAGCGCGCTCACCGCTTTGCAATCGGCCTTTGGGGCCGAGCAAGTGCTGAGCGGTGCAGACGCCCTGCCCTTCGAACGCGACTGGCGCGGGCAGTTCCCCGGCAAGGCCCTGGCTGTGCTGCGCCCCCGCAGCGTGGACGAAGTGCAGGCCATGCTGCGCCACGCGCATGCCGCAAAGCTGCCCGTGGTGCCTCAAGGCGGCAACACGGGCTTGGTCGGTGGCTCCACACCCGACCCCACCGGCGGCGAACTCGTGCTGTCTCTGCGCCGGCTGAACCGCGTTCGCCGCATCGACGGTATGAACCTCACCGCATGCGCCGAGGCCGGCTGCGTCTTGGCCGACGTGCAAGCTGCTTGCCTTGCAGAAAACCTGTTGCTGCCGCTCTCCATGGCGAGCGAAGGCAGTTGCACCCTGGGTGGCAACTTGGCCACCAATGCCGGCGGCACCCAGGTGCTACGCTGGGGCAATGCACGCGACCTCTGCCTAGGCCTGGAAGTGGTGACCGCCGACGGCCAGCTGTGGAGCGACCTCGATGGCCTGCGCAAAGACCATCGCGGCTTGAACCTCCGCGACCTCTTCATCGGCAGCGAGGGCACGCTCGGCGTGATCACCGCCGCCGTGATGAAGCTGGACGCCCTCCCCCGCAGCCGGCTGGCCGCCTGGGTCACGCTGCCGAGCTTTGAGTCGGTCTACGCGCTGTTCAAGCTGGCCCGGCAGCACCTTGGCCCCGAGCTCAGCGGCTTTGAACTCATGGGCGAGTCGGTGCAGGCCTTGCTCGACAACTTGCCGCTGCCCAGAGCGCCTTGGGCGGTGCTCTTGGAGCTGAGCAGCCACCACGAAGACGCCGCCGCCCGCAGCCAAATGGAGCGACTGCTGGCCGCTGCCTTGGTCGATGGCGCGATGGACGCCGTGCTCTCGCAGTCTGAGGCGCAGTTCAAGGCACTCTGGGCCCTGCGGGAGTCCATTCCCCATGCCCAAACCCGAGCCGGCGGCAATCTCAAGCACGACATCAGCCTCCCGATCGACCAGGTCGGTCGCTTCATCGAAGAGACCCAGGACTGGCTAAGCCGCCACCACCCAGGGGCTCTCCCCATGGTGTTTGGGCACTTGGGAGACGGCAACCTGCACTACAACGTGGCGCCGCCACCGGGCGGCTCGTTGGAGCAGTTCCGCCAAGACTCGGGGCAGGCGGTCAGCCGCTACGTCTTCGACGCTGTGCGCGCGTCGGGTGGCAGCTTCAGTGCCGAGCACGGCATCGGCCGCCTTCGCGCCGCCGAGCTGACCCGCTTCGGCGACCCAGTGGGGCTGGAGATGATGCACCGCGTGAAGCACGCGCTGGACCCCGAAGGCCGACTCAACCCAGGGCGCGTGCTTCAAAGCCAGCGGTAAGCATTTGTGAGCAGGCCCCATGCACCGGGGGTCTAGGCAGGACCACTCCGGAATGCCTGCTTGTAGAGTGGCCGGAGCCCCTTGTCTCCCATCCATCGGTGCCCACGTGGCATCGAAATTTGCATTGCAACCATGACGATCGAAGCCCTCCTTTTGCCCATCTCCGACGCGGCGCCGGCAGGTTCTGACCTCGCGTTTTCGCCGGCATTCGATGCCATCGCCGAGATGCGTCGCGAAGACGACCCCACTTTGTCGCAAGGCGACTGGGTCACCGAACTGAAAGTGGCCGATTGGCCGGGCGTCATTCGGGAGTGCGAAGGGCTGTTGAAGAACCAGTCCAAAGACCTCCGCGTGGCGGGTTGGTGGGCCGATGCCGCCGCCCGCGTGCATGGCATTCAAGGGCTCGCCGATGGGCTCCTACTGAACGCAGAACTGCTCGGCAGGTTTTGGGACCATGTGCATCCGATGCTCGACCACGGCGACGCCGAAGAACGCATCGGCAACCTCAGCTGGCTGCTGACCCGCATCGAAGCCCTGGCGCACGCAGTGCCCGTGGTTCAAATTGCACGGCAACGCCTGGGGCTGCGAGATGTCGAAGCAGCGCGATTGCGCGCCGCCGAGCCGACCGTCAGCGGCGACGAGCGCCCCACCCTGGTCGCCATCCAGCGCGCCGTGGCGCAGCTGGGCAGCCAAGCCTTCGACACCCAGCTGAACGCCATGCAGCAGGCCCAAGAGGCACTGCAGCGCTTACAAGCAGAGGCCGATGCGCGCTTTGGCCGTGATGGCCCCGGTTTTGCTGGAGCGCGCAAGGCCCTGGAAGCCGCCATGGATGCCTTGAAACGCCTTGGCCGCGACAGTGGCCTTGGCACCAGCGCGGCTCCGGTCGCAGCCGATGAAACCCACGACAGCAGCGCGCCCGCTGGCGCCGCAAGCGCCCCAGTGGCGCGCGTAGGCGCTTTGCAAACACGCGCCCAGGCCCTGCAGCAACTGCACGAGGTGGCCGCCTACTTCCGCCGCACGGAGCCTCACAGCCCCGTCGCGTACCTGGCTGAAAAGGCAGCTCGCTGGGGCGACCTGCCGCTTCACGCATGGCTGCGGCAAGTCGTCAAGGACGACGCCACCTTGGCGCGCCTGGACGACCTGCTCGGCGTCGAGCCACCATCGATGCCTTGAACCCAGCCGGGCTCAAGCGAGGACCCGGAACTCGATCCGCCGGTTGCGCGAACGCCCTTCTGGCGTGCTGTTGTCGGCCACTGGCCGATCGGGGCCCGCGCCCTGCGTGCTGATGGCCTGAGCCGCAATGCCGCGCTGCACCAGATAAGCCTTCACGGCCTCGGCGCGCGCCAAGGAAAGCGCAAGGTTTGCCGCATGTCCGCCGTCGGCGTCGGTATGCCCGATGACCTCGAACCGGCGGCCGTTGAACTTTTGCAGCACGGGCAGCAATTCGTCCAGGGTGCGTGCGCCCTTGGCGGTCAAGGTGTCGCGGCCGGGATCGAACTCGACGATGCGATTGGCAAGCGCCGCATCCAGTTGCGCCTGCCCGGGCGAGTCGACTCGCAAGCCACTGCGCACTTGGTAGGTGCTGTTCAACAGCTGCGCATTCAGTAGCGCGGGCACTTGCTGCGCAATGGCGGCGCTGTCGACCCGGCCTTGCAACTCAACCACCGTACCCCGCACACGCAGCTCGCCTTGGGTCACTTGCTTGAGCTCGTTGGGCATCAAGCGCACCACCTGCTGCGCCCAGTTGGGCGGCGCGGCCAGATTGCCAATGCCAAGTTGATCGACCACACGCTGTGCGCCGTAAAGCTCGCGCGCTCGGGCCAAGATGGCCGCTTTGGTGGCCTCATCCGGCACCACCCCGCTGACCACCACGGGCGCTGATCCTGGTGCTGCGTTTTGGGCCTGCACCCAGGGCATCAGTGCCAACAACAAAGCGCCAACGGCCGACTTCAATCCAAGGTTTGCCATGTTCATTCGCCCAAAAAGGCTTCGCGGAAAGTCTGAGTGGCCTGGCGCAAAGACAGGCCCTGTTGCGCCAAGTAGGTGCGCAGCTTTTTCACCCCGTAGTCCTGGGCGCTCGGGTCATCAGCCCACTCGGGATTGATCAAGTTCACAAAGGCGGCATCGGGTTCCTGACGGCCCAGCAGATCGGCCAAGGCCAGTGCAGAGCCCCCGGCAAAGCCAATCGACAGCATGGGCGCAGCCTGCCCTTGCGGCAGAAGCACCAAGACCTCGAAATCAGCCCGCACGAGAAAACGCACCACCAAGTCCAGCCACCAACTCACCACGAAAGGTTGGTAGAGCGGGTCCGCAGGCAAGGGCAGGCGCAAGCCCTTTTCCAAGCGTTGGCTGCCGCTTGCTGGCACGGGCTGCAACAGCAAGCCCAAACCCATCACTACGCGGGCAAGGTCCACCTCGGGGTGGGCACGGGCCAGCATCGCCTGCGCGCTGCCCAAAGTCTGCAGGTCAAGGAAGTCGGTGGCGGCGGCGTCATAGGCCTCAGGCGCTGCATTGATCGCGACGCGCACTTGCCCGATCTCCGTCAGCACCGGTGTGGCATCCACCTCGGTTTGCGCGCGGCGAGCCCAGTGCTCCGCTTGGCTCCAAAGTCGGCTCAAGGCCATCGGCGCACGCGCCATGAAATGCTCGGGGGCTTGCACCTCAAAACTGCTGGCCACCATGAACGGGAATCGTCGGCCTGATGCATCGCTAGAGGGGCGAACATGCCCCGCCACCACGTGCGAATGGCGCGGCCCCAGCACCGCAAAGTGAAACGGATGCGCCCGGTCGTACAACTCCTTCCAGCGTGCATCGACCGCCATCAGCTCCAACGCACCGCTGAGCCAGCGATCAAAGGTTTGCACCAGTGAAACTTGCTGCGTGCTGCGCACGAAGTCACCGCGGCTCGGCACCTTGCCGAAGTACAAGAGCGAGAGGTTCTGAGGCGTGCTCATGGACGCACTCCTTGGCCCGCTTCAGCGGCTTCAGGCGCTGCATCCACCCCAACTACCAAAGCCGGCAGCTTGAGCCCACGCAGGCCCGCGCTAGCCGAAGCGCCACCCGCCGACTGAGCAGCCGCCGGACCCGGCGCGCGCACCACGCGCAAGTGCACCGTCACCGCCAAGTTGCCTTGAGCCCAAGACAACTCGTTGATGTCAGGGGCAGGCTTCTTGCCCTTCTTCGCTGCCGCCATCATGCGTTCAAGGCCAAAGCCCCCGGCTTCATTGAAGAACTCCACCGTCTTGCCCTCGTTCGTCACCCCGGTGATGCGCACGCCGGGTTGGCCAGACGGGCTGGGCCATACAAAGTCAGCCCATCCCGCCGCTGTGTTGCGGTAGCGCAAGGATTGCCCGTCGATGGTGATCGTGTACTCCAGCAAACCCGGTGCGCCTTGCGGCAGGATTTGGAAAGCGTACTGAGCCTGCGCAGGCGCGGCTGCAGGTGCTCCCGGGGCGCCTGCCCCTGCCGCTCCGTCCAAGGGCGCGATCCAGTTGCTGTAGCCCTCGACAAAGGCCGGTCGCAGCCGAATGCCGAGATCGGCCCAGGTCCGCACATCCACCTTGTCACCGCGGCGCACCACCATGGCACCCAGGGTGTCGTTGGCAAAGCCCGCAATGGCACCTTCAGGGCCAAAGACCTTGGCGATCTCTGCCGCGCCCGCTTCCACGCGCGCGTTCGCATCGAACGGGTACTTGCCCGCCAGGTTGCGTTGAAACGGCCCATAAACCTGGGCCTCCCAGCGGCGGTTGACCTCGGTCTCAGCGGCCGGAATCGCCACGGCATAGGCCTGCATGAAGGGGCGAACCAACAAGGGGCGAATGGTGTTGCGCTGGGATGCAGTGACGCCGAGCATCATTTGCTCGTCCACGTACTTCAGGCCCTCGGCCACTTCGGAGGCGCCGGCCTCCAGCGTGTTGTTGAGCAAGCTCCGCGCACCGGGGCCGGGGTTGCCCTCGATGTGGATGTCGTTGTAGCGCGACCGCACCTTGGCCAGAGCCGCAAAGTAGCCCTTGATGAGGGCGGGGTTGCCCCCCTTGGCAATCATCAAACGCGGCAAAGCAGCGAACTCGCGGCCAATCGGTCCCATCGGAATTTCCTTGGTCTTGCCCGTGACATCCACTTGCACTTCCACCTTGGAAGGCGACATGCGCAAGATGCTTTGCTTGAACCACTGCACCACGCCGGTCTGAGCCTTGCCCAAGCGCTCGTTGACGATGCTGGGGTTGTCCCAGGAGGTCTGATCGAACAAAGCCTCCAGCACCAACTTCAGCGGCGAGTCACTCTTGTCGCCGAGCCGGTTCAAGTGCGTGACTGCGTCGGGGAAGTCCTTGAACTCGGCCACCGTCACGCCTTGCACAAAGCGCTGCCATTCGCCCACGTACTCGTTCTTGTAAAGCTCCGTGAGCGCGGCGCGAATCTGCTCAGGGCTGCCTTCAAGCGACAGGTCGTCTTTGGCCGAGACGTTGAGCACCCAATCCACGCGCTGCAACTCCACGGTCGCGGCTTCCTTGATGGCCGTTTGCACGTACTCCTCCCAGGCCTCTCGCGTGAACGTGCCCGAAATGGCGTAGCTGCCGGCCACCGAGGGCGTGGTGCCCGGCTCAGGCGCTTGGCCCCCCTCGGTCAAGATGCGCGCGACGGTCATGGGCGCAAAGCGCGTGGCTGCGCGCGCCTTGATCTCGGTGTAGACCCGCTCCCGCGCCGGCATGCCACGCATCACCTTGCGCAAGGTCTCGCGGGTTTGGTCCACGAGAGCCAGGTTGGTGGTAACGAGAGGGAACGAGGGATCGCCCAAGTTCGCCATGCTGAAGGCCATGATGCGCTCGGCACTGCGGATCATCTTGTCGCGTGGCATGTTGCCGCGTTGCTCGTCCAGCCATCCTCGCCAAAAGCGGGTGATCTGGTCACTGAGGTGGGCCGCCTCCATGCGCGGTCGCTCGGCCATCATCAAGTAGGTCTTCAAGGCGTTGTAGGCCTCTTCAGCCTGCGTCGGCGACGCATCGGTGTAGCGAGACCGCACGGCAGAAGCGGCTGCTTCGGGCGCATTGGCGGCCGTGAGTGCCACAGCACCGGAGTCGGGCGACCGAGTCACCGGCGCAATGGCGCTGGCGTTCTGATTGACCTCGGCCAAGTAGCCCTCCACCGCCTGGGCAACGGGCTCCAGCATCACTTGGCGCACACCAGCAAAGTACTCGGCCCGCAGCTTGCGCTCGATGGCCTCTCCCTGGTAGAGCCCAAACCCAAGCCCAACGGGCCGGTTGTCGCGCAGCAGGGCGAGCTCTTCAATGCGCTGCTGAAGCACTTCAAGCGCCTCCAATCGGGAGGCCAGATCCACCCGGTCGACTTGCAAGCTCGCCACCTTGCGCAAGTCTGCATCCACCCCCTGCATAAGTTGACGATTGCCCAAATAGGCCCAGCCCCATGCCCCGAGCAACAGGGCCAGTGCGAGCACCGAGCCGGCAAAGGTGATGGCCCGCCAACGCATCTTGTTGCGGCTGGCGTACTGGCGCACCAAATTGCGATCGGCAAAGACCACTTTGGAGAACATGTCGCGCAAGAAGTAGCCCGACTCCGACATCACCATCGCGGTGCCGGACAAGCCTTTGGCTTGCAAGCTGAACTGCGAAGCCACCTCGGCGCTGGCCTTGCTTTGCGCAGCGCCTTCTTGCACCGAGCTGGTGAAGTAGAAGCCGCGAAACACCGGCTTGAACTGGAATGGGTTCTCTTCAAACAAAGTCGCCACAAAGGCGCTCAGCGCGGGCTTGAGCGCTGCAAATTCCAGCGGAAAGCTCAGCACGCCCGTTGGCAAAGCTTGGCCCCGAGCCAGCGCCATGCGCGCCAGCATCAGTTCGCGCAAGCCGTCGCGCAGTTCATCGAAGTGGCGCTCAAACGCGCTGACCGCGTCCTCGGCGCCTTCCACGCTGTAGGGCAAGGTGGCACCCCACACCTGATCGCGCTCTTTGGCGTCCCGATCGGCGAAAAACTCCACAAAGCCGCCCACCAAATCGGCCTTGGTGAACACCAGGTAGACCGGCGCAAACACCTCCAAGCTCTCGGTCAGTTCTTGCACCCGTTGGCGCAGGCTCTTGGCCAGTTGAATTGCGGCGTCCGGCGTCGCCTGCGACAACTCGGCCACGCTCGCGGCAATCAAGATGCCGTTGATCGGTGCCAACGGCCTTGAGCGCTTGAGCATGCGCAAGAAGCCAAGCCACTCACTGCGGTCTTCCTCGTGCACGGCATAGCGGCCTGCGGTGTCCAGCAGGATGCCGTCGCTGGTGAAGAACCAGTCGCAGTTGCGGGTACCGCCAATGCCCTGCACCGCTGCACCGCCCTTGTCGGCAAAGGGAAAGTTCAAGCCGCTCTTGAGCACCGCCGTGCTCTTGCCGGCCGCCGGGTTGCCAATGATCATGTACCAAGGCAACTCGTACAGCGCCGCCTTGCCCACGCGCTGACCTAGCTTGCTGCTCTTGATCGTCTTGACCGCCTCGTCCATTCGGCTGCGCAAGGCCTGCACGGCGGCTTTGTCTTTGTTTTGAGCCGAGCGCTGTGCGGCCTCCGCCTCGGCATCAATGCCCGCCTCCAGCCGGCGGGCAGCCCGAATGGCGAGCAGCTTCCGAATGCCCCACACCAGGCCGTAGATCAACAGCACGCCCAGCAGCGCAACGACCACCCACATCACGCCAAGGCGCAGCACATCGGCACCCAAGAACAAGAAGGTGGCCAGCGCGATCAAGCCGATCACGCTGAGCACCCGCAGGTCGAAGAGGAATCGCAAAAAGAGTTTCATCAAAGTCTCAAATTCATCACAAGATCAAACCGCAGCCGGGGCGGCCAAGCCCCTGCGCACCACCACCGCCAAGCGCTCGTGCGTGTGCGCCACCGACATCACCAAGGCACGCTCAGGGGCCGCCTCATCGTCTTGAGCCACCGCGTGCGCAGCCAAGGCCACGGCCGCCAAGGAGCCCGCTGCATCCAGGTGGCCGCAGGCCGCCCCAAGCAGTTGCATGTCTTCATTGGCATCAAGGTGCGGCAACTGCGCCAGCACCGCACCAAACAGCTCGCCATTGCGGGGGCTGTGCTGGTCGGAGTCGCTCGCCAAAAACTGAATGGAAGCCGCCTCCAAGCCTGCAGCGCCGAGCGCTTGCACGGCAGTGGCTTCTAGGCAAGCACTGCCCACGCGCCCATTGGCCTCCACCGATTTGTCCCGCACGCCCATCGCCACTCGGTGCAACTGAGCCAATGGCTTTTGGGTCTCGGGGTCGGCAGGCCAATCGGCCGGCCCCAGCGCCAGCACGCAAGCGCCCTCCCCCAACATCAAGCCCTTCGCCTGCTGCTGGGGGTGGAACAAGCGACTTTGCTGGCTCCACTGCTGCGCGCTCGCCTCGTGCACATCGCTGCCAGCGGCCACCAAGATCAGCAGATCACGCCGGCGTTCTCGGTGCAATGCCAGCAGCAAGCGGTCAGCGGCTCGCCAAAGACCAGCGACACCCTCCTCGCGCTTGAACCCAGGCTCGATCAGGAAGTCCTCAACGGGAATTCCACAGCGCTGCGCCAAGCTTTGAATCAGCCAGCGCTCCATCACGTGCTGGTCGAACACAGGGGCGCCCGGGGCCATGCAAGCCAACACGCGGATCCGGATGGGGGGCGTCGTAGCTGCCGGCTTCGCATCGGGGTCATGCGCCAGCTCGGGCCACAGGGCCAATGACTGGGCCACCATGCGCAAAGGGTCCCGCAGCGCCGCCACGGCACGCAAGCTGCCTTCTTGTAAATTCCGCTCGTCTTGGCCGGGCTCGCGACATGCCGCCAAAAAGGGCTGCAACTCGTCCGACACCCCTTGCAAGTCGAGCTCTTTGATGCGGGCCGCAAACACGGGCAAGCCTTGGCTGTCTCGCAGCTCCGGGTCCGGCTCTGGTCGCACTTCGCCTGACTTCAAAGCGGACTTGATGGCCGGCGCGCTTTGCCCTGCGGCAAGGCAGCTGTGTGCGCTCAGGACCGCAAAGCTTTGGCGGCGCTCTGCCTCCTCGCGCGTCGGCGGCGCGCTGGGTGCTGCCTGAGCACCGCCCGCAGGTGCACTGGCTGCTGCGGCCGGCGCCAGCAGCACCGGCAACACGGCCAGGTAAAGCACGGCTTCGCGGGTCGTCGGCGTGTGCGTCGCCTGATCCCAGTACCAAAGCATGCCCAACCACACGACACACACCACCAAGACGAACAGGGCCAAGCCCTGAACCCAACGCTTCATCGCGCTGCTCTCAGTCAAGGCTCACGGACTGCGTCGCCAACAGCGTCGCCCCGCAAGCCGTCTTGTCACCGTGCCTTGCTGCCGGCTTGCCGTCGATCAGGCAAGTGGGGTCGCCGCTCACGATCACCGTGGTGCCGCCATGGCCCTTCTTCGGGCAAGTGACCTTGTCACCCACACGCGCAATCGCCTTGCCCTGCGTGGTGCTCACCGGCGAGCCTTCAATCACCACGCCTCCGTGGTCGGTCTTGTCGCCAATGACGATGAATGGTTTTCCCATGTTCCTTACCTTTTCAATTCGAATGTCTTGTTCAGTGCGCGGCGCCGGCAGCCGCCGACCCCGTCTCTTGCCCACGCTTGAGCACCCCAGGGCGCCGCAGCTCCACGTGTCCGTAATCCTTCAAACTGCGCCAGCTCCCGCCCCACACCAAGCCCAAGCTCTGCGCCGCTTCACCCAGCCGCTCATAGCCCTGCATGGCCCAGGGGTCACGCTCACTGATCACGATGCGCCCCTCGCGCAAGAAGGCCACATCAGCCGCCAGCCCGTACTGGTGGTAGCTCTCGAACGCGCCGGCCTGCGTCACGTGCGAGCCCATGGCTTGCAACTGGGCCTGACGCTCCGGGCTGCGATACCCCTCCAAGAGAACCGCCTCAATGCCATGGCGCTCCCGCAAGACCTGAAACACCACCAACAAGCGTTGCCGAAACTCCGCGTCCAGCAGCGCCCATTCGCGGTTCGCCGTGCGCGTCATCGGGCGCACCTGCTCCACCTCTGCGCGCATGAAGAACTCGGGCGGCAAAGGCGCTGGCGGCACCAGTTGCTCGCCGCGCAGCAAGGCAGCCACCCGGGGGTCACTGGGCCTGAGCGCGCGGTGGTCGTAGGTCTCGGGCGGCGTGTACCAGCGCAGCCAAAGCAAAGCAGCCGGCACCAGCACCAGCACCAACAGCGCCGCTACAAGCCAGGGTGCGCGGCTGCGCGTCCAGCTCCCTGCATCCAGTGCGCGCTGCCCAAACCCTTGCCCGACCGCTTGCAACTGCTGTGCACGCTGACCACTCAAGGCCCGCAACTGCGAAAGCGCCTGCGCAAAAAAACGCCAAGCGCCCGCGCGTGCCGCCGGCACCAAGAGCAGCAGCGCCAACCCCACCGCGAGCAAAAAATACAAACTGATACCAATCAGCACACTCGGCAACATGAGCTGAAACGCCAAAAAGAGGGGAAAAACTTGAGCTCGATCAAGCCCCATTTGCAGCTCCAAAAAGGGCCCTTCTCTAGAGGAGAACTGCGACTTTCAGGGCTTGGTCGAGGGCGACCGAGAACGACTAAAAACTCAAGCCACAGTTTGCCGTCGGCTGGTCTCCAAAGCACCCCACGTCAGGGGGGGCAGCGTGGTGTCGACGCGCCGGGTCGCCGCCTAGAATTTTTTTCACATCCACAGAGTGGCATCCGAGCCGCCAAGCCGCCATGCCCTCCCCATCCGACGCCAAACCGGCGACACCCCACAAGGCCCAGCGCCCCAGCCTGCTCGGCGGCACTGCGCCAAGCAAAAGCTCAAACCCTCGATCCCTGGATGCCGACCCCAGCGGATTCGGCGTGAGCATCCTTGCCGCCATTGACGACAGCCCTTGTGCCAAGCGCGCCGTGGCAGCCAAGCCATCCTCGGCGCGCAAGAACAACTGGATGTGGTGGCTCGGGATTGCCGTGGTGGCGATCGGCTTGCTGGGCGCTGCACAGTGGCAGCGCTCTCAAGCCGCCGCACAAAAGCAGCCAGTGGCAGCGACGGCCAGCACCAGCCTCGCCCCTGCCCCGGTGAAGGTCGCCCCAATGCCGGCAGCCCCCGTGGTTGTCGCCATCGAACCCCGCGAGATCAGCAGTCCGCCCATTGCAGGACTTGTCAACGCAACGGCCGCTGCTTCGTCGCCATTCAGCGCCCTCGACGCGAGCACCTCCGTCGCCACCACGCCACCGGTGAGCACCCAGGCCGCACGCCCTTCATCAGAAGGCAAAACGAACCCAAGTTCAGCAGAGCGCAAAGCCCCCAGCCAACGCGAAACACCGGCGCGCGCCCAAGCGGCCGCAACGCCCAAGCCCACGCTCACCAAGGATGCAGACGCTGAACTGCTCGCAGCGCTCATGGCCCACTCCGACGGCACCAAAGAAGCCGCCAAGAGCAAAGCTGCAGCGCCACAACCCATCAACGAAGCGGAACGACGCCGCTTCAGCACCAAGCTGCGCGAGTGCCGCAACAAAGGCACCGCCACCGCACGGGAAGACTGCCGCATGGCCGCCTGCCAAGCCGCCAACTACTGGGGCCGCACCAAGAGCTGCCCTGCAGGCGGTGCCAACGCATTCCCAACGCGCACTGCCGCCAGCTAATCGCCCGCCGACCGATCACGACCGCCCCCATGGACTTCACGACCCTCCTCCAAGCCTTCAGCGCCGAGCGCCGTCTCTACCGCCTTGAAGCGCCTGAAACCCCTGCTCTGGCCGCCCTCATGGTCGAAGCCTGGGCCGAGCGCGAAACGCTCAATGCGCCTTGGTCGCTCGAAGTGATCGCACTAGGACAAGACGCCAGCCTCGACCTCAGCGCCTGCATCGGTCAGCCCCTCAGCCTGATGACCCGCTTGGCCGACGGCAGCGAGCAAAAGCGCAACGCCCTGCTGCTGGGCGCCGACTTTGAAGAAGCCGATGGCGGCCTGTGCCGCTACCGCTTGCAGCTGGGCTCCTGGCTCAGCCTGCTGGACAGGGGGCAACACGCGCAAGTCTGGCAAGCGCGCCCCCTCACCGAACTCATTGACAGCCTCTTGGCGCAGTACAGCCCCCACGCCCAGTGGCGCTGGGCCGACTGCGTGAGCGAGCACCTGGCCCGCAGCCCCTGGAGC
>JBKCVH010000142.1:0-14252 GCA_046317675.1 Burkholderiales bacterium
AGGAAGGCGCAGTTTTGTTCCACCACAAACACCTCGCTGCGCAAGCGCAGCAAGGCATAAAGGCGTACGGCGCCGAGCTGCTCAAACCCCTCACAGGTCCAAGTCAAAGGCACGTCGGGTCCAGCTCATCGAGCAAAGCGCTCTGCGCCAACACGGGCGCAAGCCAGGCGTTCACCAGGGGCAGCTCGTACGCAAAAAAGTAAGCACAAGCCGCTTGCTTGCCCGCCTGCAAGGGGTAGCCAACCGGCAAGGCTTGCAATAGGTCGAGCCAAATCCAGGCCAGAACCATGTGGCCAAAGCCCTGCAAATAGGGTGTGCCATGGGGCGCCGCTTTGGCCGGGTCGGCCGAAGCCCAAGCCGCCTTGGTGGCCTTGCCAACCAAGGCCAGGGCTGCGGCCAGTTGGTTCGCCCACTCCGCCAACTCCGGCTTTTGCAAGGCCGCCTGCACCGTGCCGTTGATGCGCAGGGCTAGAGCCTGCAAGGCAAGTGGCTGGCTGGCTTTGCGCAGCAGCAGGTCCAAGCCCTGAATGCCATGCGTGCCCTCATGGATCATGTTCAGGCGGTTGTCGCGCCAATACTGTTCCAGCGGCCAATCGCGCGTGTAGCCGGCGCCGCCCAGCACCTGGATGGCGAGGCTGTTGGCCTCCACGCCCCACTGGCTCGGCCAACTCTTGGCAACGGGGATGAGCAGGCCCAGCAACACTCCGGCGGCCTGTGCCTCGTCAGGGGAGCCGCTGCGCTGCTCATCGACCAAGCGGGCACAGAACAGGTTCAGGGCCAGGGCGCCTTCGGCAATGGCCTTTTGCGCGAGCAGCATGCGCCGCACATCGGCGTGTTGAGTGAGGGCCACTTGGCTGCCCCCACGCTGGCCGGGCGGCCGGCCCTGGAGGCGGTCCTGGGCATAGGCCAGAGATGCCTCGTAGCCTGCCATGGCGAGCATGGACGCACTGAGTCCAACGCCGATGCGCGCCTCATTCATCATGTGGAACATGCAGGCCAAACCTTGGCCCTCGGCGCTGACCCGATAGCCCCAGGCATCACTGGCTTCGCCAAAGTTCAGCAAGCAGTTGCTGGTGCCGCGCCAACCCAGCTTGTGGTTGAGGCCAACGAGGCTCACGCCATTGCGCTCCCCCGTCAAATTGCCATCGGCATCCACCCGCCACTTGGGCACGATGAAAAGGGAAATGCCGCCACTGCCCTCGGGCAAGCTGCCGTCAGCGCGTGGCACCTTGGCCAGCACGAGATGGACGATGTTCTCGGCCAACTCATGCTCGCCGGCGCTGATCCACATCTTGCTGCCTTTTAGGCGGTAGCGCGGGCCGAGCGGGTCATTGGCGTCTTGCAGTTCAGCACGGGTGGTGATGTCGCCCAAAGAGGAGCCGATGGCCGGCTCGCTCAGGCACATGGTGCCCATCCACTGGCCGGTCAACTCGCGCGCCGCAAAAACCTCGCGCTGGCGCGGCGTGCCATGCGCAATGATGAGGCTGGCATTGCCGCTGGTCAGCAGGGTGTAACCGCCGCAACCCACGCTGGCCTTGCTGAAGAAGGCATTGCCGGCCATTTCCACCACACAAGGCAGCTGCAAGCCACCGTGCTCGTAGTCTTGGCTGGCGGCTTGCAAACCCGTTTCAAAGTAAGCGGCAACGGCCCGCGCGGTGCTGGCGGGCAGTACCACCTTGCCATCGGCATCCACGCGGGGCTCTTCCGTGTCACACGCTCGGTTGGCCGAGGCGAATTGCTCAGCAGCCACCCGCTCGCAGCTGTCGAGCGTTTGCACGAAGGTATCTAGGCCGTGTTCGGCATAGCGCGGGCGCTCGCAAAGCTTTCCCGCGCCCAGCCAGTCAAAGACCAGGAAGTCGACGGTTTGGCGCATCAGCGAAGGCGGAAGCGTTGCACCAGCTCGGTCAAGCGCGTGGCTTGGCCCTTCAGGCTGTCGGCAGCGGCGGCGCCCTGCTCCACCAGCGCGGCGTTCTGCTGCATGGTTTGGTCCAGGCGATCCACGGAGTCGGCGATGTCCTTCAGGCCGCTGCTTTGCGTGCGGGCCATTTGCGTTGCGTCGGCAATCAAGCTGGCCACGCGCTCCACGCTGCTCACCACCTCTTGCATGCGCGTGCCGGCATCGTTCACAAGGTTGGAGCCCGCATCCACCTGCTCCACGGAACGGCTGATCAGGGTTTTGATCTCTTTGGCCGCATCGGCCGAGCGGCCTGCTAGCGAGCGCACTTCACTCGCCACCACCGCAAAGCCCCGACCTTGCTCACCGGCCCGAGCCGCTTCAACTGCGGCGTTCAGAGCCAGGATGTTCGTTTGGAAGGCAATGCCATCAATCACGCCAATGATGTCGGAGATCTTGCGGCTGCTTTGGCTCACGCCACTCATGGCGGTCACAGCTTGCCCCACCACTTGCCCGCTCTGCTTGGCCAGCTGGCTGGTGCTTTGGCTCAAGGACGAGGCCTCGGCCATGGCATCAGATGCGTGACTCGCCGCTTCAGTCATGTCGCGCATGGAACTTGCGGCGGCTTGCAGGTCGGCACTGCCTTGTTCAGTGCGTTGGCTCAGGTCGAGGTTGCCGGCCGCAATTTCACTGGCTGCGGTGTTGACTTGGTCGGCTCCATCGCGAAGCGTGCCCATCATGTCGCGAAGCGAGTCTTGCAGGCGCTGCATGGTGCTGAGCGCTGCGCGTGCCGTGGGGTTGCCGGTCACGTTGACGTCCTCGCGCAAATTCCCCTCAGACAGCCGCTCGGCGCAGTCCATCACGCCGGAAATCACCGTGCCCGTGTTGCTCGCCGCTGAGAGGTACTGAAAAATCTGAAGGGCGGCCAAAACCAGTGCGAGCAGCACCATCGTGGTGGCGGACCAGCCCAGCATCCAACCCAGGCCCAACAAGATGGGCGTCGCCGCCATCGAGGCCAGGGTCATCAAGACCCGCATCTTCATGCTGTCATCTTTCATGGTGTTTCCTTTGGAGTGGATGCTGCGGTCAGGTGGATGGGTACAAGGGTAAGGCTTCAATCAAGCCAAAAAAGCTGGTCGTCATTCGCGTCAGCGCCGTAACGCTGCCGCACTTCAAGCAGGGCATCCGGTGCCCATTTCGCCAACTGGTGCATCGGACCACCCCGCCAGCGCGGGAACCCGTAGCCACTCAGGTAGACCAAATCGACGTCAGAGGCACGCAGTGCAATGCCTTCGGCGAGCAAGCGCTGTCCTTCAAGGCCCAAGGCCAAGAGCAAGCGCTGAACAATCTCTTCGTCAGTCACCGCGCGAACTGGCCGTTGCCGCAGCTTGGCCTGCAATTCAGCCACCACAGGCGATGCGAGGGCTTGCCGCCCGCCGGCGGCGTAGTCGTACCAGCCCCCGCCTGTTTTTTGACCATAGCGGCCGGCTTCACAAAGCGCATCGGCCAGGGCCTGCTGTCGCACCTGTTTGCCGTCTTTCACGCGCTGCTGCCGCACGCGCCAACTCACGTCGTTGCCAGCCAAGTCGCCCATTCGGAAAGGGCCCATGGCAAAACCCCAGCGCTCCATCGCGCCGTCGACCTGCTGGGGCGTGCAGCCTTCGTCGAGCAAAAACAAGGCCTGCTGAAGGTAGGGCTCCAGCATGCGGTTGCCAATAAAGCCGTCGCACACGCCAGACACCACGCAGGTTTTGCCAATGCGCTTGCCAAAGTCGAGAGCCGTGGCCAGTACGTCAGGTGCCGTGGCGGCGCCGCGCACCACCTCCAGCAGCTTCATCACCGCGGCGGGGCTGAAGAAGTGCAAGCCAATCACGTCAGCGGGTCGCCCCGTCACGGCAGCGATTTGGTCCACATCCAAGGTGCTCGTGTTGCTGGCCAAGATGGCACCGGGCTTGCAAACCGCATCGAGGCGGCGGAACACGGTTTGCTTGAGCGCCATGTCCTCGAAAACCGCCTCAATCACCAAATCGGCTTGCGCCAACACGGCGTCGTCGGTGTGTGCATTGAGCGCAGCGCGAAGCAAGGCCGCCTTCTCGGCTTTGAGCCGGCCTTTGTCAACTTGCGACTTGACGTGCTTTTCAAGGTTGGCGACACCGCGAGCCAAAGCATCTGGCTGAGGCTCGATCAAGTCCACCGCAAACCCAGCCATCAGGCAGGCCGTGGCGATGCCGCTGCCCATGGTGCCAGCGCCGATGACAGCCACCCGCTGAATGTCTCGGCGTGGCGTCGCAGCTTCAACGCCTAGCACCTTGCCTGCCGCACGCTCGGCAAAAAAGGCGTGGCGCAAGGCTTCGCCTTCAGGGGTTTGCATCAGGCGGGAAAAGCCTTCCCGCTCGGCGCGAAGTCCATCCAAAAACGGGCGATCAGTCGCTGCCGCAACAGCCTCCACACAGGCCAGCGGCGCCGGGTAGGGCAAGGCGGCCGCTTCTGCACGGGCGGCAGCCAGCAAAGCAGGGTCGGCATTCAACGCGCGTTCACTCAGCCGTGGCAATTCGGAACTTCGACGGGCCAGTTGAACGGCACGCTCTACCAGTTCACCTACCGGGACACAGTCATCAATCAAGCCTTGACCCGGCACTTGGGCCAGCTGCGCGGCACGCTGTGGCTGGCCGGTCGTGATCATTCGAAGCGCCATGGCCAAGCCGATGGCACGGGGCAAGCGTTGCGTTCCACCGGCTCCGGGCAAGAGGCCAATGTTGACTTCAGGTAGACCGAGTTGCGCGTCCTCAGCCACCACTCGATAGTGGCAGCACAAGGCCAACTCAAGACCGCCGCCCAGCGCGAGGTGGTTAACCGCAGCCACCACGGGTTTGCTACAGGCCTCAATGCGCTGAGTCAGTGCAGGCAAATTCGGCTCCGCCAAAGCCTCGGGCTTGCCAAACTCGCGGATGTCAGCGCCGCCAGAGAAAGCCTTGGCGCGGCCGGTGATCACGATGCCCTTCACGGCGGCATCGGCCTCCAATCGCTCAACAGCATTCCACAGCGCCGAACGCAGCGCGTGCGAGAGCCCGTTCACGGGAGGGCTGTCCATCATCAGTACGGCAACGCCGTCCTGCATTTCTTCAACAAGCATGTTCAATCCAAAAGGGTTTCGACGAGGGCGCGAAGTTCTCGCTTGTCCACCTCGCCGGTGGGGAGCTTGGGCAATTCGGGAAAGACCAACGCCCCGCGCGGTCGCTGCCAATCGGCCACGCGGCCGTCGTACAAGGCGAGCAATTCATCGTTCGGGGGCGCTTCTGCGCCGGAGGCAATCACCACCACCAACAGCGGACTCTCGCCCACTTGCGGATCGGCCTGAGCGATCACGGCGGCTTCACCCACAGACGGATGAAGTTTTGCAATCCGCTCCAGCAACTGAGCGCTGATCCATTCGCCACCGCAGCGAATCAAGTCCTTGCGCCGGTCGGTGATGGTGACCACACCTTCGGGCGTGATGCGGGCGATGTCACCGGTCGGAAGCCAAGCCCCCTCGCCATCCAGGGTCAGTAGAGGGGTCTCCGCTTCGCCGATGTACGCATCCAGCGTCCAAGGACCCCGCACCAGTAAATGCCCTTCACACAGCCCGTCTCGGGCCAGTGAGCGCCCCGCATCGTCAGCGAGCGCAAGTTCCACGCCAAAGGCCGCACGCCCTTGCGGCAAGCGGCCTTCGGCGTCGGGCGTCAACAAGGCGTCGTCGGCCACCAGAGCCGGTGGCGCAACCTCGCTCATGCCCCAGGTGTGCAGCACTTTGAGGCCAGGCCAGGTTCTCAGGCGATCCAGCAGCGGCGGCGGAAACGCTGCCGCACCCACAGATGCGCGCTGCAAAGCCATGGGCCAGGGCGCCCCGCCGTCCAGCGCATCCATCACAGCCTGCCAAATGTTGGGAGGGCCCGCCGCCAAGGTGACATGGTGATTGGCCATGCACTCCACCAAGTGGCGCGCCTCCATGCCAGGCGGCACCAGAACGAGGCGCGAACCCACAAGCGCCGCCGAAAGGCACAAAGCCCAACCACCGCTGTGTGAAACCGGCAAAAGCGGCATCACGGTGTCGTGCCGCGACAGCCCATAGGCGTCGGGAAGCGCCGCAGACCAAGCCTGCAGCACCGCGCCGCGATGGCTGGTCGGTACACCGCGCGGCCAACCGGCATTGGTCGATGTAAAGCTGATCAAGGCGGGCTGCCGCTCGTCAACCTCTGGCCACTGCCAATCAGGGTCGTCGACCGTCAACATCGATTCAGCGTCAATCAAGGCCAAAGAATCGGCATTGAGTGGCAAGGCTTCAGGGCCACCAAGCTGCACGTAGTGTGAGACGCTGGCCATTTGCAACTGCATGGCTTCGAGCAGAGGCGCCATTTGCGGGTCAACCACCATGGCCTGGGCCTGACAGCGGTTGATCGCGAAGATCAATTGCTCGGGAAACTGGCGCGGGTTCAAGGCCAAAGCCTGCAAGCCAGCCGCCGCCGTGCCCAGCACCGCCTCCAGCAAGCCTTGCGCATTCCAGCCCAGCAAGGCCACCGTGCTCCCGGGCGGCAGCCCGAGCCGCTGCCAAGCCTGGCCCCAACGCCTTGCGCGCTGTTCCAAGTCGGCCCAGGTGCTGCGGCGCAGGCTCCCATCGCTGCCCAGTGTGATCAGCGGGGTACCGCCATGCTCGCGCGCCGCATGGCGCAGGAGGCTGGCAAGGTCCAGAGGCAGGTTCATCATGCTGTTGACGATCTTAGGGGCCGCCCTTGACAAAGAAACCATGCGCAGGCTCGGGGAAGACCCGCGTTCCTGGACTGCCCTGAACGCACTTCAGCCAGGCCGCACCCGAGCAACCTCCATCGACTCTGCCGATCTAAACTCGACCTCTCCCCGAATTCAGCGGCTGTTCGTTTTGAAGATCCTGCTCGACTTTCTGCCGCTAGCCCTGTTCTTTGGCATGTTCAAGTACGCTGAGGGTCATCGCGAGTGGGCTGCGGCTTTTGCCACCTCACAACTCGGTTTCATGGTGTCTGGCGGCCAAATCGGGCTCGAAGAGGCACCCGTGCTACTGGCGACTGTGGTGGTGATGATCGCCACGTTGATTCAAGTGCTCATCTTGAAGCTCATGCGCCAAAAGATCGACACCATCCTCTGGATCAGCCTTGCACTGGTGGTCGTCTTGGGCATCGCCACCGTTTACTTCCACAGTGAAACCTTCATCAAATGGAAGCCAACCGCCCTTTACTGGGCGATGGCCATCGGACTGTGGGCCAGCCAAACCTTTTGGGGCAAGAACGGCCTGAGGGCCATGCTCAAAGAAGTGGAGCTGGCAGAACCGGTTTGGATGCGCCTGAACTGGATGTGGATCGGCTTTTTTGCCTTCATGGGGGTCCTGAACCTCTGGGTGGCCTTCAACTACTCCACCTCGGCCTGGACGAATTTCAAGGTCTTCGGCGCCACCGGACTGATGATCGTCTTCATGATTGCCCAAGGCTTTTATTTGGCCAAACACCTGCCCCCTGTTGAATCCAAAGAGGATGCCAAGCCATGAAGGCCGACCTCGAACAACTCAGCGCGCGACTGCAGCAGTTGCAACCTCAAGAACTGAACTGGACCGACGACAGCCACCTCCATGCAGGCCATGCGGGCGCCCGCGAAGGGGGTCATTACCGGCTGCACTTGGTGAGTCCGCGCTTCTCAGGTTTGAGCAAAGTTTCACGCCACCGGCTCATCTATGATGCCCTCGGACCGCTCGGTCCCGCGGGGGTGCATGCGTTGCAAATCGACGCACGAGCTCCTGACGAGGCTTGATGTTTTCCCTCGCGACCTTCACGTCGCGCCCATTTCCTTCCCCTGCTCCATTCCCGATGAAATCCACCCTGATTGCCGCCGCCTTGTTCGCGGCCGTTGCCGGCGCACAAGCGCAGAACGTCGCCATCGTCAACGGCAAGCCGGTGCCGACGGCGCGCGTTGAAACCATGATTCAGCAGATCACCAAGAACGGCCAGCCTCGCTCGCCCGAAATGGAAGCGCAGGTTCGTGATGAAGTCGTTCACCGCGAGATCCTGATGCAGGAAGCGCAACGCCGCGGCATCCCGGCGTCCAAGGACTTCCAAGCGCAAATGGAACTTGCCCGCCAAGCCATCATGGTGCGGGAGTTGCAGGCGGCTCACTTCAAGAGCAGCCCCATCAGCGATGCTGACGCGCAAAAGGAATACGAAGCGGTCAAGGCCCAGCAAGGTGGCCCAGAGTACAAGGCCCGCCACATCCTGGTGGAAACCGAAGACGAAGCCAAGAAGATCATTGCTGACTTGAAGCTTGGCGCCAAGTTTGAAGATCTGGCCGCGAAAAGCAAGGACCCAGGTTCGGCTGCACGCGGTGGTGACCTGGACTGGGCCAACCCCAACTCCTACGTGCCCGAGTTCAGCAAGGCCATGGTGGGCTTGAAGAAGGGCGAACTGACCGAGACCCCGGTCAAGACCCAGTTCGGCTTCCACGTGATTCGCCTGGATGACGTGCGCGAGTCGCAGTTCCCCCCGTTCGAGCAAGTGAAAGATCAAGTCAAGGAACGCTTGAAGCAAGTGCGCTGGAACGAGTTCCAGAAGCAACTGCGCGCTGGCGCCAAGACGGACTACAAGTTCAGCCAGTAAGCTGCTCTTCCTGGAAAGGCCACCCTCTGCGGTGGCCTTTGGTATACGCGCCTATGCCCGCATCCAAACTCGCCCGTCGCTGGCTTCCCTCGCCGGAAAATCTCGCCAAGATCAAGGGTTTGGCATGGCTCGGCCACTACCTCGAACCAAGGCCTTGGCTTTGGGTAGCCCATCGGCGCAAAGTGGCCATGGGCGTGGCCGTCGGCTTGGCCGTTGGCGTGATTCCCTTGCCCGTGCAAATGTTGCTCGGCGCCTTGGGCGCCGTTTTGTTTCGCTGCAATGTGGCGGCCGCCGTGGCGGCAACTTGGCTCACCAACCCTTTCACCCTGGTGCCCATCTGGGGCTTGGCACTCTGGCTTGGGAGCTTGGTGGTCAGCACCGACGGCGTCAGTGCAGCGCCCGAGATGTTGGCGCTAGATTGGACGGCGCCAAGCACTTGGTGGCCCGCTTTTTGGACCTGGATTCAGGGCATGGGCCCCGCGTGGCTCGTGGGCATGCCCATGGCCGCCGTGGTCCTGGGAATCGCCGCCTATATCGTGGTGTTCTACGCTTGGACGGCGGTGATCAAGCTGGAACGAGCACGGCGCCTGCGGGCGCGTCGACTTCGGTCTCGCTGAGGCGTCCGGCCTCAATGCGCAGTCGCCGCTGGCAGCGTGCCGCCAGCTTTTCATCGTGGGTCACGAGCACCAGCGTGGTCCCCGATTCCCGATTGAGTTCGTCCATCAGGGCCATGACTTGCTCACCGGTGGCGTGATCCAAACTGCCGGTAGGTTCGTCGGCTAACAGTAGCGCTGGCTGGACCACAAAAGCTCGCGCCAGCGCCACCCGCTGCTGCTCACCCCCGCTGAGCAAGCGAGGCCGATGCGACAGGCGCTCACCCAAACCCACACGCTGCAACATCCGCACCGCTTTGGCCTTGGGATCGGCATCACCGCGCAGTTCCAGCGGGAGCATGACGTTTTCTAGCGCCGTCAGGTTGGGTAACAACTGAAAGCTCTGGAACACAAAGCCAATGCTTTCGCCGCGCAATGCAGCGCGGCCGTCTTCGTCGCGAGCAAACAGGTCCTGGTTGTTGATCAACACCGAACCGGTGCTGGGCACATCAAGGCCCGCCAACAGACCCAGTAAGGTGCTTTTGCCTGAACCGGAGGCACCAACAATGGCCACTGAGGTGCGCGCCTGTAGGGTGAATGACAAGGGATGCAGAATCGTCAGCTCGCCTCCCCCCGCGTCTTTCACGCGCTTGCTAAGGTTCCGGACTTCAACGATGGGTGCTGCTGTTTCTGACATGGTTATTGGGGCTCGACGCCGTTGGATGGCGCAATGTACGGCGCTGGCACTGACCTGCCTTTCCTCACGGTTATCGGCCCAGCCCAAGAGCGGGCCTTTGGTGGTCATTGGCGACAGCTTGTCGGCGGAGTACGGCATTGCGAGAGGGAGCGGTTGGGTGGCACTTTTGGAGCAAAGGCTCCAACAAAACAAGCGGCGCCTGGCCGTTGTCAATGCCAGCATCAGCGGCGACACCACCGCAGGCGGGCGCGCGCGGCTGCCGGCCGTTTTGGCGCAGCACAAGCCGTCACTCGTGCTGATTGAGTTGGGCGGCAACGATGCCTTGCGCGGCATGCCGCTCGCCAACACCCGCGAGAACCTAAGAGTGATGGTCCAGGCCTCGCGAAAGGCGGGCGCCCGTGTACTGCTGATCGGCATGCAAGTGCCGCCCAACTACGGACCCGCTTACACGCGCGACTTTGCGGCGGTGTTCGAAGAAGTGGCACGCAGCGAGAAGGTACCGCTGGTGCCCTTCTTGCTATCCGGCTTCGCCGGTCGCCCCGATGCAGAGAGCTGGTTCCAGAGCGACCGCATTCACCCGCTGGCCAAAGCGCAACCCCTGATGCTGGATGCGGTTTGGCCGGCCCTGCAAAAGCTCCTTTGACCTACTTTTCGACCTGATTGCGGCGCGGTCCGGCGTCGTCATCCCTGCCGCGGCGCGGCGGCTCTGAACGCTCGGGGGCGCGCTGCGGTTCGGCGCGCGGAACCTCAATGCGGCGCATCGGCTCTTGCTGCCGCTGCGGCGTGGGCTGGGGCATCTCCATCCGCTGCGGGGCTGCCATCTCCTGCCGTGGCTGGCGCCAAGGCATGCTAGGCCGCTCCTCAGTGCTTTCACGCTCACGCCGGGCACGCTCCTGACGCTCGCCCCGATCCCAACGCGATGGCTCTTCAGTCGGCATGCGCTGCTGCGGCTCGACAGCCCGCGGCGTGTCTTGGCGCCATGGCAGTTCACGGCGGGGTTCGGGCTGCACTTGCGGCTGCACTTGCGGCTGCACTTGGGGCTGGATTTGCGGCATCGCTTGGGGCAGCGCTTGCGGCAGTGCCTGGAGCTGCGACGGCTGCTCCCGGGTAGGCAAATCGCGGCCACGGCCGTAACCGCCGCCGGCTCGCACACTTGGGCCTTCGCTGTCGTTGCCACGAATGACCGGCAGTGGCGCAGCTTGCGGTTCCGCCGCACGGGTGGGGCCTTGCACCAAGGGCAAGCTCGGTGTCGCAGCCACTTCCCGAACCAGCTGACGAGAAGGCCCTTGAGGCAGGGGGTTCAGCTGGCGAACATCGCCCACATCGCCGCGCAGCGGAATGGGCCGCAAGACGGCTTGGTCGGCAGCGCCGCCAGGAACGCGCCCGAAGGTGCTGATGGCACCCGGCACGGCACGGTTACTGCCAGACCAGCCCTCCACGGGGCGACGCACTACATGCGGATCAGGGTCGATGCGCTGGACGTAAGTGGGTCCGTGGCGGAACCAAGGGCGGTAGCGCTCATAGGGCGCCAGCGGGTACCAAGCCACCGGCGGCGCATAGCGCCCGCCGATGGTGATGCCCACTTGCACATTGCCACTGCCCACCCAGGTCACGAGCGCCGGGGCGAAAACCGGCCGAGCCACCACCACGTTGCCCGGCGCCCAGCACCAGCGGCCCCGCCAGTTGACCCAGCGGCCGTAGTGGGAGGTGGCATAGCCCCAGGGCTGCTCATCCACCCAAGTCCAACCCCAATGCACGGTCCAGGCCCAACGGCCTTGGCGGAACGGCGCCCAGTCAACGGCCACTCTGGATGGGAACCAAAGAGGACCGAACTCGCTGCTGGTTTCCCAGCGGCCATAGGTGTCCAGTTCATCGGCACCGGTCATCTCGGGAGAGACATAGCGGTAGCTTGGGCGATCGCGCCAATTGGCCGTGTCGTGGCGCCCAAAGCCCAGGCTGGCCGTCAACCAGTCGCCAAAGGCGTCTGCGCGCAACAGGCGGCTTCGCTCGGCGCGTGGGCCGCCGTCCCACCACAGCTCGGCTTGTTCGGAAGCATCCAAGTAGAGCGGTGCACGCTCCTCACCGCGATGGTCAAAGCGCAGCCGCCCCTCATAAGCCTGGCCTCGGCTGGCACGGGGAAGCTGGTCGATGCGGTAAGCACCTGCGCGCTCGAACATGAAACGGCCCTCGCGGGTGCGCACCATGGCATCTTGTGCCGCCTCGCGGGTGAGCCAACGCATGGCCACTGCGCCTTGCTCCAGTTCGAGGTCAATGCGGGACTCATCCAGGCGCCGCAGTTCGAGTTGGCTGCGTTCGTCAAGCCACAGGGAGTGCGCGCCAATGCGCAAACCGAGCCGGCCGTTGTCTTCCACGCGCACGCGGTCTCCGTCGGCCAAGGTCTGGTTGCGGGTGAGGGGCTGCCAATTTCGCTGCTCGGTGTCGTACCAAAACACGGGGCCCTGCAGTTCGGCAACGCGAGCGACACGCGTGGGTGGGTCGCGGTCGTATCGGTCGCGGCTGTCGTTCAGGTCGGCCTGACTGGGCAAGCTGAGCAAAACAGCGAACAGCATGAGCAAGGCTTGAAGCCAAAGCCAGCGGCGCAAGGGAAGGGGCAAGGCGTGGGTCACGGGGGTCTCCAGCACCCCCTGCTGCGCGGGGGTCGGTGGTCGCAACGCGGCAGTTGCCCTTTCTGTTGACTCAGTCGTCGTCGCCTGGCGGTAAAGCCGGAAACAAAACCTCGGTGAAGCCAAAGCGCCGGAAGTCCTGCACCCGCATGGGGTAGAGCACGCCATCCAGATGGTCGCACTCGTGCAGCACCACTCGCGCATGAAAGCCTTCCGCTTCCCGCTCGATCCATTCCCCCTTCAAGCCTTGGCCCCGGTAGGCAATGCGCCTCGGCCGCCCCACCACACCGCGCAGACCAGGCACCGAGAGGCATCCTTCCCAGCCCTCTTCCAGTTCGGCATCCAGAACGGTGATCTCGGGGTTGATGAGCAAGGTTTTGGGTACAGGGGGCGCGTCGGGGTAGCGCTCGTTCTTTTGGAAACCAAAGAGCACCACCCGCAAATCGACACCAATTTGCGGTGCAGCCAAGCCTGCGCCATTGGCGGCCACCATGGTGTCGTGCAAGTCAAGGGCAAGCTGGTGCAACTCGGGCGTATCGAACTGGGTCACGCTTTGCGCAACGCGCAGCAGGCGCGGATCGCCCATGCGCAGAATCGGGTGTATGGCCATGGGCTATCGTGTCGCAGCTATGAAAGATGACATTCTTCCCCATCACACCCAAGCGCTTGGCCACGGCATCTATGCCATCGACACCGGGTTTCAGCGCCCCCGCTTCGATGCGGCCTATTTGTTGGTGGATGAAGGGCGCGCCGCGTTCATCGATGCCGGCACCAATTTCGCCGTGCCGCGACTGCTCGAAGCGCTGGCGGCGCTGGGCTTGTCGCCCAAGGAAGTCGACTACGTCATCCCCACCCACGTGCACTTGGATCACGCGGGCGGCATTGGTCTGCTGATGCAGTCTCTGCCTAGCGCGACGCTGATTTGCCACCCGCGCGGCTTGCGGCACATGGTGGACCCCAGCCAGCTGTGGGCCAGCGCGACCGCCGTGTACGGCATTGAAGAGATGCAGCGCTCGTACGGCGAACTGGTGCCCGTGCCGGCCGATCGCGCCCGCGCCAGCAGCGACGAGATGCTCCTGCAACTGGGTGGGCGCACGCTCCGCTTCATTGACACCCCAGGACACGCCAAGCACCACAACTGCATCTGGGACGCCGTCAGCCAAGGCTGGTTCACCGGCGACACCTTTGGCCTTTCCTACCGCGAGTTCGACACGGCACCAGGCCGCGCCTGGATTTTGCCGACCAGCACGCCCGTGCAGTTCGAGCCAGAGGCCATGAAGGCCAGCATTGCCCGCATGCTGGCCGCTGCGCCCGAACGGCTTTACCTGACCCATTACGGAATGGTGCAAGACGTGCCGCGCTTGGCCGGCCTCATGAACAGCCTCATCGACCGTATGGTGGCGGTGGCCAGGGCAGCCCAACAGGAGCGCCATGAGCGCATCAAACGCGAGCTATTGGGCGTTTACACCGATAGCCTGCGTGAACACGGATGCGAACTGCCCGAGGCTGAAGTCGCCCGCTTGCTGTCCACCGACCTGGAGCTCAACGCCCAAGGGCTTGAGGTGTGGCTCACCAAGTCAGCGTAGCCAACTCAGTGAGAGTGCCCCATCGTTGCCAAAAGCATCAGGCTAAGGCCTGCACCAATCCAGCACACCTGCTGCAAGGTGTCTCGCAAAGGCAAGCGGCGCTGCATTTGGGGGATCAAATCGGCCACGGCCACGTAGATGAAGCTGGATGAAGCGACCACCATCAGGTAGGGCAACAGGCGCTCAAACTGGGCGAACAAGAGGTAAC
>JBKCVH010000143.1:0-5639 GCA_046317675.1 Burkholderiales bacterium
CGGGTCTTGCCCGAGCCGGCTCCCGCCAAGATAAGCGCCGATTCATCGCCCAAGGTGACGGCGGCGAGTTGTTCGGGGTTGAGGTGCTGCAGCAGGGTGCTATTCATTTGAGGGCGATTGTCCTAGGCCAAACCACATCGAGCCCAGCCCGACTGCGGGCTTCCACTAGCTCCCTAAAAAACAGCCATTGCTTATATTAGTGTTTGCACATATGGTGAATTCAAGTTACTCGACCCGAGAGCTTCTTGAAAAGGCCTAGGAGACCCCGTGGAACGAACCCCGCATGGCCGGCTGCTCAAGGCGCCGGAGAACTTCATTGACGCTGAAGGTGTTCGGCGCGTGTTCGCCGAAGCGAAAGACGGGCGCAGGGATTTCATGCGCAAAGCCTTCACGGCAGCCTCTGCTGCAGTCGCCGCTCCGGTGGCGCTGGCCAGTGCCAACCCGCTCCCTGCTTCTGGCGGCGACCCTAACATCTTGGAATTGCCGGAGCACACCAAAGGACTGGGCCAGGCCGTCGCGACCGATGGCTACGGCAAGCCCTCCAAGTACGAAACCAATGTCCAACGCCGGCCCAGCCCCGGCTTGACACAGACCACCCAAGCCTCGGTTTCGTTCGCGCCGCTGCAGTCCCTTTTTGGCATCGTGACGCCTTCAGGCCTCCACTTTGAGCGGCATCACCAGGGCTGGTGGGATATCGACCCTTCCAAGCACCGCCTGATGATCAACGGCTCGGACGAGAAGCTGGTGAAGAAGCCCATGGTCTTCACGATGGACGAACTGATGCGTTTGCCCGCCATCAGCCGTTTTCATTTCATCGAGTGCGGTGCCAACACCGGGATGGAATGGGGGAATGTGGCCGTGCCGACCTGCCAGTACACGCACGGCATGCTCAGCTGCAGCGAGTTCACCGGCGTGCCGCTGAAGGTTCTGCTCGACATGGCCGGCGTGGACTACCGGCGCGGTCGTTATGTGCTGGCCGAAGGCGCAGACGGCTCCAGCATGACCCGCACGGTGCCCATGGAACTGATCGAGTCGGGCGAAGTCTTCGTGGCCTACGGCCAAAACGGCGAAATGCTGCGCCCGGAGAACGGCTACCCCCTTCGCTTGGTGGTGCCGGGCGTACAGGGTGTCAGTTGGGTCAAGTACTTGCGTCGCATTGAGGTCGGCGATAAGCCGTACGGCGCCAAGGACGAGGTGCTGCATTACGTGGACTTGATGCCCGATGGTCGGCACCGCCAGTACACCAGCACACAAGAGTGCAAGTCGGTGGTCACCACGCCCTCCGGCGGCCAAGTGCTGCTTGACAACGGCTTCTACAACATCACCGGGCTGGCCTGGAGTGGACGCGGCAAGGTCAAGCGGGTTGATGTCTCGGTGGATGGTGGCCGCAACTGGCGGCCGGCTCGCCTGGAGACACCTGTATTGAGCAAATGCCTGACACGTTTCAACCTTGATTGGGTTTGGAATGGCAAGCCTGCGCTGATTCAAAGCCGAGCCACAGACGACACAGGCTATGTGCAGCCGAGCTACCGGCAGCTTCGCGGCGTGCGAGGTTCGCGTTCGATTTATCACAACAACGCCATCCAGACTTGGTTGGTGCAGGAAAGTGGCGAGGTGAAAAATGTCCAGCTTTCCTAAGGCGGCGGCCCTGCTGCTTGCGCTGGTGCTGCAGGCGCCCAGCGCACAGGCGCAGACCTACCCCAACATCGGTCGCCCGGCCACTGGCAAAGAAATCAAAGCCTGGGACATTGATGTGCGCCCCGACTTGAAAGGCCTGCCGGCTGGGGCAGGCACCGTGACCAAGGGCATGGACATTTGGGAGAGCAAGTGCGCCTCCTGCCACGGCGTGTTCGGCGAGAGCAATGAGGTGTTTTCACCTTTGGTGGGCGGCACCACCGAAAAGGACTTGAAGACCGGCCGGGTGCCTCGTTTGATGGATGAAAGCTTTCCAGGCCGCACCACGATGATGAAGCTCTCCTCGGTGGCAACGCTGTGGGACTACATCAACCGAGCAATGCCCTGGACGCAGCCGAAGTCTTTGAGCACGGAAGAGGTTTATGCAGTCACCGCTTACCTTTTGCATTTGGGTGGCGTGCTGCCCGAACGCTTTGAGCTGAGTGACCGCAACATGGCCGAAGTTCAGGCCCTACTGCCGAACCGCAACGGCATGCACACAGACCATGGCATGTGGCCTGGGAAGGGCATGGGCAATGGCGGCCGCCCCGACGTGAAGGCGACGGCTTGCGTGAAGGACTGCGCCACCGAGCCGCGCGTAGCCAGCTTCCTGCCTGATCACGCTCGCAACGCACATGGCAACTTGGCAGAGCAGAACCGAGCTGTAGGCGCCCAGCGCGGTGCCGACACAACGCAGCCGCCGCGCACCGGGCCACTTGCGCCGAGCGCGAGCAGCACCACTGCACCGCCGCCGCCCAAGCCGGCAGTGACTGCTGCAGCCGCACCCACCGCACTTTTGAACAAACACAGTTGCAGCGCCTGCCACGGCGTCGACAAAGCCATCGTGGGCCCTGGCTTTCAAGCCATTGCTCGGAAGCATGCGGGACGCAGCGACCTCATCCCCTACCTGCAGCAGAAGATCAAAGTAGGCAGTCAAGGCGTTTGGGGTGCCATCCCAATGCCGGCGCAAACCTTGCCGGAGGGCGACGCAGCGCTGATTGCCAAGTGGATCGCAGACGGCGCCAAGCGCTGAACGGGATCGGGTGAGCCCCCTTGCGGGCCTTCCATTCGTTAATTAGTATGAGCTGAACTAAGGAGACTCCGATGAAGACAAGACGCGACATGCTGGCCACCTCGGCCAAAGTGGCTGCCCTGCTGGCCGGTGCTGGCCTGCTGCCCCAAACCGCCAATGCTTGGACGCAAGCCGCCTTTGAAGCGCGGAGCATTGCCGACGCCATCAAGGCGCTCGGGGGGGGCGCACCCACCGAGAGCGCCGACGTGGTCATCACCGGCCCTGACATTGCAGAGAACGGCGCCGTCGTACCTGTAGGGGTCTCGACCAACTTGCCCGGCGTAAAACGCTTGGCAGTTTTGGTTGAGAAGAACCCCAGCAACTTGGCTGCAGTGTTCGATGTGAGCGACTCTGTAGAGGCCAGCTTCAACACCCGCGTCAAGATGGGGCAATCCTCCAACGTGCTGGCGGTGGCCCTCATGAACGACGGTCGAGTCTTGTTTTCCCAGAAGGAAATCAAGGTCACCTTGGGCGGGTGCGGCGGCTAAGCGCCGGGCGCGAGCCAGAGCACACCCCTCGAAAAATCGCTTTACCAGGAGAACGACATGGCAGATCCGATGCGCATTCGCGCCCAGGCGGCTGGTGACAAAGTCACTGTTCGCGTACTCATGAGCCACGAGATGGAAACCGGCCTGCGCAAAGACGCAGCCGGAAAGACGATCCCGGCTTGGTTCATCCAAGACATCAGCGCCACGCACAACGGCAAACCGGTCATGGCGGCGCAGTGGGGCCCATCGGTGTCCAAAAACCCCTTCATGCAGTTTGTGGTCAAGGGCGGCAAGGCGGGCGACAAGATCGCCGTCACTTGGAAAGACAACAAGGGCGAAACCCGCACCGACGAGGCGGTTGTTAGTTAAGGCTGAGTTTGTCTGCGAGCCGGTCATCAGAACCGGTCTGTACCAAAACCCCGGAGACCCACCATGCAGCTCAAGTTCCTCGCCGCCCTGCTCGGCGCGCTGGTTGCCGCGCTCAGCACCAGCGCCGTCAATGCACAAACCAAGTCGGCCGCCGACGGCATTGCGGAGTACCGCAAGATGCTCGAAGACGGCAACCCGGCTGAGCTGTTCGAAGCCAAAGGAGAAGGCCTTTGGAAACGCAAACGCGGACCCAAGAACACATCGTTGGAGCAGTGCGACCTTGGCAAAGGGCCAGGCGTCGTCAAGGGCGCCTTCGTTGAGTTGCCACGCTGGTTCCCGGATACCGCCAAAGTGCAAGATTTGGAGTCGCGCCTGCTGACTTGCATGGACAAGCTCCAAGGCCTGGACACCAAAGCCATCGCCGCCGAACGCTTCGGCCGCGGCGAGCAGGCAAACATGGATGCACTGGTGGCCTGGATCTCGGCCGAGTCACGCGGCATGAAGATGAACTTGCCGGCACGCCACCCAGAAGAGAAGCGCATGTACGAGCTTGGCAAACGTGCCTTTTTCTTTCGTGGTGGAACACATGATTTTTCATGCGCGTCCTGCCACGGAGAGGCGGGCAAACGGATCCGCCTTCAAGACCTTCCCGAACTGACCAAGAACCCTGGAGACGGGGTGGGCTTTGCCGCTTGGCCAGCGTACCGGGTGAGTAGCGGCGAGCTATGGAGCATGCAGCGGCGGCTGAACGATTGCTTCCGCCAGCAGCGCTTCCCATACCCGGGCTACGCGTCCGAGGTAACGATTGCGTTGGCGAGCTACATGGGCATCAATGCCAAAGGCGCACAGTCCATTGCGCCCAGCATCAAGCGCTGATTGGAGTTCCGATGACACGCACATTCAAAATCGTGGCAACCGTCGCCGCTGCCGTCGTGATGCTCGCAGCCTGCGCCACCCTGCCCTCGTCAGCAGAGCTTGATCAGCAGGCACTGGCCATGATGAAGAGCTCGTTCCGTGATCAGGGCATTGCCAAGGTCGACCGGCTGGAACAAGACCTGGGCCAATCAGCCTGCTCCAGCGACAAACCGCCTACCGAGGCCGTTGCCAAGCAAGTAGAGCAACAAGCCATGGCCAGCATCAAGCCGCCCAGCGATGGCCGATATCTGGGCGACTGGAAAGAAGGCGAGCGCATTGCGCAAAACGGCCGCGGCATGACATGGACGGATGCCACGATCGCCACGAGCAGCAATGGCGGCAACTGCTACAACTGCCACGCCATCGACAAGAAGGAAATCTCCTTCGGCACGATTGGCCCCAGCCTCTACCAATACGGCAAGTTGCGCGGCGTGACCAACCCCGACGACCCAGCTGCCAAGCCCATGCTGGAGTACACCTGGGGCAAGTTATGGAACAGCAAAGCCTACGCGGCCTGCTCCAACATGCCGCGCTTCGGGCATGCCAAGTTGCTGGATGAAGAGCAGCTCAAGCACCTGATGGCCTTGCTGCTAGACCCGAAGTCTCCGGTCAATCAATAGCGCGCATACGGCCCGCCCCAAGCGGGCTTTTTTTCATCGCTCGTCATCGGCTGCTGCTCCATCATGAATCTGTCCAAGCGTGAATTTCTCCAAGTCCTCGGTGCGGCTGGCGCTGCCGGCATGGCGCTGGGGCCATGGGCCGAAGCGGACGCGGCCACCGCTGAAGCGGCGCTGTACGAGACCCCTCGTTTCGGCAATGTGTCGCTGATGCACATGACGGACTGCCATGCGCAGTTGCTGCCGATCCGATTCCGCGAACCCAGCGTCAACCTCGGCATTGGCAGCATGAAGGGACAGCTGCCGCACTTGGTCGGCGAGCATCTGCTCAAACACGCAGGGCTGCGGGCAGGCAGTGCATCAGCCCACGCCTTCAGCTTTCTTGATTTCGAAAAGGCGTCTCGCCGCTATGGCAAGGTGGGCGGGTTTGCGCACCTCAGCACCTTGGTCAAGAGACTCCGAGCCAGCCGCCCTGGCAGCCTGCTCCTTGATGGGGGCGACACC
>JBKCVH010000144.1:0-11329 GCA_046317675.1 Burkholderiales bacterium
GCAAGATGGGGCGCGGGTGGCCGCTCAAAGCGCCGGTGAGGCGCACCAGTTCCCGCAGGGTGTAGACCTGCGGCCCGGCAATCTCGTAGGTCTTGCCGGCGGTGTCATCCCACTCCAGGCAGCGCAGCAGGGCTTGCGCCACGTCCTCCACCCACACCGGTTGAAACTGGGCCGAGGCGCCGGCCAGGGGCATGACGGGGGCCAGCGCCTGCAGGCTGGCGAAGAGGTTCAACAAGCGGTCGCGCGCGCCAAAGATGACGGAGGGCCGCAGCACCGTGGCGCGCAGGCCCGGTACGGCCTGCAGCGTGAGCTCCCCACGCGACTTGCTGCGCAGGTAGCGGCTCGGGGCTTGATCGCCCACGCCAAGCGCGCTCACGTGAATGAGGCGCGACACGCCCGCGCTCACGCAGGCACGGGCCAGGCGGTGCGGCCACTGCACATGCACTTGCTCAAACCGGGCTTCGCTGCCTTGCAGCACCGCAATCAGGTTGACGACGGCATCGTGCCCCGGCAACAGTCGCTCCAAAAAGCCCACCGTGCCCAGCACATCGCCGCGCAACACGGTCACGGCCGGGAGCGGCCCGAGTTCGCGGGCTTGCCGCTCGCGCCGCGTGGGCACGGTGGCGGTGTGGCCGGCGCGTTGGAGTTGCTCCAGCAGGGCGCGACCCACAAAGCCGCTACCGCCTAAAACCAATACCTTCATGGAAGCTCCTTGTTCTCAGGCTTTGCGCCGCGAGGGCCCACGCGCTGCCCAAGCTTGTCGCGCAGCGGTACGTGCTGCTGACCCAGCAACTGGGCATAAACGGTGGCATTGGCCAACACCTTCTGCACATAGTCGCGGGTTTCGGTGAAAGGAATGGCTTCGGCCCAGGCGGCGGCGTCCAGATCGCCCCCTTCGCGCCAGCGCCGCGGGCGACCCGGACCGGCGTTGTAGGCGGCCGCCGCCAGGGGCAGCGCGCCGTCGAAGTCGTCCATCACCATGCGCAGGTAGGCCATGCCCACGCGCAAGTTGAAGTCCATGTCCTCTAGGCGCTCGCGGCTGTAGTTCAGGCCGATCTTCTTGGCCGTCCACTTGGCCGTGGTGGGCATGACTTGCATCAGGCCGCTGGCGCCCACATGGGAGCGCGCATCCATGATGAAACGCGACTCCTGCCGGATCAGTCCGAACGGCACCGCAGGGTCCAGGCCGGCCGCACGGGCTTGCGCCACCACCTGTTGACGGTAGGGCGTGGGGTAGCGCTGGGCCAAGTCAATCTGGAGTTTGGTGCGCTCGCTGGTGTTGATGCAGCGGTCCCAGACCTCGGCGTCGCAGGCGCGCTGGGCAGCGGCCAGCAGTTGGCGCTCGTCCATGCCGCGTAGGCTGAAGTTCCATTCGCGCACGCCTTCGCTGCGCAGCCCAAGTTGAATCAAGCGCAGCGCCCGGCTCAGGCCGGCGTGGTCGGCGGCCGCTTGCCTTTCGGTGGCGTTCAGCGGTGGCGGCGCGGACGGTAGCGGCAGCTTGAGGCCAAGGTCGTTCGCGGCCAGTTGGCCGTAAAAGGTCAAGGGGCCGGCCAGTTGCTGCAGCACTTGGCGAGCCTCTTGGGTGCTGGCCTCTTGCTTGCGCGCCATGAGGCTGCGCGCACGCCAGTAGCGCCAAGCTTCGTCGTCGGCCATGCTCTCAGGTTTGCGGGCCAGGACCTCGGTGAGCAAGGGCCAACGCGTTTTGCCGCCGTCGGCGCGCAGGGCGGCGCGGGAGGCCCAGGCGAGGGTGTCTTCGCTCCAAGGCTGCTGCGCTTTGCCCTTGCGCGGCGTGGTTTCCAAGGCGCGTTCGAACCAGTCGGCGGCATCCGGCTGCTGGCGCAGCCCAGCCAAGCGCCCCATCTGGCTGTAAACCCAGGCGGCGAGGTCGGGGGGGAGTGCCGCGCTGTAGGTTTTGCGCAGCAAGTTCTCGGCCTTCTCTCCGGCGTCTGCGTCGGCTGCAGCCAGGCGCACCAGGGCAATGGCTGCCAGCTCTTGCTCCGTGCGGCCGCGCACGGGGCCACGCAGCAGCTTCAATGGGGCAGTGAATGCCAAGCCCACCGAGGTCTGCAAAGCGCTGGGCAGCAAGGTGGCGGCTTGCACGGCGGCGCGCTGGCCGCCGGACTCGGCGCTGCGCCGAATCTTCTGCCAGACCTCGTCGCTGCCCCATTCTTTGGCTTCGACCTTGGCTTTTGCCATGCCGTGGCAGGCATCGTCAGCCGGGCGCTGGCCCAGCCACAGCGCGAAGGCGTCTCGGCTTGGGTTCCCAACGCCGGCCTGAACAGCGTAGCAGTGCACGTCGCGGTCGTCATCCATGCGAAAACGCGGGTAGTCGGGTGCAAAGCTGCGCCAGTCGCTGCGGCGGCCCAGTACCAGGAGCCAGTCGTTGCGCAGGCGGTCTTCAACGTAGCTGCCGGGCCAGCGTTGGTAGAAGGCCTCCACCTCATCGCGCGTGGCACTGGCCAACTGTCGGTTGAGCCGCCAGTAGTCGGCCCATGAGGCCAGGGGGTGCTGCTGCGTGCGCGCCTGCTCGGCCAAGCTGGCCAGGCGCGCGGAATCGCGGCGCTCAAAGGCGTCGCGGGCGGCGTCAATCAGGGGGTCTTTGGGGCTCTGGGCGCAGGCGGCAGAGACAGCCAGGAAGGCAACGAGATACTTCAAGCGAAACGACATGGTTGCCATTGAACACCAAATGACATCAACCCCAGACCGCCAAGCCCTGCGCGCGCAGCTCAAAGCCGAGCGCATTGCCTTTCTTGCCAGCCCAGCCGGCCACTTGGCGCCTGCGGCTGTGGTGCGCCACTTAGCGCCCGTGCTGGAGCAGCTGGAGCCGCTTTGCCTCGGGCTTTACTGGCCCCTGCCGGGTGAGTTCGACGCGGCCGCGCTGCTCCCCCGCTTGCCCGGCGTGCAACTGGCTTTGCCCTATGCCGAGCCGGGCGGTGTCATGCACTACCGCCGCTGGGACGGCCGCGCACCGACGGTGCAAGACGGCATGCAGATCCCCAGCAGCAGCGGCGCGCCAGCCGACCCCGACGTGGTGCTGGTGCCCTGCCTGGGCTTCACCCGCGAGGGGTATCGGCTGGGCTATGGCGGCGGCTTCTTTGACCGCTGGTTGGCCGCGCACCCAGGCGTGACGGCCCTGGGCCTGGCTTGGGGTGTGGGGGAGTGCAAGTTTGCTGTGCAGGCGCACGACCAGGCGCTGACCTTGGTGCTGACGGAGCGAGAGCTGATTGCGCCCTAGAAGGTCCTTTGGGCTTGGTCTAAAGAGGCACCCGCAATAACCGATTGCGCCGCAATGCGCGAGATGGGCGATCCCCAATTCGTAACGAAATGCACCGACGCAAGATCGCGGCCCGCTCCAACCTCGTCTGAGTTGTCCCGGTTGGCCCCTGAGTCCTCGTGAGGAGACCACGACGATGAGATGGCATCCAGCAGTTGCGACCCTGGCCTTTTCGGCCTTTCTAGCGTTTTCAGTCGGCACCCCAGCCCAAGCCGCCGACACCTATACCAAGACCCGACACCCCGTTGTCTTGGTGCATGGTGCTTTTGGCTTTGATGCGGTCGGCCCCGTGCAGTATTTCTTTGGGATTCCGAGCGCTCTGCGCAGTGGCGGGGCCACGGTCTACACGCCGAATGTGTCGCAGGCCAACAGCGCTGAAGTGCGCGGCGAGCAGTTGCTGCGTGACTTGCAGCAGCTGCAGGCCCGCTACGGACACACCAAGTTCAACCTCATTGGGCACAGCCAGGGCGGTAACACCATTCGCTACGTGGCCGCGGTGGCGCCGCAACTGGTGGCCAGCGTCACGACGGTGTCAACCCCTCACCAGGGCAGCAAGGTGGCGGACGCCGTGCAGGGCATTACCAGCGTGACCGGCACCACAGGCCCGGTCGCAGCGGTGTTCGGTGCCTTGGGGAACCTCATTGCATTTTTCTCGGGCAGTCCCGGCAATCCGCAAGACTCGCTGGCTGCGCTGAAGTCGCTCAGCACGGCGGGCGCACAAAGCTTCAACCGCCGCTTCCCGCAGGGTGCGCCCACCAGCAGTTGCGGGCAGGGGCCGGAGCTGGTCAATGGCGTGCGCTACTACTCCATGAGCGGCACCGGCGTGCTCACCAACCCACTGGATGTGAGCGACGCCTTGCTGGGCGCCAGCTCGGTGTTCTTTGGTTTTGAGGCCAATGATGGGCTGGTGAGCCGCTGCTCCAGCCGCTGGGGCCGGGTGCTTCGCGATGACTACCTGTGGAACCACGGCGACTCCATCAACCAGGCCTTTGGCCTGCGCAGCATCTTCAGCAGCGACCCCGTCACGGTGTACCGCGCCCAGGTGAACCGCCTGAAGGGCCTTGGCCTTTGAAGCAAAGCGCCGCCGCCCATGGGGGGTGGCGGCGCTGGCCCTGACGGGCGCGGGCTGCTTGCTCTGGGCCAGCCAGGAATGGCGGCCTTCGCAAGAAGCCCGCCCTCTCCAACAAGTTCCTGCGGCCAGCGCTGGCCTGGCGCAGCTCTTGGTGCGCGGCGCAGAGCACCAGGCGCTTGACCCGTTGGCGGCGCCGTCTCCTGCTTGGCAGCCCCGAGGCTCCCTGGCCGGCGCGGCGCTGGACGGTGACTGGGGCTTGGATGCTCAGGGGCGCTTGCAGCCCAGCCGTGCGCTGCGCTGGCGCTTTGACCACATCCTGAGCCAAGTGGGAGAGCGCGACACCCAGGCCATGCGCGCGCAACTGCAAGCCCTGCTGCAAGGCGTTAAGGTGGCGCCGGGCAGCTTGGAGGCGCTGCTCACGCTGTGGGATCGCTACGTGGAACTCCAGCAGTGGCGCTGGCAAGTGGTCGTGGACCTCCAGCGGCCTGAAACCTGGCGCGCAGCGCTGGCGGAACGACAGCGGGTGCGCTGGCAGCTGCTCGGGCCCGCCTGGGCGCAAGCCTTCTTTGCCGAGGAAGACCGCGCTCTGCTGAGTTCAATCGAAGCCCGCGAGGCCGGTCGCCAGCCCGAACCCGAAGCGATTGCCAATGCGCCAAGGCCTTTGCCGAACGCGGCGGAGCGCGAGGCTGCGCTGCAAGAGCAATGGCGAGTCTGGGATCAGCGCTTGGCCGTATCCCGCAAGGTGCTGGCGCAAATCGCCACGGCGCCAGAGCTTTCGCCTTTGCAGCGTCAGCAAGCGGTGCAGCGGCACATGGCGTCCAGCTACAGCAGCAGCGAAAGGCTCAGGGCTGAGGCCGTGTTGGGGCTGTAGTTGAGGTGTCGGCCGGTGGGGTGGCCAACGCAAAGCCTTCATCCAGCCAGCCCGTCAGGCCACCCGCCATGATCTTCACCGGCCGGCCCAGTTGCGCCAGACGGAGGGCGCCACGGGCAGCGCCGTTGCAATGCGGGCCGGCACAGTAGGTGACGAACAAGGTGTCGGCCGGCCATTGCGCCAGCTTGCTGGCGACGAGCTTGCCATGCGGCAGGTGGATCGCGCCCGGCACATGGCCCTTTGCAAACAGCGCGGCTGAGCGAACGTCGAGGAGGACGAAGTCGGGGCCGTTCTCCAGCGCTTCGTGAACGTCCCAGCAATCCGTTTCGAAAGTGAACTCGGCCGCGAAGTGGGCTTCAGCAAGTGCAGAGGGGGCGGCGGGGGTGGCGGTCACAGCGCTTGGCATGGCGGGTCTCCAGAAAGGGTGCCGCATGGTGCGAGGAATTGCCAGCGACCACAATTGGCGCAAATGACAGTTATCGACAAGATCGCGCCAAAGTCCGTCCACAGCGGTCCTTTGGTGGTCGCGCCGGTCTACGACGGGCTTTGCACCTTCGAGTTCGCCATTGCCGCCGAGATCTTTGGCCTCGCGCGCCCGGAGATGGGGCCGGCTTGGTATCGCTTTGCGAGCGCAGCGGTCGAGCCCGGCCCGCTGCGTGCCCACGGCGGCTTGATGGTGAGCACGGACGGCGGGCCGGAGCTCTTGGCGCAAGCGGATCTGATCGTGATGGCCGGTTGGAAGGGGGCTGATGTGCCCGTCCCCGAGGAACTCGCTGCCAGCTTGCGCAAAGCCTGGGAGCGCGGCGCAAGGCTGGCGTCGATCTGCTCGGGGGCGTTCGTGCTGGCTGCAACCGGCTTGCTGGACGGCCAACGCGCCGCGACCCATTGGCGCTACGCCGACGCGCTGCGCGCGCGCTACCCACAAGTTGAGGTGGATGCCGACGTGCTCTACGTGGAGGGCGAGCGCATCTTCACGTCGGCCGGCAGCGCCGCTGGCATGGACCTGATGCTGCACCTGGTGCGCAAGGACTTCGGCACCGAAGCGGCCAACCAAGTGGCACGCCGCTTGGTGATGCCGCCGCACCGCAGCGGCGGCCAAGCGCAGTTCATTGAACGCCCTGTGCCCGTGGACTGCCTCAACCGGCTTGCCGGCGTGTTGGAGCAAATGCGCGCCGAACTTCGCACCGAGTGGAGCGTGGCGCGCATGGCGGCGGCCGCCTCCATGAGCCCCCGCACCTTTCTGCGTCGCTTTACGGAGACCACGGGCCAAGCCCCGGGTCAATGGCTGATTGCTGAGCGGGTGGCACAGGCGCAGAGCTTGCTCGAGAGCAGTGCGCTGCCCATCGAGCGTGTCGCAGAAGCAGTGGGCTTCGGGAGCGTGCAGGCGCTACGCCATCACTTCCAAGCGCGCGTCGGCTTGGCGCCCAGGGACTATCGGCGAGCCTTTGGTCGGCCCTGACAAGGCCCGGTCCATCACGGCGGCGCGCCGACCGTGCTGCTCTTGCTGCAGCCCGTCGCAGCCGCATCGCCACACCGGGGCGGCATGGGCAGCATGGCGGCACTGATTTTTTCGGCGCATTCCCATGTCCACTTTGGTCACCCTCATTATCTGGCTGATGCTGGCCGTATTCAGCTTGCCGCTGGCCTTGTTGGTGCTCGTGCTGTGGCCGCTGGTGTGGCTGTTGAGCTTGCCGTTTCGGCTCATTGGGCTGAGCTTTGAGGCCGTGTTTGCGCTGCTCCGCGCCATCTTGATGCTGCCGGCCCGTTTGCTCGGTGGCGGGCGCTAAGCCTTGAACCAAAGGCGGGTGTCTGCAAGAGGCGTTTCGGGTGGCAACAGGGGGTTGTGAAGGTCAATGACGCGCCGCTTTGGGAGGCGCGCGAGCGCAAAGGCTTCGGCATGGAAGCGGCGCAACATGCGCTCCGATTCACCTCGTTCCAGAAGCTTGAAGAGCCCCCGCTCGATGCGGGCGGCGAGTTCGGGGCGGTTGCGCGAAACGAAGCAGTAAACAGGCGCCGGGTACCTCAGCACCAAGCCCGGTTCGAGCTCGAGCAACTGCTTCTCATAAAGCCTCAACTCACTGGGCACCTCAAGAAGGCTGCGTGGAAAGGCATCCGCTCGCCCTTGAGCGAGCATCGCAAACAAGCTGTCGAACTGCGTGCCGCGCGTGACCTTCAGCCCATTGGCGGCAAGGATGTCGGCATCGGGCCAGTCGTGGCCCTGCACAAAGGCGAAGGCCTTTAAATCCTTGAGATGCCTGATGTGCGCAAAGCGCTGTGCTTCGCTGCGCCTCACCAGCAAGACCCGCCACCCGAACAGTCCCCGGAAGATTGGAAAGCGGATGGGCAGAAGAACTTGTTCTCTCTCCAAACTGCTCATGGCCCAAACCAAGTCGACCTCCGGGCTGTCGCGACCGATCTCGACAAAGGCCCTGGCCTGGCTCAGCCGTTCACGGCTCGGAAGAAGCGCGGTGCCTGGACTCTCCACGGCCAACGCAGCTTTCAGCAGGTGAAAGCAAAAATCCAAATTCCAGTCACCAAAGCGCGCAAAGTGCAGCGCGCCGGCTTGGGTGCTCGGACTGGCTTGCAGGCCTTCTCCAAGTAGTACGGCATTGCCACCGAGAAACAGGCGGCGCTTCAAGCCTATTCCGAAGCATCCCTGCGATTGGGCTTCTGGACCTCGGTCTTGTGTGCCACACATTGCCTTGGCTTGAGCGTGGCCGTTCTTGGCAAACAGCCCCAAATCGTGCTGATGAATTGCAGAGAGGGGGCGAGTCATGGGGCTTCATTTTGGGCTTGAATACCGCGTCGCTGGGGGTCGTGAAAACACAAAGGCCCGCTAGGCATTGCCTAGCGGGCCTTTGATCAGCGCCCCCGAGGGAGAGAGCTGGGCTTAACGGGCGCGCTTGCCGGTCACATAGACCGTTTCAAACTGCGTAACCTCTTGAGCGCCTTCGGCGGTCACCACCACGGTGGGCAAGCGGCTCACTTCTTGGGCTTCAACCAAGGGCTTGTTGTAGGCCATGGCGACGGGAACGAGGCTCATGCCGGCCATCACCGCGAGGGTGGCAAATCCGGCAAGGCGGTTGAAGGTGCTGCGGGTGTTGAAGTGGGTGGTCATGGTGCTTCTCCTGGGGGCTTGGGTTGAGGCTTGGTTTGGGGCTTGGGTTCGGGCTTTTGGCCGAGGCGTTTGGGCTTGCGATGGGTGGACTTTGGTCCAAGCCGCTCCATGAAACCAGCGCCCTGCGATGGCTTGCCGAAGCGCGCGATGAAGCGCCGAAAAGCCCGATTGATTGGCGCGGAACGCCAGCCCCTCCAGAGGGGCTCAAGGCTTGCGCTGGGTGCGCTTCTTCGCGTTGGCCGCCATCAGGGCTGCCTCCATGGCGCGCCTCGCCCAGGGCCGCATGGCCTCGGCTGAATCCAGCGCCTCTTCGGGTGCAGTGCGGTAGGCCATGCTCATGCTGCGCCCGTCCTTCGTGGTGAACGTGAAGGCTTCGCACCCGGCGGCCACAAAGGCCGGCTCGTGGGCCGGGCTCACTTTGAGGAAGAGCGTGTCGTCGGCAATCAGCGCCACAAAGAGGTCGTCCACGTAAAGGCCAACACCGCCGAACATGGCTTTGGCGCGCGGGCGCCCGAGTGGTGCCAGCAACTCAAGGCAATGCTGCGTAAACGGGGCGATGGGGCGCGTCATGAATTCCGATTCTGTCGCGGCGCGAGGCCTTGTCTTGCGCGGTGAGCCTTGGCCTGGTGGCAATGGCTTGAGGTCGCTTGCACTTGCGCCTTGGTCCACCGACTTGCAGCCTAAGCGGTGCGGCAGATTCACCTGCTTTTCATCTCGATTGCTTGCCCCGGCGCCTTTCCACCGATAGCGCCCCGCCAAACACAAAGGCCCGCCAGGCAGTGCCTGGCGGGCCTTTTCTCGGAGCCCCCGAGGGAGAGAGCCGAGCTCAGCGAGCGCGCTTGCCGGTCACGTAGACCGTTTCGAACTGGGTGACTTCTTGCGCGCCGGATGCGGTCACCACCACGGTGGGCAGGCGGGTGATCTCTGGGGCTTCCGCAGTGCTGGCGTTGTAGGCCATGGCGGCGGGTAAGAGGCTCATGCCGATCATCACGGCGAGGGTGGCGCCGGTGGCGATGCGGGTCAGGGTGCTGCGGGTGTTGAAGGTGGTGGTCATATCGGTTCTCCTGGGGGCTGGTTTGAGAGCTTTTGTCGCTGCCTTGTTGGCCTGCGATGACTGAACTTTGTTCGAAGCCCGCTCAAGCCTCCAGCCGCTTGCGATGGAGTGCGAGAAGGCGCGATGAAGCGCCTGATTTGCCGTTTGGTTGGTGGAGCCTTAGGGTGCCAATCGCGTCAGCAAACGCAACGCAGGCCCTTCCCGCTTGGCCTCTAGCAAGCGTTTGGCTTGCAGCAGAGAAGCCTCGGGCATCGGGTCGGTCACGATGAGCGTGGGGCGTCGCGCTTGGAAGGCTTCCAGCGCCGCAAGGCTTTGAAGGCTCAGGTAGCCGCAGTCCCAGATGTCGCCGTTTTGGCGCTGGCGGCCCGGCCTCAGGTCTTGCGCTTTCACGCGCAAGCGCAGCAGCAGGCCTTGTGCGCGGCTCAGGCTGCGCAGGAGTCGGTCGCCGTCGAGTTCGCGCAAGAAGGCTTCGAGTTGGGCGGCGTCTTGGGGAGCGGGTGCGGCGTCGAAGTGCGGGGAGGCCTCGCACCAAGCGCGCAGCGGCTGGGCGAACAGCGGGTCCAGCGCCACCGCGGGCACTGGGTGCAAGGGCGGCACGCGCAGCACTTGGCTGTCGAAACGGGCGAAGAGACTCATGGCAGGCGTGTCAGGCGCTGGAACAAGGGGCGCAGGCGTCCATAGAGAGGGCGGTAAACCTCGCCGTAGAGGGCGTCGTAGCGTGCCACGGCCTCTGGGCGTGGTTCAAACCAGCGTGCGACCCGCGTCATCTCTTGCACGGCCGCTGCGCTGCTGGTGTGCAGACCAAGGCCCACGGCGGCGGCCATGGCGGCGCCCAGCCCCGAGGTCTCGTGGGTGTGCGGGCGGGCCACGGGCAGGTGGAATACATCGGCGCTGAGCTGGAGTGCTGCATCGCTCTGCGCGCCGCCACCGCTGGCACGCAGCTCGGTGAAGCGCACGCCGCTGCGCCGCTGCAAGCGCTCGCCGCCCTCACGCAAGGCAAAGGCCAAGCCTTCCAAGATGGCCCGGTACAGGTGGGCACGGGAGTGGCGCGCTTGGAAGCCCATGATGGCGCCGCGCGCCTCAGGCCCTGGGGTGCGAATGCCAGGGCCCCAAGTGGGCAGCAGCACCAGGCCCTCGCTGCCGGGTGGTACGTCGGCAATGAGCTCGTCGAACAAGGCCTCCGGGGCCACGCCGAGTTGCTCGGCGGCGGCGCGTTCCGGGTGACCGAATTGGTCTTTGAACCAGCTCACCAGCCAAAAGCCGCGCGCAATTTGCCACTCCAAACTGAAGTGCCCCGCCACAGCAGCGGGGTAGGCCGGCACAAAGGGCTCGGGCTCCACGTAGCGGTTCAAGGTCTGGTTGATGGTGGCCGTGGTGCCGTAGCTCAGCGCACCCACTTGCGGCGACAGGGCGCCCGCGCCGAGGATCTCGCAGGCCTTGTCGGCGGCGCCGGCCAGCACCGGCGTGCCGGCGATCAAGCCCGTGGCGAGCGCGGCTTGGGCCGTCAGCTCGCCCAGCTGCGCACCCACGGGCAGTAGCTCGGGCAACCAACTGCGCTGCACAGCCAGCGCCTGCCATTGCCAGGCCTTGGGGCCACACCAGGCATGGCGTTGGTAGTCAAAGGGCAGGTAAGCGACTTGGCTGCCCACGGAGTCGGCAAAGCGGCCTGTGAGCCGGTGGTTCAGCAGGCCCGAGAGCAGCAGCACCTTGTGCGTGCGCGCCAGCAGGGCGGGCTCGTGCTGGGACCACCAGTTGAGCTCGGCGTCGCGCTGCAGCGCGTCAATGGTGCCGCGCACGCCGGCCACCGTGAAGGCGGCACGCCACAAGGGGGAGAGGCGCGGCAGCACTGTGGCGCGGCGTTGGTCGGGCCAGCAAATGGCGGGCGCCAGGCAAGCGCCTTGCGCATCCACCGGCACCAAGGAGCCGCGCTGTGTGGTGAC
>JBKCVH010000145.1:0-44154 GCA_046317675.1 Burkholderiales bacterium
GCCCGACCCCTGCCTTGGCCGCAAACCCGGGAACCCCTTGCCGAAGGCGAGGGGCGAGCGCAGTGCGGGCTTGATCTTTTGGTTCCTTTTGGATCAAGCCAAAAGGAACTCGCCTGCCGGGGCGAGACCCGGCGGGCTGCACCGAACAACAGCCCAGCCCAACCAAGCCAAAGCTAACGATCGACCGTCAAACCTTGAAGTAATCCCGATACCAAGCCACAAAGTTCTTGATACCCGTCGGCACAGGCATCTCCGGCTTGAACCCCGTCCAAGCCTCCAACTCGCTCACATCCGCATGCGTGGCCGGCACATCGCCGTTTTGCAGCGGCATGTAGTTCTTCTCGGCCACCCGGCCCGTCGCCGCTTCGATCGCTTCAATGAACTCCATCAGCGTGACCGGGTTGTGGTTGCCGATGTTGAACACGCGGTACGGTGCGTTGGAACGCGCTGGGTCCGCCGTCTTGGGGTCAAAGTCAGGGTCCGGCGTGGCAACACGGTCGAGGATGCGCACCACCCCTTCGGCGATGTCGTCGATGTACGTGAAGTCACGAATCATCTTGCCGTGGTTGAACACGTTGATGGGCTTGCCCTCCAAGATGGCCTTGGTAAACAGGAACAGCGCCATGTCCGGACGACCCCATGGGCCGTACACGGTGAAGAACCGCAGTCCGGTGGTGGGCAGCTTGAACAAATGGCTGTAGGTGTGCGCCATCAGCTCGTTGGCCTTCTTGGTGGCGGCGTACAGGCTGACCGGGTGGTCCACGCTGTGATGCTCACTGAAAGGCATGAGCTCGTTGCCGCCGTAAACGCTGGAGCTGCTGGCATAGACCAAATGCGCCACGCCGTTGTGGCGGCAGCCTTCCAGAATGTTCAAGTAGCCCTGCACGTTCGCGTCGATGTAAGCGTGCGGGTTCTCCAGGCTGTAGCGCACACCGGCTTGCGCCGCCAGGTGCACCACGCGGTCGAACTTCTCGGCAGCAAACAGGGCTGCCATGCCCTCGCGGTCTTCCACGCTCATCTTCACAAACCGGAAACCCGGCTTGCCGGTGAGGCGGGCCAAGCGGTTGTGCTTGAGTTGCGGGTCGTAGTAGTCGTTGAGGTTGTCCAGCCCCACCACCTCGTCGCCACGGCCCAGCAGGATCTGGCTGACATGCATGCCGATAAAACCGGCAGCGCCGGTGACGAGTACTTTCATAGCGACCTCCGTGAACGAGGCGGCGATTGTCACCGCAGGCTCAGAATGCCAAACCATGAACAAGCCAACGCTGCACTTGGTGGCCGGTGCCCGCCCCAACTTCATGAAGATCGCCCCCCTGGTGCGCGCTATGCAGACCGATGGGCGGCTGGACTTTCGAATCATTCACACCGGGCAGCACTTCGACCGCGACATGAACGAGGTCTTCTTTGAAGAGCTCGGCATCCCAGAGCCCGATGTGCGCCTGGGCTGCGGCGGCGGCAGCCATGCCGAGCAGACCGGCAAGATCATGCTGGCCTATGAGCAGTTGTTGGCCGCGCAGCGCCCCGATTGCTGCTTGGTGGTGGGCGATGTGAACTCGACCCTGGCTTGCGCCATCGTGGCCAAGAAGGCCGGCGTTCCCGTGGCCCATGTGGAAGCCGGTCTGCGCAGCGGTGACCTCTCCATGCCGGAGGAAATCAACCGCTTGGTGACCGACGCCATCAGCGACTGGTTCTTCGTCACCGAACCGTCTGGGCTTGCGCATTTGATGCAAGAAGGCAAGCCCAAAGAGGCCATCTACGAGGTCGGCCATGTGATGGTCGACAACGTGCTCTACCAAGCCGAAAAGCTCAGCCACCAGGACACCAGCGCCCTGGAAACTGACGCCATCAAGCGGGGCTTGAGCCGTTACGCGGTGGTCACCCTGCACCGACCCGGCAATGTCGATGGTCTTGAGAACCTGGTGCGCGTGGCCGGCGTGGTGCGCCGGCTGTCCGAGCACATTCCCGTGGTGTTCCCGGTGCACCCGCGCACCCGCAAGAACCTGGAGGCCGCCGGACTGGATCTCGGCCCCAACGTGAGCTTGCTGGGGCCGCAGCCCTACATGAGCTTTCTGCACCTCTGGAAAGACGCAGTGCTGGTGCTGACCGACAGCGGCGGCCTTCAAGAAGAAACCACCGCCCTCGGCGTGCCCTGCATCACCCTGCGCAACAGCACCGAGCGGCCCGTCACGGTCGATGAAGGCAGCAATGTGCTCGCCGGCACCGACCCTGAGCGGGTGTTTGCGGCCTGCCAGCAGGTGTTGCTCGGCCAAGGCAAAGCAGGGCGCCGGCCACGGCTATGGGATGGGCACTCGGCGGAGCGCATCGTGAACGTTCTTGCCGCCCGCTTGATCCCATGAGTTCCGCACTCGTGGTCCGAACGGAGTGCCCCGTTTGCCAAGGCAAAGACCTTGAGCCCATCCACCAAGAGCCCTACGCCAGTGAGGGCCTGCAGGCCTACCTCAAGCACCACTACCAAGGGCGCGCCGACCTGCCAGCCGCCGGGCTCCAGTACCGGCTGGTGCGCTGCCGGGGCTGCAGCTTTTCGTTTCAACTCGACGTCCCGGGTGCTGAGCTGCTCGCCCGCATCTACGACCACTGGATTCCCGAGCTTGCACGCGAGGCCGTGCAGGCGAGCCAGAGCCTCCATGACTACCGCTACTTGGCAGAGCAAGTGCAATTCGTCATTCAGCACTTTGGCTTGACGCCACATCAATTGAAGCTCCATGACTTCGGCTTTGGATGGGCCGAGTGGGCACGCATGGCGGCGGCCTTTGGCTGCCAAGTCAGCGGCTCCGAGTTGTCCTCGGTGCGCTTGGCGCATGCGAAGACCCTGGGCCTGACGCTCATCGACAGCTCGGCGCTTCCGCCCTCCAGCTTTCACTTCATCAACACCGAGCAAGTCTTTGAGCATGTCCTTGAGCCCTTGCCGCTCTTGCGAACCCTCTCGAACGCCCTTCTCCCTGGGGGCTTGATCAAAATCAGCGTGCCGGATGCAAAACGCGCCATCGCCAAGTTGAAGGCCTCTGGCTCCCTCGGGAGCTTGAAGGCGACCGACATGATGCCGCTGGCTCCGCTGGAGCACATCAATGCCTTCGAGTACGCGTCCTTGGTCCGCCTTGGCACGCAGGCGGGTCTGCGCGTCAAGCGCCCGAGCTTCTTCAAGCTCTACAACGCCGGCTCGGGTTGGCTGGAGGCGCGGCAAGCGGCTCGCATGCTGCTGCGGCCCTGGTTTCGCCACCAGTACCCTCGCAGCACCTTCATCTACTTTGAGCGAAGCCATTGAGCGCACGCTGACCGTGCGCCTTGTCGCGCAGGGCCTTACCCAAGCCATGGGCACGGCGGGGCAATGCGCTCAGAATGCGCCCTTGCCTCTTTCTCACGGTCTGCACCATGCGCTACAGCATCCGTACCAGCGCCTTCTGCCTTGTGGCTCTGACCGTCAGCGCCTGTGGAGGCGGGCAAGGCGCCAGCAGCCCCGGCACGGCGAGCGCGAGCTCTTTGCCCAGTGACCCAGCGGGAAGTGCCAGTGCGGCCAGTGCCGCCAGTTCAGGCGTCAAGAGCCTTGCGGCAGATGTGGGAGCGAGCGCACCGCTTGAGGCGGCCAGTGCCGCGAGCAGCGCCTCCCCCAAGGTAAAGGCAGCCGCACTGCCTTCAACGGGCCAAGGAGCGGCCGTGTTGAGCACGGCAGCCGCGAGCCCAAGCACGGGCACAGGCTCAGGTTCCAGCGGCAACAAGGCCAACGCCAACACTGCCGTGGGCCGCGTGGTCCAGGAGTTCTCCAGTGGTGTGCTCACGCCCCTCGGCCAAGATGCTGTGGCCCCGCTTGCCTTGGCCAAGCTCCCTGCGGCATCGGGGCTTGTGGCTGGGCCTTCGGTGCGCGCCCAAGCGCTTGCCGCCCCAGCCACGCCCAGCGCGCCTCCCAGTCCCGTTCAACTCACCGGCGCAGGGGTTCCGGGTCCCAGCGCCAGCAACTGCACCGCGCCCACCCGGACGGACTTCATTGCCAACCCCGATGTCTGGACGCAGTTTCGCCTGTCTCCGCGCGATTGCGCTTTGCTGCGCACGGCCAACCCCGGCTTCGCCTGGACCTCGCCCGCCAACCGCGATGCCAGCAAACCCTTTGTCTTCACGCTGCGCAATGCCACCACCAACGCGGTCGTGGAGAGCCACAACACCAGCTTCTCCCGCAGCTTGATCGGCAACCGAAACCTGACCGCCGGGAGCTACAGCTGGTCCGTCAGCTACACCGACCGGGGCGGCGTGCTGCGCAGCAGCGCCGCACGCCGCTTTGACATCGCGGCCGGCGCAGACCTCAACACGGTGCCTGCCCCAGCGCTGGTGGTGAGCCGTGCCAGCGCCAAGCCCCGGCCGCGCTTGCTGCCCGGCGGCGTCAGCCTGGCCACGGTGGTCAGCCGCGCCAGCACCGGGGAGGCGGCTGCAGGCTATGCCCTCTTCATGGCGCGGGCCGATGAAGCACGCAGCCAGCCGCTCTCCGCCAACCCCGATGGCAGCACCAGCGGCGGCACCATCAGCAGCCTGCGCGCCTACACGAGCGCGCAGGCCTTGAGAAAAGCGGCCGAGGCAGAACGCCAAGCCATCGAAGCCCTCGGCTATGCCGCCCTTTTCCGCAGCAACAGCGCCAGCGAAGCCGCCGCCCTGACCCGCTTGCGCAGCCTCATCAACTGGTCGCCCACGGGCGCCACCAGCGACGACAACAACGACCAAGCCAACTACGAGGTGCTCCTGGGCCTCGCCCAAGGCTGGGACTTGCTCGGGCACCGACTCAGCAGCGCCGAGGCGGCCGCCTTGGCCGCCAACTTGCGCGTTCGCTTGCAAGCCGTGGTGGGCAAGTTCGCTTCGCTCAACGGCATTCCCTACGACTCCCACCAAATCACGGCCTCGGGCTATGCCACCGAGGCGCTGCTCTATGTGGTGGGGCATCCCAACTTCCCGGAAGCCCAGGCCCTATTGGCCACGGCCTACGAAACCTTCGTCACCACCCTCGACACCTGGGGCGTGAACGGCGGCTGGGCCAACGGCGACGCCTACGGCTGGTACGCCTTGTCCACCATGCCGCGCCAAGTGGCCGCGCTTCGGCTCGTCACCGGCGCCAACATCGCGCACCTGCCCGCCGTGTCAAGGCTGGGCGACAACATGCTTGCCTTCACAGCCCACACGGGCCGCAGCCGCACCGCCTTTGGCGACGACGTGGAGAACACCAGCCACTACGAGCAAATTGGCTTTGATGGCTACCGGCTCTTGGCCGACCTCACCCGCAACCCGGCCCAAGAGTGGTACTGGCGGCAACTGCCTGCCAATGTGACGCCGCGCTACGCCTTGGGGCCTGAGCACTTCATGATGCGTGGACTCCTGGCCGCCCGGCCCAGCGCCGCAGCGCCCTCCAGCAACAGCTATGTGTTTGAGGACGTCGGCCACACCGCCATTCACAGCAGCACCCAAGACCCCCAGCGCAGCAGCGTCTTCTTTCGCTCCAGCCCCCTCGGTGCGCTCAACCACGGGCATGCCGACCAAAACAGCTACGTGTTTCGCGTCAAAGGCCAAGACTTGTTGATCAGCGGCGGCTACTACCCCTGGTACCAAAGCCCGCACCATGCGGCCGTCACCCGTGCCACCCGGTTCAAGAACGCCTTGACCTTCGATGGCGGCATCGGGCAAGCCGAGCCCGTGAGCAACCCCAAGGCTCCCGGCAAGCCTGTGTTTGCGCAAGACCCCAGCGGCCGCTTGCTGAACTTCTTCGACGACGGCACCTGGGCCGTCAGCACGGGCGACGCCAGCCGCGCCTACCGCGGCCGCGACCCGAGCGCCCTCACCTGGACCGCGCTGCTGGACAACGCCGTGCGCAGCCTCGCCTACAACCGAAGCGAACGGGTGCTGCTCGTTTACGACTGGGCCACGGCCAACCGCCCACTGAGCTGGGAGCTGAACCACCAGTTCCCGGTGGCTCCGCTGCTGCCGGGGCAAGGTCGTGTCCAAGTCAGCCAGGGCGGGCAGTCGGCCTGCCTGAGCTTCCATGCACCGAGCGGCCAAATCAGCACCGAGGCAGGCTTCCCGATTGCGCCCGAAAACGGCGCCAGCCCGCAGTTCCGCGCCCAGTACAAAGTTAGCGAACCCAGCAAAGTCTTTGTGGCGCTCACGGTCATTCGTGAGGGCTGCCGCGACGTGCCGGTCACCGTCACCACCAATGGCAGCGAACTGCGCGTGGTCGTCAATGGTGGCGCGCCGATCACCTTCGACCAACGCAGCGTCGGGCTCTACAAATAGCGCAGGGGCGGCAGGCGGCTGGCGCCTGCTTCGCGGTAGAGGGCGAGCAATTGCGGCAAGTTGGCGCGGTGCGAGAAGCGCGCTTGGAAGTGCGCCAACGCGGCAACGCCCATCTGGCGCGCCAAGGGCCGGTCGCTCAAGAGCTGGTCTAAAGCCTCAGCCAGCGCAAGCACGTTGCCAGGCGGCACCAAGAGGCCGGTCGCACCTGCCACCACGGCCTCCGGAATGCCGCCCACCGGGCAGGAAATGACAGGCCGACCCTGCGCCAGGGCTTCCAGAATCGCCATCGGGAGCCCCTCGCGGTGGGAGGGGAGCACGAGCAGCCAAGCGTCGCGCAACAGGGCCTGCTTCTGGGCACCGTCCATCCAACCGAGCACGTCCACGCGCTCACTCAAACCCAGGCGCTGGCACTCCGCCTTGAAGCGCTCGACCTCGCCATCGCCCCCCACGACGAGGCGCGCACTGGGCACGCGGGTGGCCACTTGAGCAAAGGCTTGCAGAAGGGTGAAGCTCCCCTTGCGTTCACTGATGCGGCCCAAAAACAGCGCCGTGGGGCACTCTGCGGGTTCGAGCGCTGCCGCCTCGGGCGAGAGCCCTTGCAGCGAATTGAACATCAGCTGCACCCGCGCTTGGGGCTCCACCGAGCGCACCCAGTCGCACCACTGCGTGGACAGCGCCAGCACCCGAAAGCTGCGCCGCAGCATGAAGCGCAGGCAGGCTCGGCGCAGGGCGCCCCCTTCGGCGTAAAACGGCTCAAAGTCGCTGCCATGCAGGTGCGCCAGCACCGGCACGCGCAGCAAGAAGGCGGGCAAGCACAGCAGCAACTTGCGCCAGAAGCTGGCGCCATGCGAGACGTGCACATGAAGGAGGCTGACCCGCCCTCGGGCCAAGGCCCACACCAAGCGCACCAAGCCGCTCAGGGCCGGCCCCACACGCCCCCAGCGGCTGCGGTCATGGTGGGTAACGAGCAGCCGCACGGCGCCTTCATCGAACCAACCGGCGGCGGCGTACTCCCGCAACACCGAGGCAATGCCCCCCTGCCCCGTGGGCGCCGTGCCCAGCATCCAGACTTGCTGGCTCATTGAATGCTCGACGCGAGCTGGCGCCGCCACACGGTGAGCCCCAGCAAGGCAAACAGGGGCCGAGCGTGGTCGCGGAAGCCGCTTTGGTGTTCAGCCCAAAGCTGCCGCACTTCAGCCGTCTCCAAGTGCAGGCGCTCCAGAGCGCCTTGGTCAAAAAGGGCGCCCTCCACGCGCTCGCGCCAGGCACCGCGCAGCAAAGTGGCAATGGGGACTTCAAAGCCCTTCTTCGGGCGGTCGACGATCGCCCGGGGCAGGTAGCGCTCTGCCATGTGCTTGTGGACGATCTTCGTGCGGCCCAGCGCCAGCCGAAAGTGGGCCGGCATGGACTCCACGAGGGCGACGAGTTCGGTATCGAGCAGCGGCACGCGGGCTTCAAGGCTGTGCGCCATGCTGATCTTGTCGCCGTACAGCAAGAGGTCGTCGGCCAGCCCGAGGCGGGTGTCGATGGCCATCATTTGCTCGGCGCCCGTCAGCGCGCGGCCGGCTTGCGCCCAGCGCAGCCAGGTGCGAATGGCCGCCAAGGCTTGCGGCGCTTGCGCCATGCCGAGCAAGCGCTGCCGTTGGCTGCTGGAGAACACGGCATAGGCGCTCTCAAAACGCAAGGCGGTGTCGGCAATCGGTGCCGAAGCGGCGCTGCGGAGCACGGCATCGGGCACGCGGGGCCAGCGCCGAAGCAAAGGGGCCGCCCAGCCGATGGCGGTTTGAAAGCCGGGCAGGCGCCGGATCAGCTCGCCTTGGTAGCGGCGGTAGCCGCCCCAGAGCTCGTCACTGCCCTGCCCTGTGAGCACCACGGTGACCTGCTCCCGAGCCCTCTGGCAAAGCGCCCACATGGGCAAGGCCGAGGGCGTGACGAGTGGCTCCTCGGTGGCGCCCACCGCCAGCTCCAAGGCGTTCCAGAGGCCCTCGGCATCCAGCCGGACCACGTGGTGCGGCAGTTGGAGCAGGCGGGCCGTCTCGGCCGCTTCGTCCACTTCATCGGCCACTTCATCGGCCACGCCGCCCGCCTCGTACCCCACCGTGAAAGCGGCGGGCCGCTGCCCCGCTTCCACGGCCATGGCGGCCACAAGAGCCGAGTCGATGCCGCCCGACAGCAGCACCCCCACCGGCACATCGGACAGGAGCTGGCGCCGAATGGCTGCTTTGGAGAGGCGCCGGTACGCCTCCGAGGCCTCAGCCAAGCTGCCTTGAAAGGGCGCGGCGACCGGCTCGACGTAGCAACGCGTTTCTCGCGGCAGCCCGGTGCCGATGTGCCAGCGGCTGAAATGCCCTGGCGGCAGCCGCTGCAGGCCGGCCAGCAAGGTGCTGGGCGAGGGCACAAAGCGCAAGCTCAGGAAGCTGGCCAAGCCGTCGCGGTCCAGCTCAAAGCAGGGGCCAGTGAGGGCGGCCAGCGCACGAATCTCGGAGGCAAAGGCCAGCCCTGCCGGTGTCTCGGCGAAGTAAATGGGTTTGACGCCAAAGGGGTCGCGCGCCAGTTGCAGGCTCTGCTGCTCGCGGTCGAAAGCGGCCAGCGCAAAGATGCCGTTCAGGCGGGGCAAGGTGCGCTCAAAGCCCCAGGCCGCCAGGGCCTCCACCAGCGTTTCCGTGTCGGAGTGACCCCGCCACGGGCCGGGCAGCTCCCGGCGCAGCTCCAGGTGGTTGTAGATCTCGCCGTTGAAGCTGATCCGCCAGCGCCCGTCGCGGCTCGTCATGGGCTGCGCGCCGGCTTCGCTCAGGTCTTGGATGGCCAGCCGCCGGTGCCCCAGCCAAAGCTGGTGCATGCCGCAGTCGATCAAGTCCTCACCGCTACCGTCTGGCCCGCGATGGCGCAGGGCTGCCAGCGCCGCCTGCCGGGCCTCGGTCGATGGGGTCATTCCAACGGGGCTCAAAAACCCCACGACACCGCACATGGCTAGCGCTCCCCGCCAGGCGCTCGTGCCGAGCGACCAAGGCGCCATTCCCGCCACAGCAAGCCGGCAAAGGCCATGTCCTCAATGAAGTAGCGGCGGAACATGCGGCGCGGCTCTTGCAGGAAGCGGAAAAACCATTCCAGCCCGCTGCGCTGCATCCAAAGCGGCGCGCGCTTGACCTTGCCCACCGCCACGTCAAAAGTTCCACCCACGCCCATGGCAAAGGGCACCTTCATTTGCGCTTGGTAGCGCCCCAGGAATTGCTCCTTTTTGGGCGAACTGATCGCCACAAAAAGAATGTCGGGCCGGGCCTGCTCAATGGCGGCCACCACCGCCGCCTCTTCTTCCGCCTTCCAGTAGCCATTGCGCGCGCCGGCCACCGTGAGGCCAGGGTACTTGGCCTCGTAGAGCGTTTTGACGGTGCTCACCACCTCCTCACGCGCCCCGAGCAGGTAGATGCGCCAACCCGTTTGGGCGGCGCGCTGCATGAGCGCCTCAAACAGGTCCACACCGGCCACGCGCTCCTTGAGCGGCTTCCCCAACCAGCGCGAGGCCCACACCACGGGCATGCCGTCGGCGTTGATCAAGGCACAGCCATTGATGATGCGGCGCAGCTCCTCGTCGTGCTGCGCCTTGACGAGTTTGTCCACGTTCACCACCACATGCTGGTGGGGCAAGCCGGAGCGAATGAAGTCGTCAACGCGGCACAGCGTCTCCTCCATGCTGAGGTTGTCGATCCAGCAGCCCATCATTTCAATGCGGGTGGGGTTCGCTGAAGTCATGCGCTGAGGGTTCGGATTTCGACGGTGGTTTTCCACTGCTGTGCCGTGCCTTGCCAGCGCAGGCAAGGGCTCGGCTCCTTGTGGCCATAGGCCTTGGAGCACCAACCCAGCGGGGGCTCGGTTTGACCTTGAACCAGGCTCAACTCGCCAGGCCCATCGGCCTCCACATGGAAGAGCACGCGCCAACGGCCTTGGTGGGCGTGCAGGCTGTCGCCCTCCAGCCGCACTTGCCAACCGGGCGCGAGGTGCCAATGCAAAGCGGCGGGTGCCGGCGCAGGCAAGCGGTCGGTCACGATGACGCGCCACAGCACTTGATCAAAGCTGAGCGTTCGCTCGTGGAACAGCGGGGCATAGGCGTCGGTCTGCGCTCGCAGGTGCAGCCGGCCTTCCGGGCTTCGGTCCAGGGCCAGCAGCCGCGTCTTGGCATGGCGACTCCACATGAAGCGCCCGCCGCTCTGGCTTTGGTCTCGGCCCAGCACGCTCAGGGTGTTGTGCGCCCGGGTGCCCCGGAAGTAGTCGCGCCACTCAGGTTCAGCCCAGTAGGCATAGGTGCCGGGGTCGATCAGCAGCGGGAGCCCCCCCAGCGTGAGCCACACCTGCAGGGCATCGGCATGGCCGTGGGCGGCAATGGCAAGGTAGCCCAGGGGCCCGACATCGATGCCGCCTTGGATTTCATCGGCTTGACCCGTCTGGCTGCCAAACAGGTGGTAGCCACCCAAGGGGAAGTCCATGCGTGCAGCGGGCAAGTAGCTCGCGCTCGCCCTCGGCGGCGGCGGCAGGCCCAGCCAAGCCAAGCGGTCGGGCGCCACGTGCGGCCAGCTCTCCGGCACCGGCACACCCCGCCAAGCGGCGTGGGCTTGGGCCAGCAGGAGCAAGGGCTCAGGGCCGCCACGCGGGTCCAGGCACAGCACCTCGCCGCCATCGGCGTCGCCCACAGCCGGTGGTGCTTGGCCGCTGCCGCCCAGCAGGGCTTGGGCAAAGCCAGCCAGCGCATCCAGGCGCTCGCCGTAGGGCGCCGGCATGGGCTCTTGGGCCGCAGCGGCACAGCGCTCGGCCACAAAGAAGTAGTCGAACAAGTTCCCGGCGTAGGCAAAGGCTTGCTCGGCCGGCACACCATCGGAGTGGATTTGAAGAGCCGCCTGCTCGATGAGCTCCAAGCGGGCCTGCGTTCCCAGTTCGACCACCTGAGGCCAAAACGGCCAGCAGCGGCTGGCCACGTAAACGCCGCAAAGCTCACCCACCAAATGGTTGTTGGCCGACGAATGCCTTGAATAGTGGCGCGCGATGCCGTTGATGTGCCGGTAAATGGCCTGCACCCACTGCAAACGCAAGGCCTCGTGGCCGCGCAGCAGGGGGCCCTCAGCGCCGCCGCACAACTGCCAGACCACGGACCAGTTGAGAAGCCGAATCCCGGCCTCCAGGCTGCTGTTGGCGTTGACGCCAAGGCCCGCAGGGTTTTGCTGCAGCCAGCCTGCCAGCTGGGTGCGCAACAGCTCCAGAAGGGAGTCATCGGCGGCGAGTGCCCAGGCTTGGGCCAGCGTCACCCAGTGCAGGTGCCGGTTCAGCTCCCAAAGGTACTTGATGTCGCCCACCTGCTTGCGGTCGCTGATGTGCAAGCGGCGCTGCGGCAGCAAGGGGGAACGGACTTGGGTCAGCGGGCATTGCAGCCAGTCCGGGCTCACGCCCACGTTGAAGCGCTCTTGCTCGAACAAACGCACGCTGCCAGCTGCGATGCGCGCTGCCTCGTCAAGGTAAGGCTGGGGGTCGACAGCAGGCGTCAGGACCCATTGCGCGCCCTCCTGCCACTGCGGTGCCGGAACCGCCTCCGCCGCACGGTGCTGACGCCAGGGGGCGAGCGCCGCTTGGCGGACGCGGTGCAGCAGCTCCGCGCGCGTCATGCAACGAAAGCGATGCCAAAACCAAGTCCATCGCGCCAAGCGCTGGCGGGGTGCGCTCATGCAGGCTCCTGCGCGTTCGGCGAGGAAGAATGGTTCATCAAGGGCGGCTCATGGGCGTGAAAGCAATCGCTGGTAAACCGCTGCCACGCCGGCAGCCAGTACCGCGTAGTCTCGGTGCTTTGCCACCCAATCTTGCCCTCTCTGGCCCATGGCGCGTGCGGCCGCTGGGTCGGCCAGCAAGCGCATCGTGGCCTCGGCAAAGGCTTCGGGCTGCATGGGTACGCACAAGCCCCCGCCGCTTTCACGCAGCACGAGTTCTTGGTCGGGAATGTCATTCCCCACACAAGGCAGCCCCAGACCCAAATACTCGACCGCCTTGGTGGGCGACGACACATCGAACAAAGGGCCTCGCGGCACCGGACTCCAACCCACCTCGGCGCAGGCGAGCCAGCGCAAGGCTTCGGGCTGAGGGAGCCAGCCGGTGAGGTGCACATGCTCTGCCAAACCACTGGCGGCAATGGCGTCTCGAAGCCCAAGACGTTCATCGGCAGACGGGGCATCTCCCACCAGCAGCAGCAAGGCCTTGGGCTCCTGCTGGCGCAGATGCCGCAAGGCGTCCAGCATGAAGTTAGGGTCGCGCGCGCTGCCCAGCGTGCCCAGGTAGGCCACCACGCGGCGGCCTTGGAGCACAGCGGGTTGAGTTTCAAACGGGCGTACCGCTGCCAGGGCCGTGGCCTGTACGCCCATCGGTACAGCGCTCATGCGGCTGCGCGGAATGCCACGTGCGGCCATCATTTCCAGCATGGCTTGGCTTTGCACAAAGATGTGGTCGGCAAAAGGGGCAACCCAGGCGAAAAAGACGCGGCTTGCCCAGCGGGCTCGCAAGCGGTGCGGAACGGCACGAAACGCCCCTGCTGACGCCGCCACTTGATCAGCCCGAACTTGGAAGCCCAAGGCCATTGGGAATGACATCCAAAAGGTGAAGGGCTTGCCCGTGACCCGGGCAAAGGCCAAGGCGATGAGTGCAGCGCGGATCTTGTCTCGCACCTGGATGAGGTCATGAAAACCGCGCAAGTGACGGAACGAAGCCAGGTCCCACATCGGGCGAAACAGCTCGCCCAATAGGCTACCGCTGTCGCGGCCTTCTATCTTCATTCGGCCTGCGGGCCAATCGCATTCAGCCGACGCCAAACCCTCGCGCCCCTGCTGCCCCAAGAGATCAGCCTGAATGCCTTTCTTCGGCAACTCTTGGCCAAAAAGAATGGCCACATCAGGTCGGTAAGTTGGCAACCCGTCGCGCAGGAGGAAGAACACACGTCGAGTGGGGGATGCCAAAGGAGCACTCACTTTCCTGACCCTCGCAGCACCTGAACCAAAGAGCGAATCGGTAACTTGCCGAGCAAGGCGAGCGGTGCCAGCGTGACCAGCACGATCAGCATGCTGCCCAGCACCATGCCAGTCGCGCCGCTCAACAGACTCAACTGCCCCACCGCCAGTGCGCCCAAGCCAGCCAGCGCCAACAGCCCGAGCATGAAGCCCAATCCATTCGGCCAAAGCCACCCCGCGCGCCGCATCCAAAAACTCGTCAACAGCACCCAAAGCAAATCGTCGAGGGCCAAAGCCAAGACCGCGCCCCAGATAGGCCAACCCGCAAGGGCAAGCAGCACCCCCAGCGGCCAAGCCAGCAAAGCCACGAGCGCCATGCGCGTGAGCAGGTGGGGCGCGCCCACGCAGTTCACCAAGACCTGCCCAATTTGCCGGTGCACGCGCAGCAGCGCCGTGGCAAAAAGTGCGGCCAAGGCCCAGTGCGCGCCCTCGGGTGCATGGCCGGCAACCAAGCGCATCAGGCTGTCGCCGTAAAGCAGCAGCACCCCCACGACGGGCGCCACGCTGATGGCACTCCAGCGGCTGATCCAAAGCGCCTCGGCAGCGACTTTCGGAAAGTCGCCCTCTGCGGCATACCGGCCAATGAGCCGAGGCCGCAGCACATTCATCAAGAGCAAACCGGGCACGTAGTTGCGCAACAACTCAAAGAGCCGCATGACCAGCCCAAAAGCCTCCAGCACGGCCGAAGTGGCGAACCAGCTGACCATCAGCACCAAGGCCTGGGGCTGCATGGGGTAGTTGATGAGCGCGCTTTGGTAGTTGTGCCAACAGGCCTTCCAGGCCTGACGCAGTGGCGGCGCCACAGCCTGGGCGCCATCGCCCACCTGCGAGACGACCCGGCGCGACCAAAAGGCCACACAGATCAGCATCAGCAGCGAAGCCCCCAGCTCCAGCGCGAGCACGGTGTTCACGTCAACGGCTCGGCCGCTGCCAACCCACAGGCCAGCGCCCGCCAAGCACAACAAGGTGCGCCCCAAAACGCCCAGCTGCGTGTAGCCCTGCGCGGCCATGCTTTCGAGCGCGCTGTCGCGCAGCAGGCGCAGCAGGGCCTCCGACAGCAGCAAGGCCATCAGAAGCCCCGGGTGGATGGCCTGCAGCACAGGCGGCAGGTTGAAGTAGCTGGCCATGAGCAGGGCCACGGCGCCGAAGCCCGCCGCGCAAAGCAGCCGCGCCAAGAGCGCATGGCGCAGCAGCCGCCGCAGGCCCAACCCGTCGCCTGCGCTGACGCAAGGCGGCACGTGGCGAATCAGCAGCCAATCCAAGCCGAGGAGGCTCAGCACGATGGCCGTTTCCAGGTAGGCCATTGCAGCCACATAGCTATCGAAGCCCCCCTGGGGCATCAAGCTTCGCGTGACCCAAGCCAACCAAGCGAGTGTGGCCAGCGCCGAGGCGACTTTGCCGAGCAAAAACCAACGCGCGCTTTGCAGCGTGTGCGCGCGCGAAAAGCGGGCGGCGCCCGCGTTCATGCGCTGCGGGCTGGGGCAGCACTCGGCTGCCGATGCAGCCAAAGAACCCAGCCCACACAAAGTGCCAGCAAGACCTGCACGGCGGGGTTATTGATGGCGTCACCGTTGTAGAAAACGCCGGCCATGCAAAGCCAAGCCCCAAGCGCCGCCACCTCGGCCACCGCCCATTGCACCGGCGGTGCGCCGCCGGCAGCCGGCAAAGCGGCCCAGCGGCGAGCTTGCTGCAAGCCCTGGCGCACGGTGAAGCCGCCCACGGCAAAAAAGAGGCCCAAGCCCAAGAGCCCGAGGTCCCACAGCATTTGCGATCCGGTGCTGGTAGTCAGCGTGAAGCGCTTGCCCTTTGCCGCCGAACCCACGCCGAACAAGGTACTGATCTTGCTGGCGGCCGGCCCCCACCCCACCAAGCTGTAGGGGCTGAGGGCTGAACCCAGGTTGTAGTCACTCCACAGCAGCAGGGCGCCGCCCCGGCTGACTTCACCGGTCAAGGGGTTGAAGAAGCGCGGGTCGCGCTCTGCCTTGATGCTGGTGGAGAGGCTCTCGGCCACGGTGGCGTTTTGCCCACCCGAGCGCTTGGCGTAATGGATGAAGTTGTAGGCCTGCAAAAGCACCACGGTCAAGAGTGCCGTGCTCAGCACCCAGCCCAGCAAACTGACCGGCGAGCTGAAGATGCGCTGCCGGTTCACGAGCAGCAAAGCCAGGGGCAAGAACACCACCAGCACCTTGATCTCGGCCATCAAGGCGCACAAAGCGCAGGCCAGCAAGCTGGCGGCAGCCAGGGCTCGCCCAATCAAACCGCTGCGGCGCAGCACCAAGGTAGCGGCAACGCCAAAGCTCAAGAACAAGGCCAAAGCACCACTGGCCCCGCCGCCTTCTGGGTTGCCCCCAAAGCTGCCCACCACGGCATCCCAACTGATACCGACGGCACCGAAGGCTTGCTCGCTTCGAGCGCGCCCAACGAAGAGGTATTGGTATGCGCACAGCGGCACTTGCAACACCATCAACCACGGAATGCCGCGCAACACGCCAGCCCAGAAGCGCGGGTCGGCTCGCGCCTGCACCACGGCCACCGCCAAGGCCAGCGGGAACACGTAATGCCGCAGGCCCACCAAGAACTGCATGGGCGCCACCAAATTGATGGCGGCAGAGGCCAGAAAGACCAGCACAAAGGCCATCAACACCGCCGACAGGCCCCCGATGCGCACGGGTTCATCGCCACCGCTTCGGGCCCGCAGCGCATCGAAAGGGATGCGCAGCATCATCACGGCCAACAGCAGGGTCGGAATCCAGTGCGCTTGGCTGATGCGCCCGAAGTACTGCAAGCAACCGGCCCCCACGGTGGCCATGGCGAGCAGCAAAGCCAGCAGCCAGGTGGAGGGCATCAAGAGCACCCAAGGGGCCAGCACCATACCGAGGACCAGCACGAAAAGGGTCTTCGAGCCGGTGCCCGCCACCAAACCGGCCAAAAGCGCCAAGGGCAGCACCAGGAGCATGACCCAAAGGCCAGCCCAAGGCTTGCCTCGCCGCGATGGCGCCAGACTGGACGAGCCGCCAGCCGCCCCCTGCCGCCAGCGACCGAAGGCCTTGGCCGTCATGCCCCCGCCTTGGCCTGTCCGAACAAGCGCAAACGGGTTTCGGCGCTGCTGGCGGCCTTCAGGTCGCGCAGGAATTGGTCGTGAATGGCAAAGGCACGCGCGGCCTCGGGGTCGATGGACGACACCCGAATCAAGAGCCCATCGGGAATCATGCCGCGCACGCCGTAATGCAATTGCGCCAGCTTCTGCTCGGTGGAACTCGTTGCCACATCGTGACCCACCATCACCCAATACGTGATGGGCTCGTGGCGGGGGTTCAGGTGGGCCTCGAGGCGGCGAACCTTCAGCGGCTCGGCGGCACCCAAATCGAGGAGCTCGGTGCGGTTGCTGGCAATGGCGAAGCCCTGGGCCGGGTAGCAAACCTCAGGACGGTGCGCCCGGGTGCCGTCCGACTGGTCGCCCCCGTAAGCCACCGACAACATGATGCGCGTGCCGCCCGGCCCAATGTAGGCACGAGACAAAACGGCGTTGTAGATGGCGTTCAGCTTGGCCTGCACATCGGGCGCCGGCAGCACCACGGGCATGCGCGTGTCCTCGGTCCAAGCGCCAAACTGCTTGGGGAATAGCAGGTCGAGATTCGGCTTGCCCACTTCATCGGCCAAGTGGCGGGTGGGCCGCCAAACGTGCGCCACCGCCGCACTGGCCAGGGCGCACACCAACACCAAAACGGCCGAAACGAAGCGCGTGTTCATGCCGTGGCCTTGGCCTGAGTTTGGCGTTGGCGGGGAAAGACCCAGTTCAGCAGTTTGTCCACCACCAGCATCAACACCAAGGCCACCAGGAAGAGCACCATGCCGGCAAAGCCGTGCACAAAGCCTTGCCCGGCGGCATCGCCAAAGTGATAGGTGACGAGCACCAAAATCATCACGCGCACGATGTTCGCGGCAAAGGAAATCGGGACCAGCAGCACCGCCAAAGTGATGTTGCGAGCGGCCGAGGTGTAGTTCATCAGGTTCATGTACAGGAGGCCCAAAGCCTCCAGCGTGAACATGCTGTTGAGGCCGGCACAGGCATCGGCCACCAAGAGCTGATAGGGCCCGACCGACAGGATGACGCCGGCGCGCCCAATGGGGTAGCCGAGCCAGTACAGCAACTGGCTCGCCACGGCAGACACCGCTGACTTCAAGGGCGTGGTCACGGCTGTCACCAAGACATCCGGCAGCGGCACCATGAACAGCAGGAAGAAGAGCGGGAACCAAACAATTCGCAGCCCGCGCAAGCCGTGAAAGATCAGCACGATGCTGATCAAGACAAAGATTTGCGAACCCACCTCGAAGAACAAGATGTCTTGCGAGCGGCCAAAGGCGTAGAAGCACAAGGCCACCAGCAGCATCGGCCAACCGAGCAGCGGCACAGGCGCCAGAGGGGCCGCGAGCAAGTCAGCGCGCAAGCGCCACAGCAGCCAAGCGGCCACGCCCAAGATGATGGGTCCGTGGCCTTGCTCATCACTCGGCCAAACCGTCTTCGACAACAAGAAATAGGTTGGCAGGTAGAGCACCGCAAAGCCAACGGCCAGCAGCGCCAACAGCGCCGGCGGCCATGGGGGGGCGCCGGCTGTACGCGTTGCGTCGGGAGCGGTCGCCTGCGCCAACATCAGCGGCGCTCGGCTCAGAAGTCGTTCACCACAGCGCCGACCAATTTGGCCGACGACTGGCGCAACGACTCCGTCAAGGCATGCAACTCGGCCAGCCGCGAGTGATTCTTGCGGGCCAGCAAAAGGGCACCACCGCAACGCGCCGCAATGACGCTGGCATCCGAGCCACTGAGCGCCGCCGGCGTGTCCACGATCACGTGATCGAACTTGGACACCAGCTCGCGCAGCAGCAGCCCGAAGGCCGGGCGCTCCACCAGCTCGACCGGGTTGGGCGGCGTGACACCCACCGGCAGCACGCACAGGCCAGGCACCGCCGCAATGGGGCGCACCGCCGCCGCTTCGGCTCGCCCGGCCAAGATGTTGGAAAGCCCCGCGCTGCCCTCCAGCTTGAAGATCTCATGCTGCCGGGGCTTGCGCAGGTTGGCGTCAATCAGCAGGGTTTTGCCGCCCACCTGGGCCAAGGACACCGCCAAGTTGGCGGCCACGAAGGACTTCCCGTCGCCGTGATCGGCACTCACCACGGCCAAGGCGCGGGGCCCGGAGCCCGGCTCGCCAAAGTAACGCATGATGATTTGACTGCGCAGGGCCCGAAAGCGCTCCGCCTGTTCGCCAAACGACTGTCCCAGCACCACCAACTCGGCGCTGAGTTGGTTCAGCTCGTGCGGCGCATAGGGATAGTGGAACTGCTGGCTCAGCGCGTAATTGATGTCGTCCGCGTTGGCCAAGCCCAGCGCCACAGCGGCGTCGCCAAAGCGAACCCCGTGGTCTTGCTGGTGTTTAAGGATTTGCGCGACCTGCTCGGCACTGAGCGTGCGCAGCTCGGCAATGATGTCGCCGATGGAACGATCGTGGACGGTGGTGGAAACGCTGTTCACGGGCTCGCTCATGTCAGGGCCTTGGCAGAGCGCGAAAAGCCCAGCGCCGCAAACCGCCGCTTGGCCGGACCTTTGGGGCCGCACAGCTCACCGATGACAGGAACGCCAAGCGCAAGGCTGATGTCTTCCTCGGTGCGCACGTGCCGGTCCAGCATTTCCAACACCATGGCGGTGCCCAGCGCGAGCATCAGGCCGATGAGGATGGACATCACCATGTTCAGGGCCAACTTGGGGCTGGCGTGCTCCAGGGGTGCAACGGCCGCGTTCAGCAAATTCACATTGCTTTGTGTGGCTTGGCTTTCGAGGCTGGATTGGTTGAGGCGGGCAAACACGGCGTCGAAGGCGCGCTGGGCGTTTTCAACATCGCGCACCAGCACCGTGCCGTCGTCCCGGGTCTGTTTCATTTGCAGCACTTTGGTGCGCTGCGCGGCCAACTCGGCGCGCACTTGAGCGACGCGCTGGCGGTTGATGCTGCCCGTCACGGCCACCCCGCCCGTGGTGCGCTTGATCTCCTGCTCCATGCGCTGGCGCAACTCGCTCAGGCTGGCTTTCATTTCCACCACTTGCGGGTGTTTGTCGCCAAGGCGCGCACTCAGCTCTTGAAGCTTGGCTTCCACGCGCGCCACATCGCTGCGCAGGCCGCCCACCACGGGGTTGTTGAACACTTCCTGCAGCTTGTCGCCGCCACCGCCCAAAGCCTGCGCCTCCCGGCTGGTGGACTCGCCGGCCAAAGCCTCCAGCGCCACCAACTGCGACGAAAGCTCGTTCAGGCGGTTGTTCTCGACGTCGAAACGCTCGTCGGTGGCCACGATGCCCTTGGCCTTCTGGAACTGCGAGAGGGCCGTTTGCGTGCGTTCAACCTCGGCCCGGGCTTCTTTCAGGCGGGTCTCAAAGAAGCTGCTGTACTGGCGGGCGGGCTCCACACGCAGTTCGAGCGCGGTGTCGATGTAGGCCTTCACGAACTCATTGGCCATGCCGGCCGCAAACTGCGGGTCGTTGGCCCGGTAGGTGATGGCCACCACGTTCGACTCGCGCGAAGGCCGCACATCGAGCGACTTCCTGAAGGTGTCCACCAGCCAAGTCTCGATGGCCCCCTTGCCGCCAGTGGCCCGCTCCCAAGCGATGCGGACCTGGGGCGATTCGGTCAGCTTGGCGTTGCGCACCACACGCTGCGCCACCCGATCGCTTTGAATGATGTCAACCTGCGTCGCCATGAAGCTCGGGGCACTCATGCCGCCGAACGCCAGCGCTGACAGAGGGTCTGGCTTCACATCAATGACCACGCTGGCCGTGGCCTCGTACTGCTTGTCGAGGATGAGGCTCACCAGCAAAGTGCCCAGCATGACGACCAACAGCACGCTGAGTGCCGCCAGCCAGCGCGCGCGCAGCACGGCAAAGAGTTGGTTCAAGCTCATGGGGGGTCAGGCCCTTAGAACATGCTTTCGCGGACGTAGACGACATCCCCGTCTTGCAACTTCGCATCCATGTTGGGCTGGAGCACCTGAACCTGCCCGTTGCTGTCTTTGCGGTGCACGCGAATGCCCCGCTCGGTCCCGCGGGGCGTGGTGCCGCCGCCCGAGGCCAGCACTTGCATCAGGGTCATACCGCGCTCCAAACGCATCGGGCCGGGGCGCTGCACCTCGCCGTAGATGTAAACCTGACGAACTCGATCCACCCAGATCACATCGCCATTCAGGATCTCGACATCGGCCCCGCGATTGGTCTCGGAAAACAAGGAAGGGAGGTCCACTTCCGTCCGAAATGCCTTGCCGGCGCGCGTACCCGTGACCACCACAAAGTCACTGCCCACCGCAGTGGCTCCGCCGGCCATCGAGAGCAAATCGGAGAGCCGCATGCCCGCCGTTTCCAAGGGGTAGCGCCCCGGCCGGTTCACTTGGCCCAGCACATTGGCCATGTGGGCCCGCACTTGGAGCACCACGATGGTGACCTGGGGTTGCTTGACGAAGGCACCACTCCGAAGCCCCTCCGCGATCAACTGCTCCGTCGCCGACACGCTCAGGCCGCCGACTTTCACACTCCCCAGCAAAGGGAAGCTCAGCACGCCGTTTTCATTGACCCGGGCCTCTAGCGACAGGTCGGCGTTTTGGTAGACGGTGATTCGCAGCACGTCGCCAGCACCGAGCCGGTACTCCGCCACCGCCGAGGGCGCCTGCGCACGCGCGACGGGCAGGCCTGCCTGCAGGGCAAGGAGGAAGACCAGGCCGAGCCACCCTATGCGAAGCATCATTTACCCCCGAAACCCTTGCCAATCGCGCTGGCATCCAAACCAGACGCGGCGGCCGAAGCGGGGGTGACCGGCGCCATGGGCGCAGCAGCGCTGGCAGCCTCAGCAGCCTTGTCCGCAAACTTGCCGATGTACTGGATCTTGGCGCCGTCGCGCAGTTCCTTCATGTGCTTGACCAGCAATTCGCTCTTGCGCTGGTTGAGCAGAAAGGCTTCGATGGAGGGCGTGGCCTGCTCTTGCGTGACGGGCTGGCTGCGCGAACCAGCCAGCAGAAGAACCTGGATGCCGGTGGGCGTGCGGGTCACCAAGGACTGCCCGTCCTTGAGCTGCGCCAGGGTGGCAACGCTGGCCAGCGGCAACTGCTCGGCAGCGCGCACGGCTTGGTTGCCAGCAAAACGAATGTCGTTGGCTTTCAGGTACTCCAAGAACTCGGGCAGATTCTTGGCAGCAGCCAGCTTGGCGCGGAGCTCGTCGATCTGCTCCGGCTTGGCCTCGATCGAGATCTCCTGCAAGCTGTAGATGCGGCGCTCCGCAAACAGTGCCGGGTTGGCGGCGTAATAGGTGCTGATTTCTTCGGGCGTGGGCTTGGCGGCGGCTTCGCCCGCCTTGTCGATGTAAGCCCGCGCCAAGATCTCGCGCTTGGCGGCTTCCAACTGCTGCACCACACGCGGGTCGCGGTCTAGCTTTTGTTCTTCGGCCCTTTGCACAGCCAGCTCTTGGTCGATCAAGCGCTCCAGCACTTGCTTGCCTGCCGCTTCCGCTTGCTCGGGCTTCAGGCCTTGCTGGCGCTGCAGCACGAAGTTGATCTGATGGACCGTGATCTCCTCTTTGTTCACCTTGGCGGCCGTCTGTGTGGCCTTGTCGCCCGAACCGCCACTGCATGCAGCCAGCGATACGACCACGCCCAGCGCGAGGGCCAAACGAGTGAACGAGGGGGATGTGAATGGGATCGTCATGGTGGGCTGTGGAATGGGGTTTGACGAGGCCGTCACGGCGCCGAAAAAAGGCCGGCCCCTAGGGCGTTCAGGGCTCGGCAATGGGCGAATTCAGTATAGCCAGCGGGGGTCTACACACTGGGCATGCCCGCAGCCTTGCAGGGCAAGGCACTCAGCAACGAATTCCCACATGAAGTGCGACCACGCCGCCGGTCAGGCGATGAACGTCCACATGGCCAAAACCGGCCTCTTTCATCATGGCCTTGAGCGCCGGTGCGTCGGGGTGCATGCGAATGCTCTCGGCAAGGTAGCGGTAGCTCTCGGCGTCTCCGGCAACCATCTGACCCAGCTTGGGCAAGATGTTGAAGGAGTACCAGTCATAGGCCTTGCGCAGCGGCTGCACGACTTGGCTGAACTCCAGCACCAAAAGGCGCCCGCCCGGCTTGAGCACGCGGTGCATCTCGGCCAATGCGCGGTCCTTGTGGGTCATGTTGCGCAGCCCAAAGGCCACGCTGACCAAATCAAAGCGCTGGTCGGGAAAGGGCAAAGCCTCGGCGTCCGTCAGCAAACTGGGTGTGAGCACGCCGTCATCGAGCAGGCGATTGCGCCCCTCGCGCAGCATGGCTTCATTGATGTCCGTGTGCAGCACCAGGCCCCGTGGGCCGACCTTCTTGGCAAAGGCTTTGGTGAGGTCGCCGGTGCCTGCAGCCAGGTCCAACACCTGCTCGCCGCCGCGCAAGTCGGCCACCGCCACCGTGTAAGCCTTCCAAGCCCGGTGCAAGCCGCCCGACATCAGGTCGTTCATGAGGTCGTAGTTCTTGGCGACGCCATCAAAGACGCCCTTCACCAGGTTCGCCTTCTGGCCCTCATCGACTTGCTTGAAACCAAAGTGAGTTTGCGTCATGGCTTGTCCCTGCTGGCGCCGGCCGCAGCCAGTCGACTTTCGTAATCGGCCCAGAGCTTGGCTTCGTCGCGCCCAAGGTGGTAGAGGTAATCCCAGCTGAACAGCCCGCTTTCATGGCCGTCACTGAAGGTGGGGCGCAGCGCGTAGTGGCCCACGGGCTCCAGTGCCGTAACGCCCACGCCGCGTTTGCCCACCTGCAACACCGCCTGCTCCGGGCTGTGGCCCTGCACCTCAGCCGATGGGCTGTAGACGCGCATCAATTCGAACGGAATCTGAAAACAGGCACCGTCGTCGAAGCTAACTTCCAAGCGCTGGCTGGCTTGGTGGAGGGTGATGTCGGTGGGTCGGGGGGAGTCGGAGCGCAAACCGGCCATGTGGTTTTCCTGGGGTGTCTTTCCAGTTTAGGCGCCTTGCATTTGTAACAACTTCGGAGCAGCATCGTCGCGGCCCCAGGGAGATCTCATGAATAAGCTACTCGCCGCTATGGCAGCGCTCGTCTTGTTGCCAGCGCAAGCAGGGCGACCGTTCATCACGGAGGACGCCGGCATCTTGGAGCAAAAAGCCTGCGAGTGGGAGTCCGTCGCAGCGCAAGCACGAGTTCCTGGAGAAGCGCGCAGCCGCAGCGCGGCCACCCAAGTGGGCTGCGGCTTGGGGTTTCGGTCCCAACTGGCCGTCAACGTCGCCCAAGAACGCCTAGGCGGTGAGCGAAGCAACAGCGTGGGCTTGGGCGGCAAAACAGGACTTTGGGAAGCCGACGCCGGCGGCCCGTCCTTGACCTTGGCTTGGGGCACCAGTTGGAGCAAAGGGCGCGCTTCGCCCCGCGAATGGGATGGCGTGAGCGCCCTCTTGGCCCTTCAGCAGCCTTTGGGCGATGGCTGGACTTTGCATGGCAACCTCGGCCGGAGCTACAGCCGGTCCGAGCGGCGTTCGTCCAGCTTTTGGGCCCTGCTGGCCGAGCGGAACCTCAGTGACTCGATCGACGCTGGCGTTGAGCTCTTCAGCGAGGCCGGCCAGCGGCCGGGCCTCGGTGTCGGCATGCGGTGGCGCTTGGCAGAGGGCTGGACCCTCGACGGTTCGCTCGCGCGCAGCGGGAGCAGGCCGCGCGAGCGCTTGGTCACTTTAGGTTTCAAACGGGAGTTCTAAAACATGAGCATTCGCAGGCAACTTTGGCTGGCCAGCTTGGCCGCCCTCTTTTTCGTGCTGCTGGTGGGCGGCGTCGGCTTCGCCTCGGCGGAACGACTGGTGGCTCAAAAGAAACGCATCGTCATGAATGCCACTGCGTTGCGCTTGCAAATGCAAGCCGACATGATGCACGACGCTCTTCGCTCCGACGTGCTGTCCGCCCTCCTGTCCGGCAGTGAGGGCGCGGCAGATGCCAAGGCCACCGTGGATGCCGAACTGAAGGAGCACCTGGAAACCTTCAACGGGGCTTTGCGTGAGCTCTCGGAGCTACCCCTCCAAAGCGACACCCAAGCTGCGGTCAAGGCCGTGCGGCCTGCGCTTCAGGCTTATGGCAGTTTGGCCAAAGCCATTGCCGACACGGCTTTCAGCGACTTGGCCGCAGCCAAGGCCAAGCGGCCCGAGTTCGACGTGGCATTCAAAAAGCTCGAAGACGAGATGGAGCAACTCAGCGGCAGCATCGAGGCGTCGAGCGCCACCGAGCTGAAGGCGGGTGAGGAAGCGGAAACTCTCACGCGCTGGCTGCTCGGCAGCACGGCCTTGGGCGGGGGCTTGGTGCTGTACTTTTTGAGCGACTGGATCGCCAAGCGCGTGGCCCAACCGGTGCGCCGCGCAGCGCAGGCGGCCGAGGTCGTGGCAAGCGGCGACTTGAGCCAAGAAATTCGCATCGAAGGCAGCGGAGAAACACGCCAGCTGCTGGAGGCGCTATCGGAGATGCAAAGAAACCTGAGTGGCTTGGTCAGCTCGGTGAGCCGAAGCAGTGAATCCATCGCCACGGGCAGTGCCGAGATCGCCATGGGCAGCACCGACCTGAGCCAGCGCACCGAAGAAACAGCCGCGCAGCTGCAGCGCACCACCGGCACCATGAGCGAGATCACCGATTCCGTGCGCCTCACCGCCGACACCGCCGCGGAAGCCACCAGCTTGGTGGGCCGCACGGCCAACGTGGCCGCTCAAGGCGGCGAAGCCATGGGGCGCGTGGTGCAGACCATGGACGAGATCAATGCCGCCTCACGCCGGATTGCCGACATCACGGGCGTCATCGACTCCATTGCCTTCCAAACGAACATCTTGGCCCTCAACGCTGCGGTGGAAGCCGCGCGGGCGGGTGAACAGGGGCGCGGTTTTGCCGTGGTGGCAAGCGAAGTGCGACAACTTGCGCAGCGGGCGGCTGGCGCAGCCAAAGAAATCAAGGACCTCATTGAGGACAGCGTGAGCAAGGTGCAAGCCGGCAGCGCTCAAGTGGCTGAGGCCGGCCGCACGATGGCCGCCATCAATGCCCAAGTGCAGCAGGCGGCAGCCCTGATCGGGGGTATGGACGCGGCAAGTCAAACGCAGCGCCAAGGCATCGAGGCGCTCGATAGCGCGGTGCGGCAGGTGGACCAATTGACCCAGCAAAATGCGGCGCTCGTTGAAGAATCAGCTGCAGCGGCCGAAAGCTTGAAACTGCAGGCAACCCAAATGGCCGACGTGGTTCGCCGCTTCAAGTTGTCCAGCTGAAGAAGCCTAGGCGCCAACGCGGCGCTACAAGAAAAAAGCCCCGCCGAAGCGGGGCTTTTGCTTTCAGCGGGGCTGACTTACCAGCTCAGGCCGAGGGAGTAGGTGCCCGCACCACCGGAGTAGTAGCGAACGCGAACAAAGCGCGTCACGGTGCTGGTGCCGGTGTTGGCACTGGTGGCCGTCTCAACTTGCCCGGTGCCCAACTGACTGATGGCCACTTGCGTGCCCGAGCTGTTGTAGATCACGAGGTCAAAGTCACGCGTGCTGCCAGGGTTCAAGGTGGCCCGCAGGGTGCGCCCAGCAGGGACATCGACGCGGAAGTAGTCGGTGTCCGTGGTCGTGGACAAGGAAGCGTTCACGGTCGCAGGGGCCGTCACCAAGTTGGCCGTGGCCGTCGTGTTGTTGGACTCCGTTTCGCCACGCGTGGTGCCACCGCCGCCACCACCGCCATTGATGGCCGCAATGGCCGCCGGTGCATCAATGATGCCGGTCCCGCATTGGCTGCAAGTGGCAGGGAAGGCGCGTGCGCTGTTCTTGATCGCGGCTTCGATTTGGTCGGGCGTCGCGGTGGGCTTGACGGCGTACAGCAAAGCAGCCAATCCGGCCACGTGCGGCGCGGCCATCGAGGTGCCTTGGTAGGAGGCATAGCTCTCAGCGCCCGGACCGCGCGTGCCGGCATTCAGCGTCGACAGGATGCCACCACCCGCGGTGCGGGTGTCGCCGCCCGGGGCCGCTACGTCAACGTTCGCACCAAAGTTCGAGTAAGGAGCACGCCCGCCGTTGCGACCCGTGGCCGCTACGGTGATGACGCCTGCGCAGCTGGCTGGACTGAAGTTGGCTGCGTTGGCGTTGCTGTTGCCGGCTGCCACCACGATGGTGGCACCGCGTGAGCGAGCGCTGTTGATGGCGTTCTGGGTGGTGGTGTCGCAGGCTCCGCCGCCGCCCAAGCTCAAGTTGATCACTTTGGAGGGCGTGGCGTTGGCGGGAACGCCGCTCACGGTGCCGCCCGCTGCCCAGATGATGCCGTCGGCAATGTCAGAGGTGAAACCGCCGCAGGTGCCCAAGGCACGAATGTTTTGCACCTTGGCGCTGTAAGCCACGCCAATCACGCCGGCGCTGTTGTTGCCCCGAGCGGCAACGGTGCCAGCCACGTGAGTGCCGTGCCAGCTGCTGTTGCTGGCCGGGCCGCATTGGCCTGTGGTCCAGTCGCCGGGGTCAGAGGGGTCGTTGTCACGGCCACCGCCGTCATTGGCCGTGGTCGTGTTGAGAATCATGTCGTACCCGGCCACGGTCTGACCGGTGAGGTCGGAGTGGGTGCGAATGCCGGTGTCAATCACGGCAACGACGACACCAGCCCCGCTGGTGGTGTCCCAAGCGGTGTTGGCTCTGATGCCGCCGGTGGCTTCGTACATGGCCCACAGTTCGCTGTAGCGACTGTCGTTGGGGGTCAGCATGGGGAACATGCGGCGGTCGGGCTCGGCGTATTCAATGCTCGCATCAGCCTGCATCATCTGACGCGCCACCTCGCGGAGACTGCTGACGTTTGCGGCACGGCTGAGCTTCATCACTTGGGCGCCCTGGCCCGTGGTGCGCAGGTAGGACATGGTCAGGCCGTGCGATGCGGCAACGCGGTCGAGCGCGCTGGTTGGCAAACCGCCCACCAAGCTGGTGGCAGCGCTGGCGCCGGCTTTGTACTTCACGATCATTCGGTCGGTCGTGCTGCTCAGGGCGGCGATGTCCGGGCCGTCTGCGGCTGCACCTGCTAATGCGCTGGCAGAAAAGACGCTGGCCAAGAGAACTGCGGTCAAGGTCCGGCTTGGGACCTTCTTGCTGATAGACATTCGAAACTCCAGTTGACGAAACAAAGCGGCCGCGGGTAGGCGGTCCTGTGCGGAATTGCATGCCGGGGTATCCGGCGCTTGCCTCGACGCGGGCGGCCATCCTTTACAACTGTGTCTACCTGGCCGTCTTCTGACAACGAACTCCGGGGCGCGTCACCCCGCTACCGCTCTGCTCTCCGGGATCGCCAAAGAAACTAAGAACGGACGGCGCAGCATAAGAAGAACAAGGTGATCGACTTGTAACTGGCTGTACCCCCGACCTCCAGGGCTTTCCCGCTCCAGAACAACCCGATTGGGGCAGGCCCGATGCGGGTTGCCCCGTGGCCGCACTTAGGCTCGAGGCCTCGAATCCGGAGTAGCCCTGATGCGTCTTAGATTGATCTCTCTGCTTCTTGCCGCCCAGCCGGCTTTTGCGCAGGACAAACCCTGCACAGACTTCTACGCGCACGTCAACGGACGGTGGTTAGAGCAAACCGAAATCCCTGCGAGCCGTTCGCGCATCGGTAGCTTCGATGAGTTGCGAGTCCGCAACGAAGGCGTTTTGAACGAGGCTCTCACGCAACTTAACGAGCGGACCGCCAAAACACCGGGCTTGCAACACGCCGCGCGCGTGTGGGCCAGCGGGCTCGATGACGCCAGCAAAGAGCGGCAAGTCCTGCTGTCGCTGCAGCCCTTGCTCAGCGCCATCGAGGGCCTGAAGTCTCGCGAGCAACTGCCCGGTTTGATCGCGCAGCTGGCCCGCGCGCAGGTGGCCGCCCCCATCGCCATCGGGGTGCGCGCAGACTCCATCGACACCCGCCGCTACGCCCTTTTCATGGGCCAAGCCGGGCTGACCCTGCCCGACCGAGACGACTACGCCCGCACCGATGCAGGCGCCGATCGCCTGCGTGCGGCTGCGCGCAGCTACCGGCAAGCGCTGCTGGGTGCCGAGCCTGCGCGGCTGGATGCCCTGGAGGCCTTCGAGGCCAAGCTGGCCGCCGCCTCCACGCCGCGCGTGCAACTGCGCAACCCGCGAGAGAACTACAACCCGCACTTGGCCGCCAGCTTGGCAGCCCGCGCGCCGGGCCTGGATTGGGCGGCTTTGCTGACCGGCCTGCAATTGCCACAAAGGGCGCCAGCGCGCTTCGTGGTGGGGCAGCCTGGGTTCATGGCCGAGGTCGCGCTGCTTGCGCGCGATGCCGAGCTGCAGACATGGCGCGACTACCTTCGCCTGCGCCTGCTCGATGCATTTGCACCCGCCCTGACCCAAGCCCACCGAACGGCGCACTTTGCGTTCTATGGCCAAGCCCAGCGCGGCTTGAAGGCGCCGCCAGAGCGGACCGAGCAGCTCGTTGACACGATGGGCGGGCGGGTCGGTAGCCTGCCGCTGGCGCCCTTGCTGGGCGAGGTGTTTGTGCAGGCGGCCTTCCCTGCCGAAGCGGCCAAACGCTCTGCCCTGCTGGTGGACGACATCAAAGAAGCCATGCGCGTTCGTGTGCGGACGCTGCCCTGGATGAGCGAGCCCACCAAGCTCAAGGCCATTGCCAAGCTCGACGCCATGGCCTTGAAGATCGGCGCCCCGCCCAAGTGGCCCGACTACCGAGGCCTCGTGACCCGGCGCGATGACTTCGCCGGCAACTTGCTGCGCGGAGCGCAGTGGCAGGCGGCCCAGCGCTTTGCAGACTTAGGCACGCCCGTGGACCGCTCGCGCTGGAACGTGAGCCCGCACATCGTGAACGCCTTTGCCGGCGGGCTCAACGAGATCGTGTTCCCAGCGGGCATCTTGCAGCCGCCCTTCTTTGACGCCAAGGCAGACGACGCGAGCAACTTTGGCGGCATCGGCATGGTGATCGGACACGAAATCATTCACCACTTTGACGACCGCGGCCGCCAGTTTGACGGCGTGGGCAACCTCGTGGATTGGTGGACCGACCAAGATGCCGCCGCTTACAAGAGCCGTGCCAGTGCAGTGGCCAAGCTCTACAGCGGCTTTGAGCCCCTGCCCGGCCAGTTCGTGAACGGCGAGTTGACGCTCGGCGAGAACATCTCTGACCTCGGCGGCCTGCAGATTGCGTACGACGGCCTGCAACGCGCCCTGAAGCGGCAAGCGCCCGCACCGCGAGCCGATGGGCTCAGCAGTTCGCAAGCCTTCTTTGTGAACCAGGCCTTGATTTGGCGCAGCAAGTACCGCACCGAGTTCTTGATTCAGCAGTTGCGCACCGATTCGCACGCGCCACCGCGCTACCGGGTCATGGCCCCCATGGCGCACTCGGAAGCCTTCCAGAAGGCGTTTGGCTGCCAAAGCGGCGATGCCATGGTGGCGAACCCGCGCTTGACCGTTTGGTAGACCGTTTGGTAAGCAGATAAGCGGGGCCTAGTCCCCGCAATCTGCGGCTTTGGCGGCGGAGGCGGGCTCGAACAATGCCGGCCATGCAAACGCAAATGGTCGCGTCCTCGCCCTCCTGGCTCCCGGTGGTCTGGTTCCTGCTCGTGCTGGCACTCATTCCGCTGGTCTTGTGGCTGCTCAAGCGCTCGCCAGCCAAAGCACTGTTGGCCCAGAACAACCGCGTGGTGGGCAGCACTTACCTGGGCCCGGGCCAACGCCTGCTCACGGTTGAGGTGGGCACGGGTGAAGGCCGGCGCTGGCTGCTGCTGGGGGCGACTCCGCATCAAATCAACCTCTTGACCGAGATTCCTGTGGACGATGCACCAACGCCCGCGCCTGCGGCCAAGACTTTCGCGCAACTGCTGCGGCGGCAGGGCGGCACATGAAGCGCTGGTTCGTCTTCGGCGCGCTCTTGCTCGCGGCGGCGGCTCAGGCGCAGACCCAGAGCCCCGCCACCTTGCCGCTCTTGATCGGCCAAGGTCAAGGCGGCAGCAGTTACTCGGTGCCCATCCAAACCCTGCTCTTCTTCACAGCCCTGGGCTTCTTGCCGGCGGTGGTGTTGATGATGACCGGCTTCACCCGCATCGTGATCGTGCTGAGCCTGATGCGCCAAGCGCTGGGCACGCAAGCGGCACCGCCCAACCAAGTCATCATCGGCTTGAGCCTCTTCCTGACTTTCTTTGTGATGAGTCCCACGCTGGACAAGGTCTACGCCGATGCCTGGCAGCCCTACAGCACCGGCCAAATCAGCGTGGAGCAGGCCCTCGACAAAGCCCAGGTGCCCATGCGCGCCTTCATGCTCAAGCAAACCCGGCAAAGTGACCTCGCGCTGTTCAGCCGACTGGGCAAGGTGGACCCCGCCATCAAACCCGAGAACGTGCCCTTCAAGGTCTTGGTGCCGGCCTTTGTGACCAGTGAGCTGAAGACCGCCTTCCAGATCGGCTTCATGATCTTCATCCCCTTTTTGGTCATCGACATGATCGTGGCCAGCGTGCTGATGAGCCTCGGGATGATGATGTTGTCGCCCGTGCTCGTCGCCCTGCCCTTCAAGCTCATGCTCTTTGTGCTGGCCGATGGCTGGAACCTGCTCATCGGCAGTCTTGCTGCGAGCTTCGCCGTCTGATGGACGCACAAGCTGTATTCACCCTGGGCCAGCAGGCGCTTTGGATGCTGCTGCTGGTGGCTGCCCCCATCTTGCTCGTGGTGCTGGTGGTGGGCGTGGTCATCAGCGTGCTGCAAGCGGCCACGCAAATCAACGAGGCGACGCTCTCCTTTGTGCCCAAGATCCTTTGCGCCGTAGCCACCTTGGCCATTGCGGGGCCCTGGATGATCACCACCCTGGTGGAGTACATCAGGCGCACGCTTCTGGCCATTCCGGGAGCGGTCGGATGAGTGTGGCGCCAAGCTTCCAACCCGGGCGCCGGAGCCGGCTGTGATCGGCATCACCGAGGCGCAAATCCTCGAGTGGCTCAACCCACTGCTGTGGCCCTTCATTCGCTGCTTGGCGCTCTTTGCGGGCATGCCCCTGTTCAGCCAACGCAATGTGCCGGTGCAGGTGCGCGTTGGGCTCGCGCTCTTCTTTTCCTTGGCGGCCCAGCCTTCCCTGCCCGCCATGCCCGTGATTCCGCTGGATTCACCGGGTTTGATGCTGACCTTGGTGGCGCAACAGCTCGTCATCGGGCTCGCCATGGGCTTTGCCGTGCGCTTGGTCTTCGCTGCCCTGGAGTTCGCCGGGGAAATCGTGGGCCTGCAAATGGGCCTGAACTTTGCGGGCTTCTTTGACCCCGGCACCGGCATGCAAGGCACGGCCACCGCGCGCTTCTTTGGCACTTTGGTGGCCTTCTTGTTTGTGGCGATCGGCGGTCACCTGATGCTCATTCAAGCGCTGGCACAAAGCTTTCACGCCTTCCCCGTTGGGCCTGAGCCCTTCGCCTTTGTGCGGCAAGCTCAGCCCCAAACTTGGGGCGCTGAAATCTTCCGCGCTGGGCTCTGGATTGCCTTGCCCGTGGTCGTGTTGCTGCTCTTTGTGAACCTGGCGCTGGGCATCGTGGCCCGCGTGGCGCCGCAAATGAACGTCTTTGCCGTGGGCTTTCCGCTCACAGTCACGCTGGGGCTGATTGGCCTGCTGGCCACCTTGCCGCTGATGCAAGCGCCACTGGAGGCGGTGCTCACCCGCCTTCTGGCCGGCTTTACTTGACCTCGCGCGCCAGCTTGAGGAGCTGGGCCGAGAGCTGCAGGCCGCGCCGTTTGGCCTCGCTGTGATTGACGCTGAACGCCATGCCTTGAGGCTCCGCAATCAACGCAATCGTCACACCGGCCCGAAAGGCCTCGGGGCTCGTGCCCACCACAAGCACCGGCGCATCCCCCATCGCCCGCACCCAGCGCCGCAAGGTTTGGGCATCGGGCTGCGTGAGCAACACCACCTGGCAAAGCTGGGCCGCTTCTCGGGGGCTCTCCAGTTCGCGCACGCGCACAGGCTGCCCGGCCCACTGCCGCTGCGCCAAGCTGCTCAGGGCCTCGCGCCCACCCATTGCGCTGCAAATCAGCGGCCCGCCCTCGGCGGCGCTGGGCCACTGGGTGAACTGGGCAAACCGAAAAACAAAGGCGGCCCGCAAGGCGTCGCCCTCCAGCGCCTGAACCGGCACCGCCTGCAGAGCGGCACAAAGAACCAGCAGCAAGCTCAGCGGCTTCATGAGCCCGAACGCCAGAAAAGCTGCAAGGCTGCCGCACGCCCCCGGTGCCGAACCGAGTTGGAGCTCTCGGAGGAAGGCGCGTCGTCGTAGGTCTTCGCCCCCAGGTTGAACACACCGAGCGAAGCTTCAAAGCTCGCACGGGGTTGCCACAAAAGGTTGACATTCCAGAGGGCGTAGCCCCCCAGGCGACGACTGGCCAGGTGGCGCGAACTGATGGCCCGAGCCGTCAAGGCTGCGCGCCAGTGACCCGCTTCATCCAGCGCCAAGGTGGCTTGCGACTTGAACAACCAGCGCGGGCTGTTGGTAGGAGCGCCGCCGCCTTCAAAGCGGCTCCGCTGCCAGGAACTTGAGGCCTGCCACTGCAAGCGCGAGAAGCGAAGCTGCACGCCGGCATCCACGCCCAAGTTGCTGAGCGGCGCAGAGCCGAGGTAGCGGCCTTCGACCTCGTCGAAGTCAATCAGGCTGCGCAACTGATTCCGGTAGACCTGAACCCAATACCGACCCTGAGCACCGAGTGGTGCTTCCCAGGCCATCTCCAAACTCTGCACCCGCTCGGCTGGCGGCGGTGCGGCGTTGATCGCCTCGTTGGAGGCCGATTCCGAGCGGTTGGCACCGCGAAACGCATGGCCCACCAGCAGCTTGAGGCTGCGCCCCTCCGTGGGCGACCAAACATAGGCCAAGCGGGGGCTGATGCGGTTGCCGGCCGTACTGGAGTGGTCGTGGCGCAAGCCGATCACCAGCCGCTGGCGCTCGGCCACGCGCCATTCATCCTGCACGAAGAGACCCCAGCGCTCGCCCTTGAAGCGAGAGTCTTGTGGGGCTTCACCGAGCAGCACGCTCCGGAAGCGCTGCATCTGGTCGTATTGCCACTCAATGCCCGCCAGCAGTTCGTGCCGCTCCGCAATCGGCCCACCAATGCGCGCTTCGGCCACGCTCCATCGCCCCAGCGCCTCGAAGCGATCCGTGAGTTCGGTGCTGGGCTCGGGCTGGAAAGGCTGGTCAAAGCGGTACAGGAGTTGCTGCGCACTCCAACTGAGCTGGACGTCCCAGCGACCCGCCAATTGCTGCTCCCAACTGCCCTGCATCCAGCGGATGTAGGTTTGGTCCGTGGCCTGGCCGATCAAGTCGGAGTCAGGGTCATAGTCGACGTAAGCAGGAAGACCTCGCACGCGGTCCACAGCGCCGCCCCGCAGCGCAAACCCGCCGTGGCGCCAAGAGCCGGCCACGCGCTTGGCACGGTCCCAGTTGAACTGCTGCGTGTCGCTTCGCAAGAAGCGCTCGCTCGTGGAGGTGCTGCGCGTTCTTTGCTGCTCCCAATGGCTTGCCGCCAACCACCACTCGCTGCCATCTTCCGAGCGGCGACCAATGCTGGCGCGCGCACGGCTGCCACCGCGCTCGCTCAAGCCAAGCCGCAGCTGCGTGCCGCCCAGCTTTTCCGCTCGCTGGGTGATGATGTTCCCCACCCCCAATAAGGCGTTATTCCCGTACAGCGCCGAACCCGGTCCGGGCGTGAATTCGACGCGCTCCACCATGCTGAGGTCGACGAGCAAGTCTTCGTCAATCTGGCCGGCGTCGTACAGGTTCTCGTTCAGGCGCATACCGTCCAACAAGAACAGCACCCTGCTGTTCAAGTCACCGGGCCGGCCGATGCCGCGCACCCCCACGTAGGTGAAGAGCGCGTCTTGCCGCAGGTAAATGCCGGGCAGCAACTCCAGCACATCACCCAGGCGGCGCAAACCCAAACGGGCAATGTCTTGGCGGGTCACGACATGGGTGACGCCGGGGGCCAAGCTGCTGCTTTGGGCCACACGGGAGGCGGTGCTCACCGACAGCTCGTCGGCCCTCCCGACAGGCTCTTGGCGGAGCAGCTCTTCAAGCGAAGGCTCTTCAGTCGGCTTGGTCTGCGAATGGACCGCTAGGGGAAAGAGAAGCCACAAGCCAAGGAGGCCCGCTTCAGACCAGCGGCGGAAAGTCCTCAGCGCAACGGAAGGTGTTTTTGCCTGCACGTTTGGCAGCGTACATGGCGGCGTCGGCGCGCATCAATAGGGTTTGTGCATCCCGCGCGTCTTCCGGGGCAAAAGCGATGCCGACCGTTGCGCCCACAGGCACCGGCCGCCCGTCCACCATCATGGGCTGGCGCACCGCAGCGATCAAGCGCCCAGCCAACAGGCGCACGGAGTCGGGGTCGCCCACCTCGGTAACCAACAAGGCGAATTCATCACCCCCCAGGCGAAAGAGCGCATCGCTCTCGCGCAAGCGCGAACTCATGCGCTGCGCCACGGTGTTCAACACCAAGTCACCCGCGGCGTGGCCCAGGTTGTCGTTCACCCACTTGAACTGGTCCAAGTCAATGAACAACAAAGCAATGCGGCGCTGTTGGCGCGGCAGCTCGACCAGTTGCCGCTCCAACTCGACCTCAAAAGCGAGGCGATTGGGGAGCTGGGTCAGGGCATCTCGGTAGGCCTGCTGTTGGTACTGCAAGCCAGCCGCCTGCTCGCGCTCCAACTGCTGGTGCAGGTCTTCATGCCACACCTCTATGCGGCGCAAGAGCGCATTGAAGCGCTCCGCCAGCCGCCCCACCTCGTCCCGCCGCCCGACCGTGGCCCGCAGGCCATAGTCTTGGGTGTAGGCCACTTCCTCTGCGAGCCTCGATAAGGCAACCAAAGGCTTCAAGGCCTGCCGTTGAACGCGGCCCAACCAGAGCGATGTGGCCAGCAAAGAGATGCCGAGCACAACGAGGCCACCCAGCGCCAAGCGCAGCAAAGTCGCATAGAGCGAATCAAAAGACTCGCGCCAGCGCAACCAGCCCAGCCTTTCCTGCTTCAACAGGATGGGCACTTGGATCTGCAGGCTCCAAGCACTGCGCTTCACTTCGGCTTTGGAGACGGCATTCGATGGCAGAACGCCCGGTGCTCGCCAATTTGCAAAACCCAGGCCATCGGCAGACCAAACCTCAAGCGCTTTGAGGTCGGGCCGTAACTTGAACGCTTGAAGGGCCCGCTCGGCAGCCCGTGCATCCTGAAAGGCCAGGGCTGGCGCCAGACTTTCAGCCAGAAGTTGGGCCGACTGCTCGGCAGAGCGCTGCTGCTGTTCGCGCAAACTGAAATTCACCAACAAGGCCGAGGCAATGCCGCTGCCCAAGAGGCCCAAGAGCAGGGCAACCAAACCCGCCCGAGTAAGGCGCTGAACCAAGGACTCGCGCGGTGCCATCGGCAGCGAGTTTTCGCTCGTGCCCCAATCTGGGAACGCCGACATCATGGAGTTGCGCCGGCGGTCGGGGTGCTCCACCCTCAGTCCCCAACCAAGCCGTTGCGAATGGCGTAAACCGTGAGCTCAGAATTGTTGGCCAGCGCGAGTTTTTCCAGCACGCGGGCGCGGTACACGCTCACGGTTTTGGGGCTGAGCAAAAGCTCCTCCGCGATGTCCGACAGGCGTTTGCCCGAGGCAATCATGACCAGCGTTTGCAACTCTCGGTCACTGAGCTTTTGGTGGGCCTGCTCAGGGGTCGGGGTGGTGAGGTTTTCCACCAGCATCTGGGCGATCTGAGGCGTCACGTACTTCCGCCCCTGGGCAACAGTGCGCACCGCAGTCACCAACTCCGTGGGGTCGCCCCCTTTGTTGACATAGCCAAAGGCACCGGCGCGCAAGCACCGAATGGCGTACTGCTCCTCCGGGTACATGGAGACGACGAGCGTGCGAAGCGCCTCACCTTGCTCCTTGAGCACATGCAGAACGTCCAGCCCACTGCGACCCGGCAAATTGATGTCGAGCACCAACACGTCGGCCGTCTGCCCCCCGCGCATCCATTCGCGCAGGCTGGGGTAGTCGGCCACCTCGCCCACCACCTCGATGCCGCCTGCGTCGACCAAGGTGTCGCGGATGCCGCGACGGATCAGCGCGTGGTCGTCACATAGAAGTGCGCGAATCATGCGGCGCTCACTTCGCGGCGCTCTTCCCACCACGCGGGCTGCGCAGGGCTTGGCGCCATGGCCGGCGCCTGCAGCGGCAGGTTCAATGCCAGCAAGGTGCCGCGCCCGGGTCGGCTGTTCACATCGACCCACCCGCCCACCGTAGCGGCTCGCTCATGCAAGCCCCGCAGGCCAAAGCGCTGCGCTTGCTCTAAGGCTCCGGGCGCTATGCCCCGGCCATCGTCTTGCACCTCCACGCCGAGCACGCCCGAAGCCCACTGCAACTCCACCCGCACGCGCTGCGCCGCCGCGTGCTTGCTGACGTTGTGAAGCGCCTCCTGAACAAAGCGGTAGGCCACCAGGCAAAGAGATGCATCCAGTTCAACATGCTCGCCGGGATACAGCAATTGCACCTCCACCCCCTCGTGGCTGCGCTCGAAGCGCTGCAGCAGCCACTGAACAGCGGGCACGAGGCCTTCCTGCAGGATCGGTGGCTGAAGGTTCAACATCAGGCGTCGGCTGGCTTCAATGGCCAAATCCAGCGTACCCAGGGCCTGCTCATTGCGCTGCGCGAGGCTGCCGACTGGCAAGTGCCGCTGCAGCCAAGCCAAATCAAACTTGAGCGCCGTCAACGCACTGCCCACGTCATCGTGCAACTCCCGGGCCAAGGCGGCGCGCTCGGCCTCAATGCGCTCTTGCAAATGCCCCGCCAGCTCGGCCAAGCGCTGCCGCGAATCGGTCAGCGCTTGCAAAGCCTGAGCACGCTCGCGCTGCGCCTCAGCGCTCTTGAGCGCCTGCTGGAGCGCAGGCACCAGGCGGGCCAGTCGGCCCTTGAGCAGGTAGTCGGAGGCGCCAGCGCGCATGGCCTGAACAGCGATGTCTTCGCCGATCTCGCCAGACACCAACAAGAAGGGCAGCACCGCGTCGCGTTCTCGCAAAAGTGCCAGCAGCTCCAAGCCGGATGCGTCGGGCAAGTTGTGGTCACAAATCACTGCCTGCCAAGGCCGGCTCAAGGCATCTACAAATGCAGCGCGCGTTTCAACGCGCTCGCATTCAATTTGGAGCCCTCCAGCGCGGAGTTCAGCGAGAAGCAGTTCGTGATCAAGTTCCGAATCCTCGACATGCAGCACGCGCAGCAAGGCAGGAGCAGCGTCAACAAGGAGGGGTGATGGCATTTGGCCAGTATGCCGCGCAGTCAATTGGCGTCATTCAAACTGCACCCAGCGGGATTACCCTAGCGATCTTGCGTCATGGCCGCTCGTCCGCTGCGTTAGGCTAAACGCCAGCCTTTAAACACTGGAGTCTGTTGTTCAATGCAGTGCGAAACATTGTTTCCTCGGGGTGTGAGCCCATTCAACTGGAGTCCGCATGCTAGAACCTCCGCTGCCTGAGAACAGCGCTGTCGAGCTGATCCCCGACGAGGGTGACGAGAGCGGCAGCGTGCAGTTCTCGCTGTTTGCTGCGGCCGAGATCCAAGACAACCTCATGGCGTCAGTCAACGACCTTGAGCGCTTGCAGCGCTTGTTGGATGACGCAGGTGAATCGCTGTCCACGCACTTCTTCGCTGCCTCGGCGAAATTGCAAGATCTTGCCGGTCTGTTGGAGCAGGGCACCGCGCTGAAACCTGGCGCTCTGGGCGATGTGTTGCAACATGTGACCCAAGCCATCATTGCGCTGCAGTTCCAAGACATGGCGACTCAACTCATCGCTCACACAAGCTTGCGACTCCGCTCCAGCAGCGACAAGCTCGCTTGTGATACGTTTGGTGAAGACGAAGAAGGTGCAGCTTCTGTGACGGAAGCACCGCTTAAACCCAACCCCGTCACTCAGGACGAAGTCGATGCCGGCTCCGTCGAACTTTTCTGATTTGGAGCCTAAAGAATGCATTCCATCCTCGCGGTAGACGATTCCGCTTCGATGCGCCAAATGGTGGCGTTCACATTGAAGAACGCCGGCTTCAATGTGGTCGAGGCTGTTGACGGCCAAGACGCGTGGGAGAAGGCCACCCAGCGCGATTTCGACCTGGTCCTGACCGACCAAAATATGCCCCGCATGGACGGCATCAGCTTGGTCAAGAAGCTGCGTGAGAACCCCAAGTTCAAAAGCACGCCCATCTTGATGCTGACCACTGAGTCCAGCGACGCCATGAAACAAGCAGGCCGGGCGGCGGGTGCCACTGGCTGGCTGGTCAAGCCCTTTGACCCGGCCAAGCTGATCGAAGTGATCGGCAAGGTCATCCGCTGAGGAGCCCCCATGGGTGAGATGACCAACGAAGGCAGCAATCTCGGCGCGGGCATTGACCTGTCGCAGTTCTACCAAGTCTTCTTTGAAGAAGCTGGCGAGAACCTCGACAACATGGAGCAGCTGCTGCTCAATGTGAATGTTGATGCCGCAGACGACGAAGAGCTCAACGCCATCTTCCGGTGCGCGCACTCCATCAAAGGCGGTGCGGCAACCTTTGGCTTCAGCGACGTGGCCGAACTCACCCACATCATGGAGACCCTGCTCGACAAGCTGCGGCGACACGAACTGCAGCCCACGACATCCATGATCGACATCCTGCTCCAAGCTGGCGATGCCCTCCGCGGTTTGCTGGCTCGCCATGCCGGAACAAGCACCGACGTGCTGGACAGCTCGGGCCTGGTAGCAAGCATCAAAACCCTCGTCGACGGCGGCTCCTTGGCCGCAGCCCCGGCGCCCGCACCCAAGCCGGTGCCGAGCCCTAGCCCTGCGCCAGCCCCCAAGGCGGCGGCCAATCCTGGGGTCCGCGAGCTCGAGTTGGTGGTGGGGCCACTGCGCGACCCGAAACAAGCAGACAACCTCGTTGAATTGTTCAAGGAAATCACCGACCTTGGCACGATCGAAATGCTCGATGGCGGCCAAGCCGCCGACGGCATGCGCCGCTTCAAGATCATCACCACGTCGAGCGACAACGACCTGCTCGATTTGTTCACCTTCCACGTGGCGCGCGAAGAGGTCAAGCTGAATCCCTTCGGGTCGGGCTATGGCTTTCATGAAGGGGCCCCCGGCGCACCAGCTCGCGTAGAACCTCCGAAGGCTGAGCTCGGCTACGGCTTCTTTGACGATGCCCCAGGCGCTCCGGGGTCAGAAGCAATTGCGGCAGCCCCACCGCCTGCCGTTGCAGCCCCAGCGCCTACCGCCGCCGTGGTTCCGGCCGCCAAACCAGTCGCTGCTGCTGCCCCCAAGCCGGCTGCCGCTGCAGGCGACCAAAGCACGCTGCGTGTCTCCATCGAGAAGGTCGATCAGCTCATCAACTTGGTGGGCGAACTGGTCATTACCCAGGCCATGCTGGCGCAGAACAGCCGAAACGTGGATCCGGGCCTCTACCAGCAGCTCACATCGGGCCTGGCTGACCTCGAGCGCAACACCCGCGACCTGCAAGAAGCCGTGATGTCGATCCGCATGATTCCCATGTCGGTTGTGTTCAACCGTTTCCCACGCATGCTCCGCGACTTGGCGGCCAAGCTGGGCAAAAAGGTGGATCTGGTCACGCAAGGTGAAGCCACCGAGTTGGACAAAGGCTTGGTGGAAAAGATCACCGACCCCCTGACCCACTTGGTGCGCAACAGCTGCGACCACGGCATTGAAATGCCGGCCGACCGCGTCGCACGCGGCAAGCCCGAAACAGGCACCATCACCCTCGTGGCCAGCCACCAGGGCGGCAGCATCGTCATTGAAGTGCGCGACGACGGCAAGGGTCTGAACCGTGCCAAGCTCATCCAGAAGGCGCAAGAAAAGGGAATCGAAGCCGACGAAAGCATGAGCGATGCTGACGTCTGGAACCTGATCTTTGCACCCGGCTTCTCCACTGCGGATGTCGTCACCGACGTCTCAGGGCGCGGTGTGGGCATGGACGTCGTGAAGCGCAACATCACCTCCTTGGGCGGTCATGTTGAGATCGACTCCGCCGAAGGCTATGGCATGAAGGTGGCGGTGCGCTTGCCGCTCACGCTGGCCATCATGGACGGCATGAGCGTGGGCGTGGGCGAAGAGGTCTACATCCTGCCGCTCAACTCCGTGGTTGAGTCTTTCCAAGTGAAGGCGGACACCATCAAGACCGTCGCCGGTTCCGGCCGAGTGGTCGAAGTTCGCGACGAGTTCATGCCCGTCATCGAACTGGAAAAAGTCTTTGAAGTTCCACGCTTTGACTTCGAGCACGTGTCCACCATCATGGTGGTGGTCGAAGCCGAAGGCGGCCGAGTGGCTTTGTTGGTGGACGAACTGCTCGGCCAGCAGCAGGTGGTGGTGAAGAACCTGGAAGCCAATTACCGCAAAGTCAACGACGTATCGGGCGCCACCATCATGGGAGACGGCCGCGTCGCCTTGATTCTGGATATCGGTAGTTTGGTCCGCAAATCCCGTCATTGAGATCAAGAAGGACGACCATGGAACTCGTGCAAAGTCATTCAGGAACCGGGCGCCCCCAAGCTGCCAATGCCGGTGAGTACCTGACCTTCCGCCTCGGCACCGAGGAGTACGGCATCGACATCCTGAAGGTGCAGGAGATTCGCTCCTACGAAGCACCCACCCGCATTGCCAATGCGCCCGAGTTCATCAAGGGCGTGGTGAATTTGCGCGGCGTGATCGTTCCCATCGTCGACCTGCGCGTCAAGTTGCATTGCCCGAGCGCCGAGGTCAACAGCTTCACCGTCGTCATCGTGCTGAACGTTCGCAATCGCGTCGTCGGCGCCGTGGTGGACTCGGTCTCCGATGTGCTGGAGTTGAATCGCGACCAGATCCGGCCAGCCCCCGAGATGACCGTCGGAACGGTGGACACCAACTACATCACTGGCATCGCGACCGTGAACGATCGGATGCTGATCTTGATGGACATCGAGGGCCTGATGAGCAGCGCTGACATGGGGCTCATCGCCGCAGCAGCCTAAGACTCGAAGAGGCACCAGCAGGCGCCACAGGCAGCTGCGCTTGCGCGACCATTTCTCGAATTGGAGTTTGGCATGCAGCTTGGCTTTGCTCAGGGCTCGCTGGCCCGTCGCGTCTCGATCATCGGGGGCGGTGCTACGGCAGCGGTCCTTCTCGTCACCAGCCTGATCCTCAGCGCGCTGTTGACCCGCAACGCCAACGAGAAGGTGGAGACGTGGGCCGTCGATCAAGTCAAGGCCGTTGACGGCGCGATTCGTGCCATTGATGCCGTCGCGGCCAGCATGGTCAAAGGCAGCTACGGCGCTTTTCGGCAGGAATTTGGGCCAGCCTTCACCCTGGATCAAGCCACCGGCGACTTGCGCGACTGGGGCCCGAAGCTCAACGACAACACCACGGCGGTCGACAAGTTCTCGGCCACAACCGGTGGCGTCGCGGTCGCGTTGGCTCGCAAGGGCGACGACTTCGTCCGAATCACCACTTCGCTCAAGAACGCCGATGGCAGCCGCCCTGTTGGGACGATGCTCGGCAAAACCCACCCCGCCCGCGAGGCCCTATTGGCCGGCAAGTCCTACAGCGGCCGGGTCACCTTGCTCGGCAAGTCGTACATGGGCTATTACGAAGCACTGAAAAGCGAAGACGGCAACGTAGTGGGCGCCTTGTTTGTCGGCTCTGACCTTAAGGTATTCGAGAGCGCACTCGACCAAATGGTCAAAGAGACCAAGTTCTACGAAAAGGGCGGTATCGCGGTCATCGAGAACGCGAGCGACGCCGCCGAAGCGCGATTCAAGGCACACCCCACCGCCAAGGGCAAGAAGGTGAGGGAGGTCGCCCCCGAGTTGGCCAAGTTGCTGCCCGAAGCACTGAAAGCCCCTGAGGGCCAATTCATCGACAGCAGCATGCCCGACTTCCTCGGGCACGGTGGCAGTGGCTATCTGGGCGTCGGCCGGGTTGACGCTGCAGCCGGTGTGATGGTGGTGGGCCAAGTGGCGCGCGGCGAGGCTTTGCGGTCGCACTGGACCGCCATGGCGCTCGTTTGGGCCCTGCTCGCTGGCGTGACGGCCGCCCTGGCCTTCGGCCTCTTTTGGGTCATGCGCAACTGGGTGGCTCTCCCGCTGGGCAAGCTTTCCACCGCAGTACGGGCCATTGCCGAAGGCGATCTCACGCAATCGGTGACCAGCAGCCGCCAAGATGAACTGGGCGCCTTGATCCGTGACGCAGAAGGCATGCGCACGCACTTGGCCGAGCTGATCGGCACGGTGCGCCAATCGGTCGACTCCATCAGCACGGCCAGCGAGGAAATCGCCACCGGTAACCTCGACCTCAGCCAGCGCACCGAGCAAACCGCGTCCAACCTGCAAGTGGCCGCCTCGTCCATGGAGGAGTTCACCAGCACGGTTCGGCAAACCGCTGATTCCTCCCGCACCGGCTTCCAACTGGTGTCCAGCACCACCACGGCGGCGCGCAAGGGGGGTGATGTGGTGGGTCAGGTGGTGCACACCATGGGGCAGATCAACACCAGTTCCAAACGCATCGGCGACATCATCGGCACCATTGATGGAATCGCTTTCCAAACCAACATCTTGGCGCTGAACGCTGCGGTGGAGGCAGCGCGTGCTGGAGAGCAAGGCCGCGGCTTTGCGGTGGTGGCCGGTGAGGTTCGCTTGCTCGCGCAGCGCAGCGCCGAGGCCGCCAAAGAGATCAAGAACCTCATTGGCGCCAGCGTGGTCTCCGTGGAAGCGGGTTCGCGCCAGGTGCAAGAGGCCGGCGTAGCGATGCAAGAAATCGTCACCGGGGTTCAGCGTGTCAGCGACATCATGGGCGAGATCTCCACGGCGGCCGCCGAGCAAAGCAGTGGCATCAGCCAGGTGAACGACTCGGTGGTGCAACTGGACCAAATGACACAGCAAAACGCGGCCTTGGTCGAGCAATCGGCCGCTGCGGCCCAGAGCTTGCGCGATCAAGCGCAGCGCTTGGTGCAAGCGGTATCGGTCTTCAAGGTGGAGGGCAGCTCCGGCGCTGTTGCGACTCCGTCCAAGGCGAGCGGGCAGAGGCCCCACAAGGCCCCGCAAGCCGCAAAGGCAGGGCCAGCGACACCGACTGCCGCAGCCAAGAGCCAATCCAATCCTGCAAAAGCCAGCTCAAAGCCAAGCGCACCCGCACCCAAGACGGCAGCACCGCCGCCAGCGCCCGTTAGCGACGAGTGGGAAAGTTTCTAAACCGCCTTCACTCCACGGCCGCTTCGCGCAGCGTCTGAACCACGGGCCTGCGCAGGACCCCACGCAGGCCCCAGTAACCAGCGGCCCAAGCCAGCAGAGCGCCCACCACCATGCTGCCAAGCGGCACCCAGGGTTTGGGCGTCCAAGCAAACTGGAACACGTAGTGCGCCAGCAGCGCACCCAGCCCCAGCGCCAGCAAACCGGCAATGGCACCCGCCAAGCCGCCCAGCAGTAGCAGCTCGCTGCGCTGCACACGGGCCAGCAAAGCCCGCTGTGCGCCCATCGCCCGCCACAGCGCGGCCTCGTGCACCCGCGCTTCTCGCGTGGCGGTCATGGCGCCCATCAGCACCACGAGGCCAGCGGCCAAGGTGAAGCCGAACAGCAACTGCACGGCCTGACCAATCTGGTTCATGACCCCCTGCACCTGGGCAATTTGCGCACTCACGTCGACCAAGGTCACGTTGGGAAACTGGCTGCTGAGTTGACGATCCAATTGGGAGCCGCCCCCCTTGGGCGCGCGGAAAGTGGCGATCCAGGTGCTCGGCACCTCTGGCATTTGGCTGCGCTGGAAGATCACGAAGAAGTTGACGCGCATCGAAGCCCAATCCACCTCCCGGAAC
>JBKCVH010000146.1:0-9019 GCA_046317675.1 Burkholderiales bacterium
CAGGAACACCTTCTTGCCCTCGCGCCGCCCCTCTTTGGCCAGCGCCTGCAGGAACTCGATCAGGCGCTCGTGGTTGAAGGCGCCGTCGATGATCATCCAGTGCGCCTTGCCCCGGTTGTTCACCGTGGAGATCATGGAGAGCTTCTGGCGCGTGCCGCCGATGGAGCGCGTGACCGGTGTTTGGCCGCGCGGTGCGTACGAGCGGCCGCGCACGTCGGTGTTGACCAGCGCCGTCTCGTCGCCCCAATGCACTTCGCCGCCCTCGGCCTTGGCGCGGGCCTCAATGGCGGGGTACTGCTCGTGTAGCCAAGCCTTGACGGCCTCGGGTTGCTGCTCGTAGGCGCGCTTGATGGGCTTTTGCGGCGTGAAGCCCCAGCGCTTGAGGTAGTTGCCCACGGCACGGATGCTCAAGGCGATGCCGCATTGCTGCTCGATGAGTTGCATCACTGCGCCGCGCGTCCACAGAGCGAAGTCCATCTTGAGTTGCTCAGGCCGCTTGTCGCAAATGGTGCGGCGCACCAAGTCTTCTTGCTCGGGGCTGAGGCTGCGGCCGTCGCCCGGGTTGCGGCCGCGCGGAGCCGACCGGATGGCCGCCGCGCCGCCGGCCTCGTAGTCGTCAATGGCCTTGCGTACTGTCGGATAGCTGAGCCCACAGAGCTTGACGATGTCCATCACACGGTGGCCGGCCTTGTGCAGTCGAACCACTTGCTTGCGGCGCTCGTGTTGCTGGTCTGGGGAGAGGTAGCGGGCGTCTTCTTTGTCCATCACTCCATGATGGCGGTAAGTCGTTGAAATTCAAGAGTCACGGTGCCGGATCAATAGGGTCTTGAAGCCTTCCTCGCGCAGCGCAGCCAGCACGCTGCTCAGGTCGGCCACTCAAAAGTTCAGCATGAAGGACTTGGGGCTTAACCAATGCAAACCGGGTGGAGAGCTTCGCTTGCACGGTTGCGGCTTTGGCGGGGGCCGCATCAAAGAGCACGAAGGTGGTGAGGGTGATGGGCCAGCTGGCGGCGCCGGCCTGGTTCGAGATGCTGGCCGGGCCACTTGGGCAACTGGCTCGCGCCCACCTCGTTCTTGAAGCTGGGGTTCATCAAGCCGAGGTACTTGGAGAAGCCCTCGGTGGTGCCGGACTTGTCGGCCCACACAACCCGCTGGACGCTGGTGGCTGGCAGCGCCACGCCCGGGTTGAGCGCCGCAATGCGCGGGTCGTTCCAGCGGGCCACCTTGCCAGCGAACAAGTCGGCCAGCGGCTCGCCCGTCAGCACGAGTTGGTTGCTGCCCACGCCGCGAAGGTTGACCACGGGCACGACGCCGCCCACGGCGGTGGGCAACTGCACCAGCTTGCGCTGTGCCAACTCCTCGGGCTTCAGCGGCGAATCGGTGCCGCCGAACACGACCTTGCGCTCCGTGGCCTGCTTGATGCCGTCACCCTGCACCTTGACCTGAGCGCACACGTTGGTGCTGAGGACGGCCGAGACCACGAAGAAGGCGGCAAGCAAGCGCAGGCGCATGGCAACTTTCAGAGTTGGAGGCGCGATGGGCGCGCATCCGAGGGTTATCCCCGCGAAAAGACGAGAGTCATCTCCAACTTGCTGCGGGGTTTTGCGCGAGTCACTCCGCACAATCGCCGCCCACCCCCTTGAATCGACTGGATGACAAGCCCGTGAACTCCGCCTACCCGCACCTGCTCGCCCCGCTTGACCTCGGCTTCACCCAGCTTCGCAACCGCGTGTTGATGGGCTCCATGCACACCGGCCTGGAAGACGGCCGCAAGCACTTTGACCGCATGGCCGCCTACTTTGCCGAGCGCGCACGGGGCGAGGTGGGTTTGATCGTGACGGGGGGCTTTGCGCCCAATGTGGCCGGCTGGACCAAACCCTTTGCGGGCACGCTCAACACCAGCGGTGCCGCCAAACGCCACCGCGTGATCACCGACGCGGTGCACGCCGAGGGCGGCAAGATTGCCGCGCAAATTCTGCACACCGGCCGTTACGGCTACCACCCGTTTCTGGTGGCGCCGAGCCGCATTCAAGCGCCCATCTCGCCCTTCAAGCCTTGGGCGCTGTCGGAGCGCGGCATTGAGCGGCAAATTCGCGCCTTTGTGCGGAGCGCCCAAGCGGCGCAAGAGGCGGGCTACGACGGCGTGGAGGTGATGGGCTCTGAGGGTTACCTCATCAACCAGTTCCTGTCCCTGGCCACCAACCAGCGCGACGACGACTGGGGCGGCAGCTACGCAAACCGCATGCGCTTCCCGGTGGAGATCGTGCGGCGCATTCGCGAGGCCTGTGGGCCGAACTTCATCTTGATCTACCGCATCAGCCTGCTCGACTTGATCCCCCAGGGCCAAACCTGGGACGAGGTGCTGATGCTGGCGCGCGGCATCGTGAAGGCCGGCGCCACCATTCTGAACAGCGGCATTGGCTGGCACGAGGCCCGCGTGCCCACCATTGCCACCAGCGTGCCGCGCGCCGGCTTTGCTTGGGTCACGCACAAGCTGCGCGACGCCCTGCGCGCCGACGGCATTCATACCCCGGTGGTGGCCACCAACCGCATCAACATGCCCGAGGTGGGCGAGCAGGTCATTGCCGACGGCATGGCCGACATGGTCAGCATGGCCCGCCCCTTCTTGGCCGACGCCGAGTTCGTGAAGAAGGCGCGCGAAGGCCGCCGCGACGAAATCAACACCTGCATTGCCTGCACCCAAGCCTGCCTGGACCACGTCTTCAAGCAGCAAATTGCCAGCTGCCTGGTAAACCCCCGCGCCGCCTACGAGACCCTGCTGCGCATCGAGCCGGTTAAGGCCAAGAAGAAGATCGCCGTCGTCGGCGCCGGCCCCGCCGGATTGGCAGCGGCCACCACCGCCGCCGAGCGCGGCCATGCAGTGACTTTGTTCGATGCCGCCGAGCGCATTGGCGGCCAGTTCAACCTGGCCAAGCGCATTCCGGGCAAAGAAGAGTTTGAAGAAACGCTGCGCTACTTTGGCAAGCGCATCGAAGTCACCGGGGTTGATCTCAAGCTCAACACCCGCGTGGACGCCGACATGCTCAAAGGCTTCGACGCCGTGCTGCTGGCCACGGGCGTGACGCCCCGCAACCCGCGCATTCCCGGCCAAGAGCTGCCGCACGTGTTGAGCTACATCGACGTGCTCACTGGCGCCAAGCCGGTCGGCAAAAAGGTGGTGGTCATTGGCGCGGGCGGCATTGGTTTTGACATCAGCGAGTACCTGCTCGAAGCCGGCCACAGCCTGACGCTGAACCCCGAAGGCTGGCGCAGCCACTGGGGCGTGGGCGACCCGGCCGAGCACCCGGGCGGATTCATCAAGCCCAACCCAGAGGCACCGAGCCGGCAGATCACGCTCTTGCAACGCAAGAGCGGCAAGCCCGGCGGCGGCTTGGGCAAAACCACCGGCTGGATTCACCGCGCCGCGCTCAAGATGAAGAAGGTGGAAATGCTGGGCGGCGCCAACTACGAGCGCATCACGCCCGAGGGTCTTTTCGTCACCTGGGGCGAGAAACGCACCGATGGGCAACTCATCGAAGCCGACACCATCGTGCTGTGCACCGGCCAAGAGCCGCTGCGCGAGTTGCAGGCGCCGCTGCAAGCGCTGGGCATCACCGTGAGCTTGATTGGCGGCGCCATGGAGGCGGGCGAACTGGACGCCAAGCGCGCCATTCGCCAGGGCACCGAGGTGGCGGCGGCGCTGTGAAGAAGGCTCTACTCGCCTTGCTGCTGGGCGTGACGGGCTTGGCGCAGGCCGACGCCCCTGTCCACCCCCACGCCCTGCAACTGCTGGACACCTGGCTGTCGGCGCAGCAGACCTACCTGAAGCTGCCTTCGCTGTCGGTGGCTGTGCAGCATGGCGAGGCGCCCGTTTGGAGTCGCGGCTACGGCCATATCGACCTCGCCCGCAAGCTGCCCGCCACTGGGCAAAGCATCTACGGCATTTGCTCCATCTCCAAGCTGTTCACCACGGTGGCCGTGCTGCAGCAGGTGGATGCCGGACGTTTCAAGCTGGACGATCCGATCGAACCGCTCGTTCCTGGCCTCAAGCTGCCCGCTTTTGATGCAGCCAGTGGTCCGGTCACGGTGCGCAGCCTTTTGACGCACAGCGGCGGTTTGGCGCGGGAGGCCGCCGTGCCCTACTGGGCCGGCCCGCCCTTCCGCTTTCCGGACCGCGCCGCTTTGCTGGCCGCTGTGCCGCCCGCCTTCATGCCGGTGGGCGAGCGCATGCAGTACAGCAACCTCGGCATGGCCTTGCTCGGTGAAGCCGTCGCGCAAGCGGCGGGGCTGCCGTATGCGAGCTGGGTGCAGCAGCGCATCCTCACGCCTTTGGGCATGAAGGACAGCGCGGTGGGTTTGCCGGCCGAGCGCCTGGGCACGCAGCTTTCGCAAGCCTGGAGCGCGGTGGACCGCCAAGGCAAACGCCAGCCGCTGCCCGTGTACGACGCCGCTGCCATGGCGCCCTCCGCCGGGTTGTCAGCCAGCATGGAGGACTTGGCGCGCTTTGCCGCGTGGCAGTTCCGGGTGATGCGCACCGGGCAAGCCGAATTGCTCCAAGCCGCCAGCTTGCGCGAGATGCAGCGCGTGCAATGGCGCGACCCTGACGGCAAGCGCATGCGCGGCCTGGGCTACCGAATCAGCGAGGAAGAGGGCGAGCCGGTGCTGATGCACGACGGCCAATGCCCCGGCCAGCTCACCGAGCTGGTGCTGCTGCCCAAACAGCGCTTGGCCCTGGCGCTGGGCCTGAGCGGCAACGAGAACACCTGGATTGACACGATGCTGGGCAAGCCGGCCCGCGACCTGCTGCGCATGGGCCTGAAGCTGCCGGCCCCTGACGCCGCGGCTGACGCGCGCCTGGCCGATTACGTTGGCCGATACGACGACCAGCCTTGGAGCAGCGAAATCACGGTGCTGCCCTGGGGTGCGCAGTTGCTCATGCTCACGCTGCCCTCAGCCGACCCGGCCGGTGACTTGCAGCGCCTGACCCCGGTCGGCCCCGACCGCTTCCGCGTGGAGCGGGAGGATGGCAGCTTGGCCGAAGAGGTGCGCTGTGAGCGCGATGCCCAGGGCCGCGTGAAGCGCTTTGTGGTGTGGGATCAGCCCACACCGCGCTTCAAAAAACCTTAGGGGCGGTACAGCACCTGCTGCAGAGCCCGGCGCCACGCACTGCGCGAGAGCGCTTCGCCGGGCGTGAAGCTGCAGGGTGCCGCGCCGGCTACTGGCACGTCGGCCCACAAGCCCGCCTGCAAACCGGCCAAGGCCGCAGCGCCCCAGGCCGTGGCCTCTTGCTGAGCAGGCCGCAGCACCGGCAGCTGGGCGGCGTCGGCCTGGAGTTGCATCAAGAGCGCATTGGCGGTGGCGCCGCCATCCACGCGCAGCTCGGTCAGGGTGGCGCCATCGGCCGCCATGGCATCCAGCAGGTCGGCGCACTGGAAGGCGATGGCCTCCAGCGCTGCCCGCGCAATGTGAGCCTTGCCGCTGCCGCGCGTGAGGCCGAGGAGGGCGCCGCGTGCATCAGGTGCCCAATGCGGCGCACCCAGGCCGGTGAAGGCCGGCACAAGGACCACGCCCGCACTGCTCGGCACGCTCGCCGCCAGGGCTTCAATCTCCGCGCTGTGCTGAATGATGCCCAGCCCATCCCGCAACCACTGCACCAGCGCGCCGGCCATGAACACGCTGCCCTCTAGCGCGTACTGCGGCGTGGCGCTGGTTTGCGCGGCGCGGGTGCTGAGCAAGCCATGCCCCGAGAGCAGCGGCTGGCTGCCGGTGTGCGCCAGCAAAAAGCAACCCGTGCCGTAGGTGTTCTTCGCCTGCCCCGCCTGCGTGCAGCCTTGGCCGAAGAGGGCGGCCTGCTGGTCGCCGGCCACCCCGGCGATGGCGATGCGCCCGCCGAACAGTTCCGTGTGGCCGTAGTCATCCGCCGATCGAAGAATGCGCGGCAAGAGCGCGCGGGGGATGTCAAAGAGGCGCAGCAGCTCGTCGTCCCAGTCGCCGCTCTGCAAGTTCATCAAAAGCGTGCGGCTGGCGTTGGTCACGTCGGTGGCGTGCACGCGGCCTTCGGTGAGGTGCCAGAGCAGCCAGCTGTCGATGGTGCCCACGGCCAGCTCGCCCGCCTCAGCGCGACGGCGCAGTTCGGGTTGCGCGCGCAGGTACCAAGCGATCTTGCTGGCGCTGAAGTAAGGGTCCAGCCGCAGGCCGCTGCGCTCCCGCACCCAGGGCTCGCAGCCGCTGTCTTTCAGGGCTTGGCAATCGGCGGCGGTGCGGCGGTCTTGCCAAACGATGGCCGGTGCCAGCGCTCGGCCGCTTGCTCGCTCCCAAAGGACCACGGTCTCGCGCTGGTTGGTCAGGCCCAAGGCGGCCACCTCGGCCGCTGGAATGCCCTGCAAAGCTTGCCGCGCCATGGCGAGCTGGCTGGCCAGGATTTCATGGGCATCGTGCTCCACCCAGCCCGGCTGCGGAAAGTGCTGCTCAAAGGCTTGCTGCGCCACGGCAGTGACCTTGCCTTGTGCGTCAAAACACAGCGCCCGCGAACTGGTGGTGCCTTGGTCCAAGGCCAACACGAAGGGCATCGCCGTCTCCTCACAATGCGCACATGAATGCACCGATTGTTGTGGATGCTTTGGTGGTGGGCGGCGGCGTGAATGGCGCCGGCATTGCCCGTGACTTGGCGGGCCGTGGCCTTTCGGTGTGCCTGGCCGAGCGAGACGACCTGGCCAGCCACACCAGCAGCGCCAGCAGCAAGCTCATTCACGGCGGGCTGCGTTACTTGGAACAAGGCCACGTGGGCCTGGTGCGCAAGAGCTTGATCGAGCGCGAACGCCTGCTGGCCGCCAACCCGCACCTGATGCAGCCACTGCGCTTGATCTTGCCGCACGACGCAGCGCAGCGCCCGTTCTGGCTGCTGCGCGCCGGACTCTTTCTTTACGACCAATTGGCCAAGCTGCGCGTGAGCACGCCCTCGGCCGCTTTGCGCCTGACCGGCACGCCCGAGGGCGACGCACTGCAGCCCCGCTTCACGCGCGCCTTGGCCTACTCCGACGGCTGGGTGGACGACGCCCGCTTGGTGCTGGCCTGCGCCCAAGATGCCAAGGCCCATGGCGCGCAGGTCCTGACCCGCCATGCCTGCGTGCGCGCCGAGGTGGTGGACGGGCAATGGCGGGCCACCCTCCAGCGCCCAAACGGCAGCCAGATCCAGGTGCACGCCCGTGCGCTGGTGAACGCCGCCGGCCCCTGGGCCAGTCGCTTTTTGGCCGACAGCCTGAAGCTGCCGAACGCGCCCAAGCTGCGCTTGGTGCAAGGCACGCACCTGGTGATTGCGGCGCGCTGGCAGCACCCGGCCGGCTACCTGCTGCAGAACCCCGACGGGCGCGTGCTGTTCGCCCTGCCGTTTCATGAGCAGTTCACCTTGCTCGGCACCACCGACCAAGAAGTGCAAGACCCACATGCAGCCGCCACCGAGGCCGAGGTGGACTACCTGCTTCAGCAAGCCAGCCGCTGGCTGCGCGCGCCCGTGACGCGGGCCGATGTGCGCCACGTCTTCAGCGGCGTGCGCCCCTTGCTGGACGACGGCAAGGGCGACGCCAAGGCCGTCACGCGCGACTACCGGCTCGACCTCGTGCAGAGCAGTGGCGCGCCGCGCCTCGACGTCTGGGGCGGCAAGCTCACCACCTTCCGTTTGCTGGCCGAGCAGGCGGCCGACCAATTGGCGCCCCTGCTGCAAGCCCCACGCGGCGCCTGGACGGCAGACGCCCCGCTGCCCGACACCCGCTACCGAAGCGGCCGGAACGAGGGCGTGCAGATCGCGCCCGGCGTGTGGGAGGAGCGCCTGCGCCACTGTGTGGAGGCGGAGTGGGCGCAGACAGCCGAAGACTTTCTCTGGCGGCGCACCAAGCTGGGCTTGGCGCTCGCGCCGGCCGAGGTGCAGGCCGTTCGGGATTGGTTCAGCCGTTGATGCGCGTCACGAAGGGCAAGTTGCACGCCATCACGGCGTTTCGGAGCGCTGCAATCGCTTCGTAGCGCGTGAAGCTGCGCCGCCAGGCCAGCACCACGCGGCGGCTGGGGGTCTCGCCATCAAAGTCCAGGAAGCGCAAATGCGGTTGCGGGTCAACCGGCACGCTCAAGGCCGGCAGCACGGTGATGCCCATGCCGGAGGCCACCATGTGCTTGATGGTTTCCAGTGAGCTGCCTTCAAAGCTCTTCTGGATGCCCTCGGCGCCACTGGCAAAGCGCGCGAACTCGGGGCAGACCTCCAGCACATGGTCCCGAAAGCAATGGCCGTTGCCCAGCAGGAGCATGGTCTCTTGCTTCAAGGCCTCGGCGCTGATGTGGCTTTGCTGCGCAAGGCGGTGGTTGGCTGGAACGGCCACACGGAACGGCTCGTCGTACAGCGGCGCAATGGCCAAGTTGGTGTCGGGGAACGGCTCGGCCAAGATGGCGCAATCCAGCTCGCCCGTGCGCAGCATCTCCAGGAGGCGCACCGTGAAGTTCTCTTGCAGCAGAAGCGGCATTTGCGGCGTCCGCTCAATGACCTGCCGCACCAGGGCCGGCAGCAGGTAGGGGCCGATCGTGTAGATGATGCCCAGGCGCAGGGCGCCGGCCAGCGGGTCGCGGCCGCGCTTGGCAATTTCTTTGACCGCATGCGCCTGCTCCAGCACCACTTGGGCTTGTCGCACGATCTCCTCGCCCAGCGGGGTCACGCTGACTTCGTTGCCACCGCGCTCGAAGACTTTGACGTCCAGTTCTTCCTCCAGCTTCTTGATGGCCACGCTGAGCGTGGGCTGGGAGACGTGGCAGGCGTCGGCCGCACGACCAAAGTGCAGTTCGCGGGCGACGGCGACGAGGTAGCGGAGCTCGGTCAGGGTCATGGAATGCGCAAGCAAAAGCAGTGCGGCGCACGGTTAATGCCCAGAGCCTACACTCGCGCCCCTTTTTGGCCCCGGGAGCGACCCATGCCCGAGACCCGCAAGCCCATCACCCTGCACAAGCTGCAGGAGATGCACCAGAGCGGCGAAAAAATCGC
>JBKCVH010000147.1:0-4174 GCA_046317675.1 Burkholderiales bacterium
CCCTGTGCACACTGCGCGCCATCCGCCCCGACGACGCCCCCCTGCTGCAAGCGCTGGTGGCCAGCCTCAGCCCGGAGAGCCGCTACAACCGCTTTGCCGCCACGCTCACCGAGTTGTCGCCGGCCATGCTGGCGCGCTTCACCCTCATCGACTACGACCGCGAAATGGCCTTGGTCGCGGTGCGCGCCGCCGCTCCCGACGGCAGCGAGCCCGAGCGCATCGTGGGCGTGTCGCGCTACACGCTGAACCCCGGCGGCCGCAGCGCCGAGTTTGCGTTGCTGGTGAGCGATGCCTTCAGCGGCCAAGGCCTGGGCAAACGCCTGATGGAGAACTTGATCGCCCTGGGCCGCGAGCAAGGCCTGGCCCGATTGGACGGCCTGGTGCTGTGCAAGAACAGCGCCATGCTCAAGCTGGTGCGCGCCTTGGGCTTCAGCGTGAAGCCCTTCGACGAGAACGAGGACTTCAAGTTCGTCAGCAAGCCCTTGGCTTGAGCCTCTGATCCTGTGGCGGCGGGCCCTGTGGCGTCAGCACGCTTTGAGCCTTCAGTGCGACCGTTGCACCAAGGTTTCCACAAACAGTCGGGCTTGCAGGCCCGCCATGTCGTTGTACTTGGGGCAGGTGCGTGCCATGCGCCAGTCCCGGTCGGCCAGGCGCTGGGTGTCCTTGAAGCGCGGAGGCGCGTAGGCGTAAGTCTGGAGCTCGCCCAGGATCGCGCCGGTTTGGGTGTCGCTGACGGTGACCTTTGCGCCGGCCACCCAGTGTTCGCGGTCGCCCGGTAGGCTGGTGTCGCTGAGGCTCACGGCGTATCGCGCCGCATCGCTCGGGTCGATGGGCTCGGTCAGCAGCGCACGTGGGCGGTAGGCGTCTGCGGCGTCTTCTGGGTCCAAGCGGTAGCGCAAGTAGCGCCCATCGGGCTGCCGAACGTCGACCTGCGTGTAGCCGGCCACGATGACACGGCTGGGTGCCCCCGCTATCGTCCACTCGCTGCTGCTTGGCGCGCCATCGAACGACTGCGACAGGTAAGAACGGATGTACGCCTCGCCCACGCGATCGTTGGGCAGGCCAGCATCGGACCAGTTGGGGTCGTTGTAGGCGTTGGGGGTCAGTGCAGCACGCACGCTGGTGAGGCGGACGGCATCGACCTGGCCCACCGCGAAGCCCCGATGGGCACCGGCACCTTGGCAGCGCGCCGCGAACAAGCGCTCCCCCAGGTCCTGCTCGTCGGCCAGTGGCTTGAGTTGGTGCAGGTGCATGGCCATGGCGTAGACCGGAAGGGCGGCCAACCCCACCGTGAATGCCCCCACGCCAGCGCGCACCCATGCTGATGCCGGGCGGACCAGCAACAGGCCCACTCCCAACAGCGTGGCCAAGGCGGCGCCTGTGGCCAGGGACTTGGGCACCGGCATCACCGGCAGACCCCACCACCCGGCAAAAACTAAAGGCGCGAGCAGCGCCGGTACCCACGCCAAGGCTTGTGGCCAAGAGCGGGCGGGTCGCCATACGTTAAGCGCCAGCACCAGCGCCGCCACGGCGACTGCGCACAGGGCGCGGCGCAGGCGCTCGACTTGCAAGGTGGCCTGGCTGGGTGCTGCTTGGTGGCGGGGCACTGGCGTCCACTCAGGCGCCATCGGTGCGGCCGTTTCGGTGCGCTGTCCCGAGGCCCATGCATCCTGGGCATGGAACGCCGGCTTGGCTCCGGACAGACCACCCTCTCGGTAGCTGAGCTGTGCCTGCTGGGCGTCCCAGTCGTACACCCAGATGTGGCTGACGTGGGCCGAGCGGTCGTTCACCGCCACGATGGCCACCCGCCTCCCCTCGACCCGCAATTGCAGACCATTCTTAACGTGCACCAGGTCTCGCCGGGCAGTCGGCCAATCTGAGAGAAACGCTTGCAGCGGGCGCAGATCGCGGAGGTTGCCCTCTTCACTCAGCCGCGCCAACTCGCCGTCGAACGTCAAGGCCACGAAGCCGCCCAGCTCGGGCGCATGCGCCACCGCCGCCAGGTTTCGCAATGGCACCTTGTGGTCGGCACCCCAGCGGCGCAATCGCGTGTCGAAGTGGTGCAGCATGCCCTCGTTGACGCCACTGCCCAGCAGGACCAAGTTGCCCTTGGTCGTATCCCAAGACATGCTGACGATGTGGCTGAGCTCCGGCAAGTCAGAGGATCGCTCGACGGTCTGAGGGATGCGGGGACGGTCGATGTCGACCCGGTTCAGGTCGTGACCGCGCGTGTAATAGGCCTCGCGAGCGTCTTCACTGCGCACGGCCACACGCGCCGGGCGACCGTGCCCATGGCCGGCGCCGACGATGGGGTTGCGCCCGGCGGCCTCGGTCTCGGGGCCGTCGCTGCGCCAGGGCTGCCGGTCGCCCTCGGCGTCCACGAGGTGAAAGCGCATCGGCACTGGCGACGCCCCACTGACAGGCTGCGCGAGCGCCCCATGGAGGGTCAGCAGGACGCCGCAGGCCAGGCTGCCGATGTTGCGAAGGAAGTGAGGCATAAAGCCGTTGGCGCTGACGACGGGAAGTGAAAGGCATGAAATCATAGGGAGCAGCCGTTTTGGCTTCGTGCCCAGCAGGGTCACCCATTAGCCGCCCCCGTCAAGTTAAACAAGTGCACCCCTGCGTGAGCGGGCGCATACCTTTCCTTCCATCCAAAGCCGTATTCCCAGTCGTCGAAGTCACCGCGCACTTGGTTCTCGAAAGCTTGCTTGGTTGCGCCGCGGGCGCACCAGTCACCCATCAGGATCAAGGCGCACCGCCAAGCCCGTTGCCGGGTTGGGCGGTTTGCCCCTGGCGGCTCTTGCCGCCCCAGAAAACCCTCTGTTCCCCGCCGCGTCCAATCATTCCGGGATGACCCCGGCACAGGTTCTGTGGCTGCGCCGCCGTGCCCCACGGTCTTGACGCTCCAACCCCATCTGGCTCACGGCGCGGGCGCTGCGAACTCCTTCAACTTTGGGGGGATCGGCGCGGGTTTGCATTCAGGTCTCTTGGTTCTACCAACCCCGTGGCTGCTTGGCCCGCGCCGTCCCTTCAACTCAACAAACTCCTTGCTGTTGCATTCAGCCGAAGGCGCGCGCCGCATCAAACGGCTCGCCGCTCTTCATCACATGAAAACAGGCCCGTGCCAGCTTGTGCGCAACCGCCTTGATGGCCACCACCCTGGAGCGTCTTGGCGCATTTCTTTTGGAACCAGCGCCGAATCGTCTCGTCGTAACGCACCGCAAAGTGCGCCGCTTCAATAAAGGCCCAGGCCAAGTGCTTGTTGCCGCACCTGGCGTTGCCGCTGCCCTTCTTCTTGCCGTTGGACTCGCGCCGGCTGTCGACCGTGCGGGCGTAAGACGCAAAGTTCCCCGCGCTGGCAAAGCGGCTCATGTCGCCCGACTCCAGCGCAATGGTCAACGCCAGCGCTTTGCCGATGCCCGGCACGGTGTGCAGCGCCTGGTAGTCCGCGCGCGGCCGGGCCTGCGCCAGGATGGCACGCTCCAACAGACGCACCTGCACCTCCATGCAGTCCATCACCGCCAAGTTAGCCTTGAGCGCGAGCCGCTGCTCGGGCAACAAGGGCATGGCGTCGATGTCTTCGTCCTGCCACTGCTTGATCGCATTACCGCTGGCGTGTGCGCCCAGGTTGCGAGCGGTGAGGTTTTGCATGCTCAGGATCTGGCTGGTGCGCTGGCGCACGAGTTGGCTGCGCTTCCTGAGGAGGTCTCGCAAGGCGCGCTCCTGCTTCGGATAGATGTAGCCGGTGGGCAAGATTCCGAGGCGTAGCAGGTGTGCCAGGTGGCGAGCATCGTCAAAGTCACCGCTGTGCTTGAGCCCGTCGTACTGCTTGACGGCAGTGGTGTTGACCAAATGCACGGTGAAGCCGGCGTCCTGCAATCCATCCACCAGCCAGTACCAGTTGTAGGTGGACTCGACGGCCACCCCCACGACTTCGCCCGGACAGGCCTGCAGGGCCTTGAAGATGGCGGTCAGGTCGTTGGGCAGTCGCTTGGAAAACACAATTCGATCCGTCTCATCCAGCACGCACAGCACGCTGTTGTTGCTGTGCAAGTCAATCGCTGCATACAGTCTCATGTCGGTCTCCTTCTTGGGCGTATCCGCTTGATGTGGAAACCAAACGGTAGGCCCGTGAACGGAGGCCGGCAACTGGGCTAGATGATTCTTCAGGTCT
>JBKCVH010000148.1:0-12023 GCA_046317675.1 Burkholderiales bacterium
AAGCGCCGCCCAGACAGCCTGTTCGACTACCTGCTCGATGACTTCGAACTGCTGGACTACCAGCACCACCCGCTGATCAAAGCGCCGGTCGCCGTATGACCCAGCTTGTGCTCGTTGCGGCCATGGGGCGCAACCGGGAACTGGGGGCCAACAACCAGTTGCTCTGGCATGTGCCTGAGGATTTGGCGCATTTCAAGCGTCTTACGCTCGGCAAGCCCGTGCTGATGGGCCGCAAAACTTGGGAGAGCCTTCCCCCCCGCTTTCGCCCCCTGCCCGGCCGGCGCAACTTGGTGCTCACACGTGGCGTGCCGCTGGAAGGCGCCGAAACCGTGCGGTCCATGGCCGAAGCATTGCAACTCTGCCAGGGTCACTTGGAACTCTGCGTGATTGGCGGTGCCGAGGTCTACGCCTTGGCCTTGCCGCTGGCAACACGGTTGGAGCTGACGGAGGTGGGCGCCAGCTTTGCGCATGCGGATTGCTTCTTCCCCCCGCTACCGGCAGATTGGCAGGCGCAAGAGGACGTGGCGACTGAATGGCAAACCAGCAGCTCAGGCATTCGCTATCGCTTTCGGAGTTTGGAGCGGGCCGCACCGGCTGTCACTTAAACTACGGCCCGTTCTGTTGCCCGCCGTTATGGGTTGGGCCGCGCAGGCGCCGGGCCGAGTGCCGTTGTTGGCTCTCTCACTGTCAAACCATTTCACTACTCAAGAGCCATTCCATGGGCAACAAAATCCGCACCGAGGCTGACCGCAAAGCCACCCCGCGTCCTCCAATGCCAGCTGGCGGCACGCTGGCCGTGTCGCGCGGTCAAAAGCGCAGCCAAGAGCGTGGTTCGCACACCCGCAGCAAGAAGAACCCTGGCAAGCGCCCGCACCAAGGCTGATCCAGCTTCTTTGAGGTTGAGCGGCGCCTTGCGGGGCGCCGCCGTCGTTTTCAGGCTTCAAATTCCCCTCCCATGCTCCGCATCACCGACCTTCGCCTCCCGCTGAACCACCCCGAGCCTGCATTGCGCGAGGCGGTGTTGGAGCGCTTGGGACTCAAGGGTGCTCGACAAGCGGAGCTCAAGGGATTCACCGTTTTCAAGCGCAGCCACGACGCGCGCAAGAAAACGGCGATGCAACTGATTTACACGCTGGACTGCGACTTGGCCGACGCCGGCCATGAATCCCAGCTGCTGGCCAAGGGCGACCCGCACCTGCGGCCCACCCCCGACACCCGCTACAAGTTTTTGGCCCATGCCCCGGCTGACTTCTACGCCCAGGAAGGCAAGCGCCGCCCTTTGATCATCGGCTTCGGCCCCTGCGGCTTGTTTGCCGCCTTGATCTTGGCGCAAATGGGGCTGCGCCCGATCGTGCTGGAGCGCGGCCGCGCCGTGCGCGAGCGCACCAAGGACACCTGGGGCCTGTGGCGCCAGGGCGTGCTCAAGCCGGAGTCGAACGTGCAGTTTGGTGAGGGCGGTGCCGGGACCTTCTCTGACGGCAAGCTTTGGAGCCAGATCAGCGACCCGCGCCAACTCACGCGCAAAGTGCTGACCGAGTTTGTGAAGGCAGGCGCACCCGAAGAAATCCTGTTCGTGAGCAAGCCGCACATCGGAACCTTCCGACTGGTGAGCATGATCGAGAAGATGCGCGCTGACATCACCGCCCTGGGCGGCGAGGTGCGCTTTGAGCAGCAGGTGACCGACTTGCGCATCGAAGCCGGTCAGGTGCGCGGTGTGACGCTCGCCTCGGGCGAACAGATCGATGCCGACCACGTCGTGCTGGCCCTCGGCCACAGCGCACGCGACACCTTCACGATGCTGCATGAGCGCGGCGTTTACCTGGAGGCCAAGCCTTTCTCGGTGGGCTTTCGCATCGAGCACCCGCAAAGCTTGATCGACGCCGCCCGATTCGGTCCGAATGCCGGCAACCCCTTGCTGGGCGCGGCCGACTACAAGCTGGTGCACCACGCCAGCAACGGCCGCTCGGTCTACAGCTTCTGCATGTGCCCCGGCGGCACCGTGGTGGCGGCCACCTCAGAGTTGGAGCGGGTGGTCACCAATGGCATGAGCCAGTACTCGCGGGCGGAGCGCAACGCCAACGCCGGCATCGTGGTGGGCATCAACCCGCAGGACTATCGGCAAGACGGCCTCTCCAGTGGCCCAGTGAATCCGCTTGATGGCATGGCCTTCCAGCGCATTTGGGAGTCGCGCGCCTATGAACTCGGTGGCGGCGGCTACTTGGCGCCTGCCGGCTTGGTGGGCGACTTCATCAAGCGCCAGCCGTCCACTGTGCTGGGCGAAGTGGAGCCCTCTTACAAGCCTGGGATCACCTTGACGCAACTGCAGCAACCGGGGCGCGGCAGCTTGCCCGACTACGCGCTGGAGGCCATTCGCGAAGCCCTGCCCGCCTTTGGCCGGCAAATTCGCGGCTTTGACCGAAAAGACGCTTTGCTCACCGGTGTGGAAACGCGCACGTCATCGCCCCTGCGCATCACGCGCGGGCGCGACCACCAAAGTTTGAATGTGAAGGGCCTGTACCCCGCCGGAGAAGGCGCTGGTTACGCGGGCGGCATCATGTCGGCGGGCGTCGACGGCATCGAAGTGGCCGAATCGCTCGGCCGCTCACTGCTGGGGCTTCAAGCCACCGCGTGAAGCATCGTCCCGACGCTGCCGCTGGTGGCCAGTTGGGGCGGTTTCGGAATGGCATCAATCAGTTGCGCCGCACTGGCCGCTTGCTGGTTCATGGCCATCTTCAGCACCTTCATGGCGGCCACGCTTTGAACCGTCCCGGCGTCGAGGGATGAAGCGGCGTTAACGGCAGGGCTGAGATCCATGGCGAGTCCTCAAGGGTGTCTCTGCTCTTCGGCCGCACCGGCGACAACTTAAGGCGAATTGGGCGTCAAGCCGTGACGCCCTTCACGCCACATCAAGGCAAGCGGAAGCCCGCCACCGTGTCCACCAGCTGGCCGGCCTGCACGCGCAAGCTCTCGGCAGCGGCCGCCGCCTCCTCCACCAAGGAGGAATTGGCTTGCGTCACTTGGTCCAATTGGCTCACTGCCTCACTGACCTGTTCAATGCCATGGGTTTGCTGACCCGAGGCGCTGGAAATCTCGGCAATGAGTTGACTGACTTGGCTGACATGGCGAACGATGTCTTGCATCGAGGCGCCAGCATCTTGGGCCTGCCGGCTTCCCGATTCCACGGTCTCAACGCTTTGGCCAATGAGTTGCTTGATCTCCTTGGCCGCGTCGGCTGAGCGACCCGCAAGGCTGCGCACCTCGCTGGCCACCACCGCGAAACCCCGACCGGATTCACCGGCGCGCGCGGCCTCCACGGCAGCATTGAGCGCCAAGATGTTGGTCTGGAAGGCGATGCCGTCAATCACGCCAATGATGTCGGCAATGCGGCGCGAACTGGCCGAGATGTCCTGCATCGTGCCCACCACGCGGCCCACCACTTCACCGCCCTTGCCGGCCGAGTTGCTGGCCGTGCTCGCCACCTGGTCGGCCTGGCGCGCTGAATCGGCGTTTTGACGCACCGTGACAGAAAGCTCCTCCATGGAAGCTGCCGTTCTTTGCAAGTTGGCGGCTTGCTGCTCGGTGCGGTGGCTCAGGTCGGCATTGCCCGTGGCGATTTGTGCCGAGCCGGTGGCAATGGAATCTGCCGCACTACGAACTTTCTGCACAACGCCTGCAAGGCTCTGGTTCATGCCCTGCAGAGCACTTAACAGACGGGCCAACTCATCACGGCCATGGGTGTCCACATCGGCGGTCAGGTCGCCGGCCGCAACGCGCTCAGCCAAATCCACCGCTTTCTCAAGCGGGCCAGTGATGCTGTGCACCAGCGCTCGGCCGTACAGCACCACCGCGAACAGCGCCACACCGACCGAAATCACGACGCTGACCAGCATGAGCCGGTAACGCGACTGCGCCGTGTCAAACGACACGGTGGCCTCGGTCTCGTACAAAGCGCTGATGGCGGACATCTCTTTCTTCACATCAGCAAACAGCGGCCGCGCCTTTTTCACGATGATGGACTTCAGGTCCATCAAGTCGCCGCTTTTCAGCCCCGCCACCGCCGGATCGACCGCAGCACTTTGGTACGCGGCGTAGGCCTTTAGCATGGCGCGGAACTTCTCCTCCACCTCCTTGGAACGGGGCGAATCCTCGAAGCGCTTGAACAGGGTGGCAATCTGCTGGTTGTTGGCTGTGATCGACTGCGCCGCTTGGGCAATCACCTCATCTTTGGGCGTTTGCAGTGCCGCACCCATTTGAAGCCGGCTGTCCTGCATCAAGGACTCAGCCTCGGCAATGAGTCGCGCAGGAACCGTGCGTTCTGTGTACATCTCCTCGACGGCATTGACACCCAGCCGGGTGCCCCCCAGGCCGATGAGCGCACCCACCAAGATCACCATGGCAAAAAGCCCAACCATGAACCACAAACGGGCCGACACAGTGAATTGGTTCATCGCAACGTACCTCCATCGGTTAGCAGTGCCGAGCAGCGTATCAACTGAAACACGGCGCCAGATCCAGACAATCGCTTAGTCGGGGCGCAAAACCTTTGCAACCGGGTTCGGCCGCAGCCGAAAGGCGTCCGGCATGCCGGAGCCCAGTAGCGGCCGCAGGTAAAGGCGGAAGGCATCGGTCACGTCGGTGCCAGCGGCGGTCAGGAATTCATCTTCCATGGTCCGCGTTTTGCCGGCTACAGCCTCTAGGGGCAGCAAGGTGTAGTCGGCTGAGTAAAAGCCGGTGCGCTGGATGGCGACCGAGCCACTGCGGTCGCCCCACATGGCGTACTGCACAGCCTTCTCGCCCACCTCGCGTGCCTCGCGCTGATCCACGTCAGACACGCAGCCCACAAAACTGCGCTGCAGGTAGCCGAAGGTGTCGCCGCGCACGCGCTTGATTTTGAGCTTGGCCTTGATCTCCTCGCAGAGCAAGTCAGCCAGTGCGCCGGTGCCGCTGAGTTGCACGTTGCCATGCGCGTCGCGTTCCAGTTCTTTGGCGAGTTTCACCAAAATGGGCGTACCCGATGCGTCATGAATGCCTTCGCTGACTGCAACCACGCAGCGGCCGTAGCGTTCCATGGTGGCTTTGACGTCGAGCAGGAAGCGGTCGAGGTCAAAAACGCGCTCCGGCACGTAGATCAGATGGGGTCCATCGTCTGGGAACTTCTTGCCCAGCGCAGCGGCTGCCGTCAAGAACCCGGCGTGGCGGCCCATCACCACGCCGATGTACACGCCCGGCAGCGCTGCGTTGTCCAGGTTGGCACCGGCAAAAGCCTGGGCCACGAACCGCGCCGCACTCGGAAAGCCGGGCGTGTGGTCGTTCAGCACCAAGTCGTTGTCGATGGTCTTCGGGATGTGGATGCAGCGCAGCGGGTAGTTCGCTTTGACTGCCTCTTCGGCCACGATGCGCACCGTGTCAGACGAATCATTGCCACCGATATTGAAGAAATGCTCGATCTGGTGCGCACGCAGCACCTTGAACATTTCTTGGCAGTAGGCCAAATCCGGCTTGTCTCGCGTGCTGCCCAATGCCGCCGCTGGGGTGTTGGCGATCAGCTCAATGTTGTGGCTGGTTTCCTGCGTGAGGTCCACAAAGTCTTCATTGACGATGCCACGCACACCATGCCGAGCGCCGTACACGCGCTGGATGCCGAAATGCCGGCGCGCTTCGAGCACCACACCGGCCAAGCTCTGGTTGATGACAGCGGTGGGGCCGCCACCTTGGGCGACGAGGATCTTGCCGGATGACATCTGCGGTTTCTCCTAGGGAAGCGGACGGCCGCGAGCGGCCACGTAGAGCGCATACCAGTCGTCGCGGCTGAGCTCAATGTGCATTGCGCGCGCGCAGTCGGCAATGCGCTGGGGGTTGGTGGTCCCGATGACCGGCTGAATGCGCGCCGGGTGGCGCATCAGCCAGGCCAGCAGCACGGCTTCACGTGGCGCCCCGTACTGGGCGGCCAAGCGGCCCAAGCAAATGGCGGCCGCATGCTGGCTGCCTTCACCCAGCTGTCCCTTGGCCAAGGCGCCCCAGGCTTGCAATTGCACGCCCTGCTGCTGGCAATGCGCCAAGAGCTCAGGCCAGCCGGGAGCGCGTGTCGGGGCAAGCGCCTGTGGGTCATTGAAGGTGGTGCCCGCCTCCAGCCAGTCGTGCGCAAGCAGGCTCATCTCCAGTTGGTTCACCACCATGGGCTGGCTGCAATGCTGCTGCAGCCAAGCCAAAGTGGCGGCTGGCATGTTGGACACGCCGAAGTAGCGAACTTTGCCTGCTGCATGGAGGCGGCCAAACGCAGCGGCCACTTCGTGGGGCTCCATGAGGGGGTCGGGCCGGTGCAGCAGCAAGAGGTCGAGTCGGTCGGTGTTCAGCCTTTGCAAGCTGGCCTCCACGCTGCGCTCGATGTAACTGGCGCTCAGCTCGTAGCGCCCAGGTTTCTCGCCCTCAGCAAAGCGAATGCCGCACTTGCTTTGCAGCAGCATGCGGTCGCGCAGGGCGGGCTGCGCTTTGAACAACTCACCAAAGGCCTGCTCTGCCTTGCCGAGCGTGTAGATGTCAGCGTGGTCAAACATCGTGATGCCAGCGGCCAGCGCAGCTTCAGCGGCCGCTTGCGCGTGGCCCACTTGGTCAATCGAGAGCGCTTGGTGATCCCAGCCACCGCCAAAGCCCATGCAACCCAGCACCAGTCGGCTCGCGTCGGCAATGTGCCGCTGGAGGGGAAAGTCGCTCAGCATGCTTGGCCCGCCGCCATGCCGCGCAAAAAGGCGCGTCGTGCCTCGCCCGCTTGAATCGCCGCTTCCACCTGCCGGCTATAGCGCTCTGCGCCACTGAGTTTGCGCACCCACCCTCGGAAGGGCACAGCGCCCTCGGCGGCCTTCACCAGGGTCTGCCCAGCCGCATCGCCCGCCCGTTCGGCGGTGCTGGGCTTGGGGCCTGCGGGCGCATCGAGGTCGGGGCCCAGAAGCTCATCAAGCGCCTTCACGCTGAGCTGCAAGTTGCCACAGCTGCGGTCCAGCGGCACCGCATAAGGCGCCTGCCGGGCCGCTTGCAGCAGCTCTGGAATGGGGGCCTGAACCAAGTTCAAGTCTTTGGCGGGCGCGGTGACCGCGCTGCCAACGGCACCTGAGGGCCCGGTGCTGGAACACGCGCTGCAAGCCAGCGCAACAAGGGTGAAGAGGATTCGAAGCGTCATGCGTTGCAGCATACCGAGTCGATACCATCTCCCGCTTTCTAGTTTCGCAAGGGAATGAACTTGATGAGCGGCTTCGAATTTCAGGTGCAAGGCACCCAGCGCCAAGGGCAAAGGGCCGCCTCCCATGTCTGACGCCGCCGCAGTGCGTCGCTTTGCGACCTGGAACGTGAACTCGCTGGCCGTGCGCTTGCCGCAGGTGCTGGACTGGCTGGCCGCCAACCCTGTTGAAGCCCTGGTTCTCCAAGAAACCAAGCTCACGGACGACAAGTTTCCCTATGCAGAAATTGAAGCCGCCGGCTACGCCGTGAGCTTCTTCGGGCAGAAGACCTACAACGGCGTCGCGCTGCTCAGCCGAGAGCCGCACGAAGACGTGGTGATGAACATCCCCGGCTTTGCGGACGAGCAAGCGCGCGTCATCACCGGCACCGTGGGCGGCGTGCGCGTCATTGGGGGCTACTTCCCCAACGGCCAGGCGCCCGACAGCGAAAAGTTCGTCTACAAAATGGCTTGGCTCCAAGCGCTGCGTGACTTCGTTCAGCAGGAGCTGGCCGCACACCCCAAGCTGATCTTGATGGGCGACTTCAACATCGCCCCCGAAGACCGCGATGTGTACGACCCCGTCGCCTGGGCCGGGCAAATCCATTGCACCCCCGAAGAGCGTGCCCACTTTCAAGGCTTGATTGGCTTGGGGCTGACCGACGCCTTCCGCCTGTTTGAGCAAGCCGCCAAAAGCTGGAGCTGGTGGGATTACCGCAACCTCGCGTTCCGCAAGAACCAAGGGCTGCGGATCGATCACATCTTGGTGTCCGAGGCGCTGCGTGGCCGTGTGCGAGCCTGCAGCATCGACAAGCTACCGCGCAAAAACGAGCGGCCCAGCGACCACGCACCGGTGGTGGTGACCCTCGCATGACCGAGCTTGAGAACTGGCTGGTCGCTGAGGCCGCCATGCGCGAGCGCCATGCCCACTTTCCACCGGGCGGAGGTCTTGCGCGGCCCGAGCAGCTAGCGGGCCTCAATGGCCTCGAACAAATGCAGCTGATGCTGAGTGGGCAGATTCCCAATCCACCGATTTCGCACACGCTGGACTTCCTGTTGCTCGAAGTGGCGCCCGGTCGCGCCGTGTTCCAAGGGCAGCCATTGCCCAAGCACTTCAATCCCATGGGCGGTGCACATGGAGGCTGGTACGCGACCGTGCTCGACTCCGCTTTGGGCTGCTCGGTGCACACCTTGATGGACGTTGGCGAGGGCTACACCACGCTGGAGCTCAAAGTCAACTTGGTCCGCGCGGTCACGCCCAAGATCACTCGGGTTCGCGCCGTGGGCCGCGTACGGCACCGGGGCCGGCAAATGGCCACAGCCGAGGCCGACTTGCAGGATGCCGACGGCACGCTCTACGCCCACGCCAGCACAACGTGCTTGGTCTTTCGCAGAGCGACCTGAAGACCGAGCGCTGAGCCTCGCTCAGCTCAAGCGCGCAGCTGACTCGCTTCGCGCGCCAGTTGGGTGATGCGGGCCCAGTCGCCCTGCTGCATCGCGTCTTTGGGCGTCAGCCAAGAGCCGCCACACACCTTGACGTTGGGCAAGGCCAAGAACTGCGGCGCCGTCTCCAGGCTGATGCCACCCGTGGGACAAAAGGCCACATCGGCAAACGGCCCCGCAAAGCCTTTGAGCAGGTTCAAGCCGCCCACGGCCGTGGCCGGGAACAGCTTCAAGAACCGGTGGCCGTGGTCATTGGCCACCATCACCTCGCTGGCCGTGGCAACGCCCGGCAACAAAGGCAAGCCCACGTCACGGCAAGCGGCCGAAAGTGCTGGCGTAAAGCCCGGGCTCACTGCAAAGGTGGCACCGGCATCTTTGGCCGCCTTGGCATCAGCGGCGGTGCGCAGGGTGCCGGCGCCCACAATCGCCTCGGGCACCGCGCGCGCCATCGCCTCAATGGCTTTCAATGCCACGCTGCTGCGCAGGGTCACCTCCAGCACGCGCACGCCACCCGCCACCAAGGCCTGAGCCAAGGGCACGGCATGGGCCAGGTCTTCGACCACGATGACCGGAATGACAGGGCCGTAGTCAGCCAGCTTAAGCAGGGAATCCATCGTGTTCACTTCCATGAGATACCGCCCTGTTCGGCGGTGGAGACATTGCGGCGCATACCGGCGAAGAGCTCGCGGCCGAGGTCGTGGCCGTTCACTTCGGCTTGCTCGGCGCTGAGGCTGGCCATGGGGCGGGCCGCCCACTCGGCAGCATCCACCAAGGCGCTCAGCTGGCCGCTGACGGCATCGACCCGAATCAAGTCGCCATCCAGCACTTTGCCCAGCTCACCGCCGGCCAAGGCCTCGGGGCTCACGTGAATGGCGGCAGGCACCTTGCCACTGGCACCGCTCATGCGGCCGTCGGTCACCAAGGCCACCTTGAAGCCCTTGCCTTGCAGCACGGCTAGGGGCGGGGTGAGCTTGTGCAGCTCCGGCATGCCGTTGGACTGCGGGCCTTGGAAGCGCACCACCACCACCACATCACGGTCCAGCTCACCCGCCTTGAAGGCGGCCAGCATGGCCTCTTGGGTGGTGAAGACGCGCGCCGGGGCTTCAATCACGTGGCGGTCATCGGGCACGGCGGAGGTTTTGATCACCGCGCGGCCCAGGTTGCCTTGCAGCAACTTCAAGCCACCGGTGCCGCTGAAGGGTTCAGCGGCCGTGCGAACAATGCTCGCGTCAATGGGGGTCGAGGGGAAGTCGCGCCACGCCAGTTGACCCTCGTTCATCCAGGGCTCGCGGGTGTGTTCGCGCAGGCCCCCAGCCGCCATGGCCGCCACGTCGTGCATCAGGCCGGCATCCAGCAGTTCCCGAATCACGAAACCCGGGCCGCCAGCCGCTTGGAACTGGTTCACATCGGCCGTGCCATTGGGGTACACGCGAGACAGCAGCGGCACCACGGCCGACAGGTCGGAGAAGTCGTCCCAGTTGATGGCAATGCCGGCTGCGGCCGCCACCGCCACCCAGTGGATGAGGTGGTTGGTGCTGCCCCCAGTGGCCAGCAAAGCCACCATGGCGTTGACGATGCAGCGCTCATCCACCAGCTTGCCAATGGGCTTGTTCATGCCGGCCAGCAGCAGGCGCACCGCCTCGTCGGTCAAGGCCTTGCGCAAGCCTGCGTGAGGGTGCACAAAGGCTGCCCCAGGCACGTGCAGGCCCATGGCTTCCAGCAGCATTTGGTTGGAATTGGCCGTGCCGTAAAACGTGCAGGTGCCTGGGCCGTGGTACGCCGCTTCTTCGGCTTTCAAGAGCTCTTCGCGCCCCACCTTGCCCTGCGCATACAGCTCCCGCACCTTCGCCTTTTCGCTGTTCGACAAACCCGTGCTCATCGGGCCACCGGGCACGAACAACACCGGCAGGTGCCCAAAGTGCAAAGCGCCAATCAGCAGCCCCGGCACGATCTTGTCGCAAATGCCCAGCATCAAGGCGGCGTCAAAGACATCGTGCGTGAGCGCAACGGCGGTGCCCATGGCAATGGTGTCGCGGCTGAACAGGCTCAGCTCCATACCCGGCAGGCCTTGAGTTACACCATCGCACATGGCCGGAACGCCGCCCGCCACCTGAACCGTGGCGCCCAGCCGCGCCGCTGTGCTGCGGATTTGCGCCGGGTAGCCCTCGTAGGGCTGGTGGGCGCTGAGCATGTCGTTGTAGGCGGTGACCACACCAATGTGCGGTGCGCGCTCGGCCACGATCTTCAGCTTGTCATTGGCCGGCATGGCCGCAAAAGCATGCGCCACGTTGGCGCAACCCATGCGGTCCGAGCCGCGCGCTCGGCCCGCCAAGCGGTCGATTTGCGCCAGGTACTTGGTGCGCGTGGCAAGCGAACGCTGGCGAATGCGCTCGGTTACTTCAAGGAGAACGGCGTGCGGCGCTGAAGGTGCCATGGCATGTAACTCAACCAGTCAGAATTTGGTAACTGTATTACATGACCAGCTGGCGCACCAGCCAGGGCAACGGTGAAAAAGTCCTCGTGGAGGAGCGGTGGCCCGAATTGGGATGCGCTGCAAGGCGCAAACCACAGCCATAGCCCGGCTATGGCGAGGATTTGCACCGCCGCAGCGCGCCCAAAGCGGGCTGCCGCGCGCCACGGGGCTTGTTCAGCGTTGCCCTGGGTCCCGACTTAAGGCAGGGTGTCATAGCTGCTGTCGCAGGCCTGCGCGCGGGCCAAATCGGCTTCGGTGTCCACGTCAACCAGCACGCCAGGGTCGTTCACCACCACAGGCTCTGCCGCAAATCGCGCCAGCAAACGGCGCGCGCCTTCATCGCCCTCTAGCGACATGAGCTCCGAGTACAGCTCAGAGGAGAAGCCAACCGGGTGCCCACGCTGGCCTTTGTACTGCGCGAACACGATGGGGTCTTGCATCAGCTTCACCGCCACGCTGCGCAAGGTGGAGCTTTGCAGCAAGGGCATGTCGCCGGGCACGATGAGCCAGCCGGGCGCATCTGACGAAGCCGCCACGCCTGCGGCAATGGAACTGCCCATGCCCCGCGCGGCTTGAGCGGGCGACAGCACCACCATGTCACGCGCCGCCACACTCTTGCGAACCACAGGTGCCAAAGCCTCGGTGCAAACCACCACCGCCCGCATTTGCGAACCCAGTACGGTTGCCAAAGTGCGACCCAGCACGGTGCTGGCCCCCAGTGGCTGCTCCAGCTTGTGGCCGGCACCGGCAAAGCGGCTGCCCCGACCTGCGGCCAAGACAAGAACAACTGGCATTCCACGGTTCACCCGCCACCCCCACAACGCTTTGTTGCACCGCAGAATGCGCCTGTAGCCCAGCGGTAACCAATGGGACCTTCCATTACGGACAAACCTCCTT
>JBKCVH010000149.1:0-16893 GCA_046317675.1 Burkholderiales bacterium
GCGCAAGGGCATGAGCCCTGGTTCGCTACGCTTTCGGGCGCACCGGCCGTGTTGCCGCACGCCGTACCCACGCCGCCCCCTCGAGCCTTCGCTGTTTGAGTCGCTGCTGGCTTTGCGCCAGCAACGTTTGCGTTCGGCCTAGAGCCGCATGCTTGACCTTGCACGAAGGTGTTCCCATGCATTCGATGTTTCCCCGCGGGCTCCTTTTGGGCCTGCTTGCGCCGCTGGCCGTTTGGGCGCAGACCCATCGCGATTCACCGCGCGACGCACTGGACCGCCAAGCGCCGGTTCCACCAACCCAGCATTGCTCCGTGCTGCGAGCCACGCCCGCAGCCTCAGAGCCCCAAGCCCAGGACTGGCGCCAGGCCAATGCCCGCGTTCACGAGGCTGGCGGGTGGCGGCAGTACGCCAAAGAGGCAGCGCGGGAGGCCGATCGCCCATCCCCACCGCCTTGCAATCGGCCTTTGGAGAAGGCGAAGTGAAGCGGCTGCTCCACCCACGCCTGTCGCCGGTGGTGGCGGCCCTGATGCTGATGGGTTGCGCCAGCTTGCCAGTGCCCAGTCCCGTTCCGCATGAGGTCACGGCCCCCGCTGAGCCTGCCGCGCCATTGCTGGAAGCATTGCAAAGGCCCTTGGATGCAGATTCCGCCGCGCGTTTGGCGCTGCAGTGGCACCCTGGCGTGAAGGCGCTGGAGGCTGACTGGCGCGCGCAGAAGGCGGAACTGCAGCAGGCGCTGCGCTTGCCCAATCCATCGCTCGCCTTGGCCCGCACGCGAACCCGTGTGGCGCACGATGGCAGCTTGAGCACCGAGTGGGAGTCGGAGTGGGGCCTGCACTTGCCCTTGGGCGCTTGGCTCGCTGCTTGGCTCAAGCAGGGCGAGCGCCTCAACTGGGGTCTGCAGCAGCAAGCCGAGGCGCAGGCGCAGTGGCTTTTGAGGCTGGACCTTGCAGGGCGCGGCGCGCGCAGGGCTTGGGTTCAAGCGGTGGCGGCCGAGCAGATGCTGGGCCATGCCGAGCGCGCTTGGAGCACCGCGCAAACCGCGGCTGAACTGGCGCGGCGCCTGCACGCCGTGGGCAACTTCAGCCGCTTGCAATGGCTGCGCTGGGAGAAGCTGTTTGCCGAGCAGCAACTGGTTCTGGCGCAGGCGCAGCAAGCCCAGCAAGTGGCGCGGGGGCAGCTTGCGCAGCAATTGGGGCTTTGGCAAGCGGAGGAGCTCAAAGCCTTGCAACTGCCCGCCGCCTTGCCAGCGCTGCCAAGCCAAGCCCCAGCGGCTGGGCCCAATGAGGTGGAGGCTTTGGGCACGCGCCTTGACCTGCGCGCCTCGCTCGCTGCGCGCAGCCGCAGCCTGGCCCAACTCGGTGTGGCCCACGGCGAGCGCTGGCTGCAAGGCGCTGCACTAGGGCTCAAGCAAGGCCGCGAAACAGCAGCCGAGGAGAGCAAGCGAAAGCAGGGTATCGAGCTGGAGTGGGCGCTCCCCATCTTGGACCGGGGCGATGCCCGCATGGCCGCCGCCCAAGCCCGTGCGGAGCAAGCTGCTTGGGAGCTGCAAGCCCAGGCCCAAGCGGTGCGTGCGCAAGTGCGAGAAGCCGACTCGGGCTTGCAACACGCCTGGGACCGCGCCACGCACCACCAGCTGCGCCTGCTTCCGCTGCAGCAGCAGATCAGCGAGGAAATGCTGCTGCGCTGGAACGGTATGTTCGAAGGCCCCTTTGAGTTGCTGCAAGACGCCCAAGCCCGTCTCGCCGCCGAGCGCGCTAGCACCGAGGCGCTGCGCGACTATTGGCTGGCCGTTGAGCGCGCGCGCCAGGTTCGCTGGTCTCCCGCCGAGGCAAGCGCCGCAGCCCCATCGAGCCCCGTGCCACAAGCGGCCAAGGCCGACCCCCACTGAAGGATTCACATGCTCAACCGACGCTCCCTGTTCGGCGCCGCCGCACTGCCGGTCGCCGCTTCGGCCATGGCCGGCCTGCCCGAGCCCGTACTGCAAACCGGCGCCAGCACGGCACCACCTTTGCAGCCCTCAACCGGGCGGCCCTACCGCCCTGTGACCACCCTGAACGGTTGGACCTTGCCTTGGCGCATGAAAGACGGCGTCAAGGAATTTCACCTCGTGGCCGAGCCCGTTCGGCGCGAAATGGCGCCCGGATTTGTGGCCAATCTATGGGGCTACAACGGGCAAAGCCCGGGGCCGACCATTGAAGTGGTGGAGGGCGATCGGGTGCGGCTTTTCGTCACCAACAAACTGCCGGAGGTCACCACCATTCACTGGCACGGCCAGCGCCTACCCTGCGGCATGGACGGCGTGACCGGCCTCACTCAGCCGCCCATTCCGCCGGGTAAAACCTTTGTGTACGAGTTCGTGGCGCAGCAGGCCGGCACCTTCATGTACCACCCACACGCTGACGAGATGGTGCAAATGGCCATGGGCATGATGGGCTTTTGGGTGACGCACCCCAAGGGGCGGCACCCGCTCATCAACGAGGTGGACCGCGACTACGTCTTCCTGCTGGCCAGCTACGACATCGAGCCCGGCGCCGCGACGCCCAAGGTTATGACCATGCTGGACTTCAACCTCTGGACATGGAACAGCCGCGTCTTTCCGGGCATTGATGCCTTGGTGGCCAAGAAGAACGAACGGGTCCGCATTCGGGTGGGCAACCTCACCATGACCAACCACCCCATTCACTTGCACGGGCCCCACTTTGAGGTGACGGGAACCGATGGCGGCCCTGTGCCCAAAAGCGCGCGCTGGCCGGAAGTCACCGTCGACGTTGCGGTGGGGCAAATGCGCCAAATTGAGGTGGTTTGCACCGACCCAGGCGACTGGGCCCTTCACTGCCACAAAAGCCACCACACCATGAACGCCATGGGCCATGGCGTGCCCACACTCATCGGGGTGGACCACACCGGCTTGGCCGGACCACTGCAGCGCGCAGTGCCGGAAATGATGGTGATGGGCGAGCGTGGCATGAAGGACATGACCGAAATGAGCATGCCCTTGCCCGACAACACGGCCCCCATGATGAACGGCCAAGGCCCCTTTGGCGCCATCGGCATGGGAGGCATGTTCAGTGTGCTCAAGGTGCGCGAGCAACTGCCCAAAGATTGGAAGCCGGGGCAAGACATCGGCTGGTTCCAGCACCCCAAGGGCACCGTGGCGCGGGAGTGGACGGGCGAGCTTCCTGCTGCAGCCCAAGCAGCACCTGCGCCGGCTGCGGCCCAAGAAGTGCAAGTGCGCAAACCGCAGCATCACGCCCATTGACTTGAAGGAGAGCCCATCATGAAACGACGCCTCAGCCTGGGGCATGGCAGCAGGCCCTGGTTCAGCCGCTCGGGCCTGAGCCAGCTGGATGAGCGATTCAGCTAGGGGAGACCCTGCGCCTGCAGGTGCAAAACCCAGGCAAGCTGATGCACGAATGGGTCATAGAAGCCCGGACGAGCTCACCAAGCCAACTGCACTGGTGGAAGGGTTTCCGAACATGGCGGACGATGAACCCAACGTGGCCCCCGGTGCCACCGGCCGGCATAAGGAAATTCTCATGAACACACGACGTCTATTGGTTTTCTCCGCTCCCCTTTTGATGTGTTCGGCTTTGTTCGCCAACACGGCTTCAACTGCTGCTGTCGCGGCAGAAGTGCGAAAAGTGGATGCGGCCCAGAACAAGATCACCCTGCGCCACGATCCCATTCCGCACCTCGATATGAGCGCCATGACCATGGTCTTTGAGGTGCGCGAGGCGGCAGACCGGAAGTTGCTGCCGCAAATCAAGCCTGGGCAGCGCCTGCGGTTCGTGGCTGCACATCAAGACGGCGCCTTTGTCGCCCGGAACCTGGAGCTGATTCCATGAGGCCGCTTGGCGTTTTGCTGTCTCTTGCTTTGACCGTTGCAGCCCATGGCGTGTGGGCGGCCGAGGTGGTGAACATCGACTGGGGTAAGTCGCAGCGCTTTGAGATGCAGCGCAGCATTGCCCCGGGGCAAGTGCTGGAGCTTTGTGGCCCATTGAGCAAAGGGCAGGGCGTGGATTGGCAGTTTGTTGCCGACCACCCGCTCTCATTCAACATCCACCACCACATTGGCAAGCAAGTGCAGTACGCCGAAAGGCGCACCCGCACCAAGTCGCTCACTTCGCGCTTTGTTCCCGAACAGGCAACTGACTATTGCTGGATGTGGACGGCGCCTGCTCAGCAGGCGGTTCGGGTTCAAGTTCTGCTACGGTACTGAGATGAGAAATCTACTCCTTGCCACGGCCGCTTTTCTTGCGTTTGCGATCCCAAGCATTGCCCACGTTCAAGCACCAGCTTGCAAGGGACTGCAAGCTTCCGGTAACCCGCAGTACCCGCCCTATCTCTGGCGCAATCCGGCCGACGCCGATCAACTCATTGGTGCCAATCAAGCCCTGATGCAGTGGCTCTCCAAAGAGATCGGACTGCCCATTGAGGTTCGGTACGTTGGTCCTTGGAGCCGAGTGCAAGAAGAAGCCCGCAGTGGGCGCATTGACTTGATTGCTGGTGCGTTTTTCACGCTTTCGCGAACCGAGTACATGGATTACGTGTTCCCCCCGTTTCGTGAAACACGCTCTGTGGTGCTTGTTCGTGAGGGCAGCAAGTTGAGGTACAGCCGCTGGGCCGACCTGCAAGGCAAAGAAGGCATCACGGTGGTGAACAACAGCTTCGGTGAGGAGTTCGACCGCTTCATGCTTGACAAGCTGAAGTTAACCCGAGTGGCCTCGCTGGAGCAGGGCCTGCGCATGCTCGAAATTGGCCGGGGCGCATTCATGCTGTACGAAGACAGCCCCGCCGAGGCCTACATCGCAAGTCTTGGCGTGAAAGGCCTAAAGGCCCTGCATCCCCCAGTGGCCCAAGAGCGGCTCCACCTCACCCTGTCGCACAAGAGCGCCTGCAACACGCCCGAGTTGCGCGGCGCTTTGACCCGCGCCATGTACAAGCTGCAGCGAGAAGGCTTGATGGCCGGTTTCGTGAAAGAAGGGGTGCAGCGCTGGAAAGATGCGCCGGCTGCGCCTGACGCCAAGTAGCAGGCATCGCGGCTGGATGCGACCGGAAGGTCGTCCGGTTTAGCGCGGTCTGGTGCGGGGAGCGGGACTCGAACCCGCACGCCTTGCGGCTCGGGATTTTAAGTCCCGTATGTCTACCATTTCATCATCCCCGCTGAGGGCGCGCAGCATACCTTTGTGCAGGGTTCGGGCTGGGTTGGTGGGTGCTTGGAGGAGACAACCCATCCGCAAACTCCCTTCCAGGCGCAAGCACTCAAAGCGCCAAGAAGTTGGCTGACAAGGGCGCGATGCGCAGCGCCCGCTCAGCCATTTGGCGCAGCAATTCCGGATCGCCAGTGCTCTCCAAAGTGAGCGTGGCGGCCCCGTCTCCCCAAGCCCAAAGTCGCTTCGCCTGCAGAGCCACAGCGGGCTCAATGCGCAGCAAGCTGACCCCGGGTAGGGCGGCTTGCCACAAGGGCATCAGCAAGGGGTAGTGGGTGCAGGCCAGCAAAGCGGTGTCAACGCCGGCGTCTCGGAGCTGCTGGCTGTAGCGTTCGACCAGCTCGCGCACCGTGGGGCTATCCAGTTCGCCGGCCTCAATGGCTGCCACCAAACCGGTACAGGCCACGGCCAGAACTTGAGCTCCGGCTGCGTGGGTTTCTAGCAAGCGCTTGAACCGCGCGCTGTGCACGGTGGCGGTGGTGGCCAGCACGCCCACCCTGCCGTTGCGGCTGGCGAGCACTGCGGGTTTGACGCCGGGCTCAATGCCGACCACCGGCAGATCAGGAAAGCGCTCGCGCACCACTTGCGCCGCATGCGCGGTCGCTGTGTTGCAGGCCATGACCAGCAGCCGCGCCCCTTTGTCTCGCAAATGCCCCGCAATGGCCAAGCTGCGTGCCTGGATGAACTCGGCGTCTCGTTCGCCATAGGGGGCGTGGGCGCTGTCGGCGACGTAGTGCAGGTCGACGCTGGGCAGCGTTTGCCGCAGGGCAGCGGCCACCGTGAGCCCACCCACGCCCGAGTCAAACACGCCAATGCAAGCCAAATTCACACACATCCGAGAAAAATAGAACGACCGTTCTATTTTGACCCCAGGAATCCCCCGAAACTGCCTGTACCTCCTAGGGCAGGCCCCTAGAATCTTTCGAGTTTTTCCAAGGAGACCGGGATGAAGGTGCTTGTACCCGTGAAGCGGGTTGTGGACTACAACGTGAAGGTGCGCGTCAAGAGCGACGGCACCGGAGTGGATATCGCCAACGTCAAGATGTCGATGAACCCCTTTGACGAGATCGCCGTCGAAGAAGCTGTGCGCCTCAAGGAGAAGGGCGTCGTGACCGAGATCGTTGCCATCTCGTGCGGTGTGACGCAGTGCCAGGAAACGCTGCGCACCGCCATGGCCATTGGGGCCGATCGCGCCATCCTTGTCGAAACCGATGTGGAACTGCAGCCCTTGGCGGTGGCCAAGATCTTGAAGGCCTTGGTGGACAAGGAGCAGCCCCAGTTGGTGATCCTCGGCAAGCAGGCCATCGACGACGACTGCAACCAAACCGGCCAAATGTTGGCCGCTTTGACCGGCATGCCGCAAGGCACCTTTGCCAGCAAGGTCGAGGCCGTCGATGGCGGTGTGAACGTGACCCGCGAGGTGGATGGTGGCTTGGAAACCGTCAAGCTCAGCCTACCGGCCGTCATCACAACCGACCTGCGCCTGAATGAGCCGCGTTACGTGACGCTGCCCAACATCATGAAGGCCAAGAAGAAGACGCTCGATATCGTGAAGCCTGCCGACCTCGGCGTTGACGTGACGCCGCGCATCAAGACCTTGAGCGTTGCAGAGCCTGCCAAGCGCAGTGCCGGTATCAAGGTGCCTGACGTGGCAACCTTGGTGAGCAAGCTGAAGAACGAAGCGAAGGTGATCTAAATGGCTGCACTTGTTATTGCTGAACACGACCACGGCTCGATCAAGGGCGCGACCCTGAACACCATCACCGCCGCTGTGGCCTGCGGTGGCGATGTGCACGTGCTGGTGGCCGGGCACAACGCTGCAGCCGCCGCTGCGGCTGCGGCCCAGATCGCTGGCGTGGCCAAGGTGTTGCACGCTGACGGCCCATCGCTGGCAGAAGGCTTGGCCGAAAACGTGGCCGCGCAAGTGCTCGCCATCGCTTCGGGTTACAGCCACATCCTGTTCCCGGCCACGGCCAGTGGCAAGAACGTGGCGCCGCGCGTAGCTGCCTTGCTCGACGTGGCCCAGGTCACTGACATCACCAAGGTCATTGCTGCCGACACCTTCGAGCGCCCCATCTACGCCGGCAATGCCATTGCAACCGTGCAGGCGCTGGATGCCGTCAAGGTCATCACGGTGCGCACGACGGGCTTTGATGCCGCTGCCCAGGGCGGCAGCGCCGCAGTGGAGTCGATTGCTGCAGTGGCCGACTCGGGCAAGAGCAGCTTTGTGGGTCGCGAGACCACCAAGAGCGACCGACCTGAGCTCACCGCCGCCAAGATCATCGTGTCGGGTGGCCGTGCGCTGGGCTCGAACGACAAGTTCAATGAAGTGCTCACGCCCTTGGCCGACAAGCTCAACGCCGCGCTGGGTGCCAGCCGTGCCGCCGTCGACGCGGGCTATGCGCCCAACGATTGGCAAGTGGGCCAAACCGGCAAGATCGTTGCGCCTTCGCTGTACATCGCCTGCGGCATCAGCGGCGCGATTCAGCACTTGGCCGGCATGAAGGACTCCAAGGTGATCGTTGCGATCAACAAGGACCCCGAAGCGCCCATCTTCAGCGTTGCCGACTACGGCCTTGAGGCTGATCTCTTCACCGCCGTGCCTGAGCTCGTCAACAGCCTCTGATTTTCTGAGCACCCCTGCGTACCAAAAAGGCGCCGCCCCCGCTGGGTGCCGGCGCCTTTTCTTTTCTCTGGAGTAAGCAATGAGCTACATCGCCCCCGTCAAGGACATGCTGTTCAACATGGCGCACTTGGCGCAGCTGGACGCCTTGACCCAACAAGTCCCTGCGTACGCCGAGCACGGTCTGGACACCGCTCAAGCTGTGGTGGAGGAATGCGCCAAGCTGGGTGAGCAGGTCATCGCCCCTTTGAACTGGGAGGGCGACAAGAATCCGTCGAGTTGGCACGCTGGCAACATCGTCAAGACCACGCCGGGCTTCAAAGAAGCCTTCCGCCAGTACGCCGAAGGCGGCTGGCAGGGGCTGTCGCACCCCGAGGAGTTTGGTGGGCAGGCTTTGCCCAAGTCCATCGCTGCGGCGTGCCAAGAAGTGGTTCAAGCTTGCAACCTGAGTTTTGCGCTGTGCCCGCTCTTGACCGATGGTGCGATTGAGGCTTTGCTCACGGCCGGAAGCGAAGCGCAAAAGGAGACCTACATCCCCAAGCTCATCGATGGCAGCTGGACGGGCACGATGAACCTGACCGAGCCGCAGGCCGGCTCCGACTTGGCGGCGGTGCGCACCCGCGCTGAGCCACAGGCCGATGGCACTTACAAGATCTTCGGCACCAAGATTTACATCACCTACGGCGAGCACGACATGGCGGACAACATCGTCCACCTCGTGCTGGCCCGCACGCCCACGGCGCCACCCGGAGTCAAGGGCATCAGCCTGTTCCTCGTTCCGAAGTTCCGCGTGAACAGCGATGGAAGCTTGGGTGAGCGCAACGACGCCTACTGTGTCTCGATCGAGCACAAGCTGGGCATCAAGGCGAGCCCCACGGCGGTTTTGCAGTTTGGCGACCACGGTGGTGCGGTGGGCGAGCTCATCGGTCAAGAAAACCGTGGCCTGGAATACATGTTCATCATGATGAACGCGGCCCGCTACGGCGTGGGCATTCAAGGTCTGGCCCTGGCCGACCGCGCTTACCAACACGCGGTACGCTACGCCCGTGACCGCGTGCAAAGCCGCCCCGTGGATGGCTCTTTGCCGGCCGCTGGCCCCATCCTGCACCACCCCGACGTGCGCCGCATGCTGATGACCATGCGCTCACTCACCGAGGGCTGCCGCGCCATGGCGGCCATGGCTGCCGGCGCCTACGACCGGGCGCATGGCTTGGGCGACAAGGCCCAGCAAGAGTTCTACGAGTTCTTGGTGCCCCTGGTGAAGGGCTACAGCACGGAGATCGCCCACGAAGTGACCAGCCTTGGCGTGCAAGTGCATGGCGGCATGGGCTTCATTGAGGAAACCGGCGCGGCCCAGCACTACCGAGACGCCAAGATCCTCACCATTTACGAGGGCACAACGGCCATCCAAGCGAACGACTTGGTGGGCCGCAAGACGCTGCGTGACGGCGGCGCGCTGGCCCGCGCGATGGCCGAGCGCGTGGAGGCCTTGGAAGCCGAACTGGCGCAAGGCTCTACCGATGCGCATGCCGTGCGCGCCAACTTGAGCCACGCACGCCAAGCCTATGAGGCCGTGGTGGACTACATGGCCAGCCAAGGCAAGGCCAACATCAATGGCGTGTTTGCAGGCTCGGTGCCTTACCTGATGTTGGCGGGCAATCTCGTGGCGGGCTACTGCCTGGCCCGAGGCTTGTTGGCCGCTGAGAAGGAAATCGCAGCCGGCAACGATGTGGCTTTCATGCAGGCCAAGGTCATCACGGCGCGCTTCTATGCGGAGCACATCTTGCCGCGCACTGCAGCTCTGCGTGACGCCGTTTTGAACGGCTCAGGCAGCCTCTTGGCCATGCCCCTGGAGGCTTTTTAATGGCGCTCCCTTCCATCCTGCAAGGGCTTCGGCTGCCGGTGGTGGCATCGCCGATGTTCATCATCAGCAACCCGAAGTCGGTGATCGCGCAGTGCACCAGCGGCATCGTGGGCAGCATGCCCTCGCTCAACGCCCGCCCGGCCGAGTTGCTGGACGACTGGTTGGCGGAAATCACCGAAGGCATTGCCGCCCACAACGCCAAGCACCCAGAGCGCCCCGCTGCGCCCTACGCCATCAATCAAATCGTGCACAAGAGCAACGACCGCTTGGAGTACGACATGGCGGTATGCGCCAAGTGGAGGGTGCCCATCGTCATCACGTCCTTGGGTGCCCGCGAGGACATCAATGATGCGGTGCATGGCTGGGGCGGCATCGTGCTGCACGACATCATCAACAACAGCTTTGCCAAAAAGGCGATCAGCAAGGGCGCCGACGGCCTGATCGCCGTGGCCACGGGCGCTGGGGGCCATGCGGGCGTCAAGAACCCGATCGCGCTGATTCAAGAAATTCGCGAATGGTTCAACGGCCCACTTTTGCTGTCCGGCGCCATCGGCACCGGCGATGGGGTGCTGGCTGCCCAGGCCATGGGCGCTGACCTGGCGTACATCGGCTCGGCCTTCATTGCCACCGAAGAAATGCGCGCCGCTGACGAGTACAAGCAAAGCGTGGTCGACAGCAACAGCGACGACATCGTGTACACCAACTTGTTCACTGGCGTGCACGGCAACTACTTGCGCTCGTCCATCGTCAAGGCGGGGCTCGACCCCGATCAACTGCCGGAGTCGGACCCCAGCAAGATGAACTTCGGAGGTGGCGCTGCCGCCAAGGCCTGGAAAGACATTTGGGGCTGCGGCCAGGGCATCAATGCGGTGAAGGCCGTGTTGCCGACGGCTGGATTGGTGGACCGTTTGGAGGCCGAGTACAAGGCTGCTCGCACTCGCCTCGGCCTGTAGTTCCTGCCTTGGGTCTTTGCACGGGGGTCGCGGTCTAAGCCGGCTTCGTTACTCGTCGTTCATCTGGACCAGCGCGGCATAGACGCCGCCAAGCGCTATCAGCTCCGCGTGGGAGCCGCTCTCGACCACACGGCCCGACTGCATCACATGGATGCAGTCGGCGCCTCGCACGGTCGACAAGCGATGGGCAATCAAGATCAAAGTCTTCTTCCCCTGGTGGCGTTGCAGTGCCTCTTGCACGGCCCGCTCGCTCTCGGTGTCCAGCGCCGAGGTGGCTTCGTCAAAGATCCAGATCGGTGCATCGCGGTACAGCGCGCGGGCAATGGCCAAGCGTTGGCGCTGGCCGCCTGACAGGGTGCTGCCGTTGGCGCCAATGCGGGCGTCCAAGCCCTCGGGGAGTGTCTGCACAAAGTCCCAGAGCGCTGCGTCGCGCAAAGCGGCTTCGGCGAGCGCGCGGTCCGGCTTTTGAGCGTAGGCCACATTGGCCAGCACGCTGTCGTCGAACAAGAGGATGTCTTGGCTGACCACGGCGAATTGATCGCGCAGGCTGGCGCGGGTCACGCTGGCGATGTCGGTGCCATCCACGCGGATCACACCCGCATCGGGCAGCGCGAAGCCTTGCAGCAGGTGAATCACACTGCTTTTGCCAGCCCCCGATGGGCCCACGAGCGCCACCGTTTGGCCCGCAGCAATGTGCAAGTTCAGGCCGTCGAGTGCTGGGCTTGCCGCGCCTGGGTATTGCAGGCTCACGGCGTCGAGTTCAATCGTGCCAGCCACTTTGCCGAGCTTGCCGGTGCCAGGGTCGGCCTCCGGCGGGGAATCCAGCAATTCCATGCAGCCCCGCGCCACGATCAGCCCGTTCGTGATGGGCTGCGACACCTCGGCCAGGTGGCGCGCTCTGCTCATCAAAAGCAGCAAGCCGCCTATGAAGCTAACGAACTCGCCGGGCGTTGTGCCTGTTTCGCGACCTTGCAGCAAAGCCATGCTGACGATGACCGACAGGCCCACAGAGGCCACCATTTGGGACAGTGGTTGGGCCAGCGCGTTGGCGGCCATTTGCTTGAGTGCATGCTGGCGTACTGCCTGGGCGGCTTGCCTGAAGCGCTCTCTTTCAAAGGGCGCGCTGTTGAAGCCGCGAATCAGCTTCCAGGCGCGAGCCAGGTCGTCGGTGACGCTGGACAGCTGAATCTGGGCGTCGTAGGCCTTGCCGCCGGTGTGCTGCACGCGCTTGTTGACAATTTTCAGCACCCAGGCCATCACGGGCAGTGTGATGAGGGTGAGCAGGGTCAGCTTCCAGTTGGTGTAGAGCAAGTAGCCCAACATGGCGATGGCGGGCAAGCCATCTCGGAGCACCGTCACGGCTGCGTTGCCGAGCAGGTTCACCGCCTGCAGCGGGTCACTGACCACCTTGGTGACCGCACTGCCGCCGGGCATTTGTGTGTAGGTGCGGGCATCGGCGCGCAGCAGCGCGTCCATCAAGGCGTGGCGAAGGCCTTGAACGGTGTGGCCGATGGTCCAGTGCAGCAGGTACTGGCCGAGGAAACTGAACACGCCGCGCACCAGGAAGAGGCTGATCAGCACCACCGGCACCATCCAAATGGGAAAGGCGCCTTCCTTGGCAAAGCCATCGTCCAAAGCCACTTGCAGCAGCTTGGGAATCAAAGGCTCCGTGGCGGCAGCGAGGATGTAAGCCGCAATCGCGGCAAAGAAGCCGCGGCGGTGGGGCTTCACGAACTGCAGCAAGCGCTGCGCTGTGGCCTTGAGGGGAGGGCGTTCACTCATTCGGCGCGCATTGTCATGGCTTCTAAACTCCGCCCATGCTGGACAGCAAACCTCGCATCTTTCATTTCGTCACGGGCGGGTTCTCTGGGGCCACCCAGGTGGCCATTGACTTGGCCCGTGCCAACTTGGAGGGCGGTCGGTTTTCGCCCTTGCTCGTGCTTCGCCGAAAGAGCACTACCAGCGACGGGCGGGTCGACAAGCTTCGCGAAACCGGCTTGCCGGTTGCCGTTGTGCCCGGGTGGAGCCACGCCGCCACCGTGTGGGCTTTGTGGCGGCTTTGCAAGGACATTCGCCCCACATTGATGGTGGCGCACGGTTTCCCCGAGCATTTGCTGGGTCGTCATGCGGCCTTGCTGGCCGGTGTGCCGCATCGCATCCACGTGGAGCACAACTCCCGCGAACGGTACACGCGCTGGCGCCTGATGCAGGCCCGGTGGTTGGCCAAGCGCAGCGATGCCATCGTGGGCGTGAGCGCTGGGGTGGAGCAGTCGCTCTTGCGTTTGGGCATGCCGGCGGCCATCACCACCAGCATTCCGAACGGCATTGACTTGTCGCGCTTCGTTTCAGCCCCGAGCTTCACCACGCGGGAGCCCGGCATCGTGATGAGTGCCCGGTTCGCCCGCCAGAAAGACCACCTGAGCCTGATTCGCGCTTTGGCCCTGCTCCGGGATGAGCACGGCCTCAGACCCATGCTGCACTTGGCAGGTGCGGGCAAGGCGAGTCATCAGAAGGAAGCGCAAGGCTTGGTGGAGCGATTGAAACTGGGCGCTCAGGTCAAGTTTTTGGGCTACGAGCCCAATGTGGCTGCCTTACTGAAATCGCAGCAAATCTTTGTGCTGTCCACCCACTGGGAAGGCATGCCCTTGGCCTTGGTGGAGGCCATGGCTGCGGGTTGCGCCTGCGTGGCCACCTTGGTGCCGGGGGTTGAGGGTGTGCTTGAGCATGGCAAGACCGGCCTGATGGTGCCGCCCAGCGACCCCCCAGCGCTGGCGCAGGCTTTGCGGCGCTTGCTGACCGATACGGCAGAGGCCGAGCGCCTGGCCAATGCCGCCCGAGACCAAGCCTTGAGCGCACACGGCCTGTCCTTGATGCGGGAGCGCTACGAAGCCTTGTTCGAGAAGGTTTGCGATCTCAAGCTGGGCGCCCAATGAACTTTAGGAATCGGCGGTCTGATGGCCGGGCTCTCCAGTTTTGCCGTGCAGGCATGCGCGAATGAGGTCTCGCCGCTGATTTCGGCCTTGCGGAAGCTGAACGAGAGCCCCAGTGAGAAGCGCCTCGAGGAGGTCTTGCGGGTATGGCAAGCGCTCCAGACGGAAGGTCGAGCCGGTGCGCGTGAGCGGCGGTGGGTGCCTGGACGACTCCCGGGTTCTACTTTGTTCGCCAGGGGAAAGTGGTGCGCATGGAAAGCGGCTGGCCGCGCGATGGAAGCCAGCGTGCCGCGCTTCTGGAAGGCTTCAGAGGCCCTGGTTTTGCCTGAGTGAGTGAAAGCTAGGCGCTCAGGGGTTCAGAGGCGGAACTCTTCCGGAGTGCTGGCGCTGGCATGGCGCTGGAGCTTTTCATTGAGCGCTGAAGCGGTAAGTTGGGTTCAATCGCCTCAATGAATTCATCGGCCATCAACTCCAGCAGGCACTCCACGGTGCGCTCGCCCAGCAGTTTGCGAAGGGCGTCTTCGTCGCGTTTGCCATCGATGAGGATCAAGGCCTGTCGCAGATAAGGCGGCAGGCGGTGGGTGCGGGTGCGGATCTCTAGGTCCCCTTTGGGGCTCTTCTGATAGACGGTGCTCATGCCCCTATTGGATTTCGTGACAAGCCACTTGCCGCCCCGCAACTTCCCTAAGGAGTGGGACTTCTTGCACACACCTGGCTGTTGCGTGGGGGCAGCGCTTGTGGAACGCGCAGCCGCTGGGCGGGTTCAGGGGGCTCGGAAGCTCGCCCTGGATCTTGATGCGCACTCTGCGGTCACTGGCCTTGAGTGCTGGCGTCGCGCTCATCAAGGCCTGGGTGTAGGGGTGCAGCGGCTGGGCAAACAGTGCGGTCTTGGGGCCAACCTCCACGGCGCGGCCGAGGTACATGACCATGACTTGATCGGCCACATGCTCGACCACGCTCAGGTTGTGGCTGATGAACACGTAGGCGGTGGAGGTGGCCTCTTGCAGATCCATGAACAGATTCAGGATTTGAGCTTGGATGGAAACGTCGAGGGCTGACACCGGCTCGTCAGCCATCACCACCTTGGGGCTGAGCATCATGGCGCGGGCAATGGCAATGCGCTGGCGCTGGCCGCCGCTGAACATGTGCGGGTAGCGGCGTGCGTGCTCGGGCCGCAGGCCCACGCGCTCCAACATGGTTTGCACCCGCTCGCGGCGCTCGGCTTTGCTGGCCTGGGTGTTGATGACGAGCGGCTCGGCCAGCGTGGATTCGATGCTGTGGCGCGGGTTCAGTGAGGCAAACGGGTTTTGGAACACCATCTGCACGCGCTGGCGCAGTTGCTTGAGACGGGCTGCGTCGGCGCCGGCAGCGTCTTGGCCCTCCACCAAAAGGCTGCCCCGCGTGGGTGGCTCGATCAAGGTCAGTTGCCGCGCCAAGGTGCTTTTGCCGCAGCCAGATTCGCCCACCACGGCCAGCGTCTTGCCGGCCTCCAACTGGAAGCTGATGCCGTCCAGCGCCTTGACCGTGGCCTTGGGTTGAAACCAGCCGCGGCTCAGCGCGTAATGGCGGGCGAGGTCGCGTGCTTCCAGCACGAAAGAGGCGGAGGTGGTCATAGCGGGAACAGGCAGCGCACGCCGTTTTCAAGCGGTGGGCGCGCGGCTTGGCAGGCTGGCTGAACGCGGCTGCATCGGGGCGCCAGCAGGCAGCCGCTCGGGCGGTCATAGGCACCGGGCACGATGCCGGCCAGCGCCTGCAAGCGGCGCGCGCCTTGGTTGTGTTCGGGCAAGGCCGCCAGCAGCGCGGCGGTGTAGGGGTGGCGGGGCGACTCAAAAACATGGCTCACCGCACCGGTTTCGACGACCTGGCCGGCGTACATCACCGCCACGCGTTCGGCCATCTCGGCCACGATGGCGAGGTCGTGCGTGATCATCACCAGCGCCATGCCTTGCTCGCGCTGTAGGCGCTGCAGCAGGTCAATGATTTGCGCTTGGATGGTCACGTCGAGCGCCGTGGTCGGCTCGTCGGCAATCAAGAGCTTGGGGCCGCAGGCAATGGCCATGGCAATCATCACGCGCTGGTTCATGCCGCCGCTCATTTGGTGCGGGTAGCTGCCCACGCGGTTCTTGGCGTCGGGAATCTCCACCTGCTCCAACAGCTCGATGACCCGCGCTTTGGCCTTGCTGCCGCGCAGGCCCAAGTGGGTGCGCAGCACTTCCTCGATCTGGAAGCCGACGGTGTAGCTCGGGTTCAGCGCCGTGAGCGCGTCTTGGAACACCATGGCCATTTCGCGACCGATGAGGCGGCGGCGCTCGCTGCCTGAGACCGTCAGCAGGTCCTGGCCCTGGAAGCGCAGCACGTCGGCACTGACAACGCCGGGCGCTGCGATCAAGCCCATCAACGCCATCATGCTGACCGACTTGCCCGAGCCGGACTCGCCCACCACGCCGAGCACTTGGCCGGCGTCGAGCCGCAGGCTGAGGCCTTCGACGGCCGAGAAAGCGCCGAAACGGACGCTGAGGTTTTCGATTTCGAGCAATGGCATCAGGACACCCGGCGCAGCTTGGGGTCGAGCGCGTCGCGCAAGCCATCGCCCATCAAGTTGACGGACAGCACCGAGATCAAGATCGTCAGGCCAGGCAGCGTGACCACCCAGGGCGCGCGTTCGATGTAGTCGCGGGCGCTGGAGAGCATGGAGCCCCATTCGGGGGTGGGCGCTTGAACGCCGAGGCCAAGGAAGCCAAGGCCAGCGGTTTCCAGAATGGCGGCGGAGAAGCTCAAGGAGGCGTTGACGATCAAAGGCGCCATGCAGTTCGGCAGCACGGCCACGAACATCAGCCGCCACGTGCTGGCGCCGGCGACCCGGCTGGCGGTGACGTAGTCCTTGGACAGCTCGGCCAGCGCGGCGGCGCGTGTGAGCCGCGTGTAGCCGGGTAGGGCGCCGATGGCGATGGCGATGACCGTGTTGATCAGGCCGGGGCCGAGCACGGTGATGACGCAAATGGCCAGCAACAGGCCGGGCAGGGCGAGCATCACGTCCATGACGCGCATCACCACAGGGCCGAGGAACTTGGCGTAGAAGGCGGCGAGCAGGCCGAGGATGACGCCGGGGATGAGGGACATCAGCACCGACAGCAGGCCGATGCCGAGGCTGACGCGGCCGCCGTAGAGGAGTCGGCTCAGCAGGTCACGGCCGAGTTCGTCGGTGCCGAGGGGGTGGGTCCAGGTGCCGCCGTCGAGCCAGATGGGGGGGGCGTGGAGGCGGAGGCGGTGTTGGTCGGTGGGGGTGGGGGGGGTGCGGCGGGGGGCGAGGAGG
>JBKCVH010000150.1:0-8830 GCA_046317675.1 Burkholderiales bacterium
GCCCCGCACCCACCCCGGGTTGGCAACAACCCCGGGCCCCCCCACCTCCCCCCGGCCCGAAGGGTTGAGTCCGCAAAGGGGCCGATTCGGCGTTGCGCCGCTTGCCCGGGCAGAAAGCCCGGGCTGCGCGCCGCGCCTTGCCTCAACCCCTTTGCGGGCTCAACGCGGGCCTCAATCTCTGTCGCCCACGCTCCTGGGCCCCGGCGGCAGCCTGCGCCTGAGCAGCGGCGAAGCGCACCGCAATTTGCGCGTGTGGCAGCGCCTGCTCACCGAGCACCTGAACCGCCTGCAACTCGAAGCCCCCGTGAGCGACTTGTGGCTGCGCATTGACGAGGCCGAACCGCTGCAAGAAGCGAGCGCCAGCCTGCTCGCCGCCGGCCCCGATGCCCAAGCCGCTGACGGCGAAAGCCTCAACCAATTGCTGCAGCGCCTGAGCGTGCGCCTAGGCCCCGAGCAGGTGCAGCAAGCCCAGCCCGTGGCCGACCACCGCCCCGAGCATCAGCAGCGCTGGCAGGCCTGGAGCGCCAGCAAGCCCGCCCCCGAACTGCCGCCCCCCGACCCACCCGCCCAGTGGCCACAGCCCAGCTGGCTCCTGAACCCCCCGCTGCAACTCGCCTGCCTGCGCGAGCAACCGCTCTACCAAGGCCCACTCACCTTGCTCGCCGGCCCGCAGCGCGTGGAATCCGGCTGGTGGGACGAAGCCGGCACGGCCGCGCGACGCGACTACTTTCTGGCGCACAGCCGGCAGGCGGGCTTGTTGTGGTTGTTCAGGGAGCGTCAGCGCAATGACGCGAACGGCTGGTTTTTGCACGGGCTGTTCGCTTGATCCAACACCGCCCGAATGAACGGCGCCTTGGCCTCCGTGTAGGCCGCCTTGTCAGTCGCATGCTGGCGCGCCAAAGCCAACTTCAAGGCTTGGTAACGCCCGCACAGCAAGGGGTCACGCCGGAGCGCATCACGGAACAGCAGGTGATTGCGCCAAAGCTCGCCGCCCCGCTCCACCGCATGCAAGTGCACCCGCAGCTTTGTGCCGCTGGCTGCCTTCACAAACCAGCGCCGCTGGGGCTGCGAAGGCTGGCTGCAGTTGCGCCTGCAAGTCCAAGAACTGCAGGACCCATGCGGGGTCGTAGGGGCAAATGACGACAGCAGGAGGGGCTTCTGCCAAAGCAAGAGGCTCACTCAGGCCAAGAAACGCCAGGCAATGCCAACGACGAAAAGCAAAAGCCCCATCGAGTGCGCGATGGTTTGAACCCGATGCCAATCGCGTGGCAATTGCAGCTCGCCCGTTGAAAAGGGCGGGCGAATGAACCAAGCGACGGCGATGAGCAAAAAGGCCAGCCCTGTGATGCCTTCGGGAACCCACTGGAACTCGAAGAATTGGCTCAGACGAAAGCAACCCAGAAGGGCTGGGCCGGCAGCCCACAGGTAGTTCTTGGCGGTGAACGATGGAGAGGGCATCAGTAACTTTGATCAGGAAAGCCGCTTGGGCTGAGGGCATCGGCGCATGAACCGAACCAAACCGAATCGAACCACGCGACCCGGTCAATGCTCCCGCAACTTCACCCTGAGCCGCGCAATGGCTTGGCTGTGCAGTTGGCACACCCGGCTCTCTGTCACTTTGAGCACGGCGGCGATCTCTTTGAGATTCATGTCGTGCTCGTAGTACATGCTCATCACATAGCCTTCGCGCTCGGGGAGCAGCTTGATGGCTTCGATGAGGGCGCTGCGCATGCGCCAGTCCTGCAGTTGCAGGGAGGGGTTGTTGTCTTCGGTCGCCAGGTGGCGGTCCAGGAAGTCGTCGCCGGCTTCGTCGTCGCGGCCGCCGCCGAGGTCTTCGAGGTAGACGCGCTGCGTGCCGCGAACTTTGGTGAGTGCGTCTTGGAACTCAAGCAGCGTGACGCCCATCTCTTTGGCGATCTCGCTCTCGGAGGGCGCGCGGCCGAGCTTTTGCTGGGCCTTGTGGATGGCATCTTCAATGTCGCGCTGCTGGCGGCGGGTGCCGCGGCTGAGCCAGTCGGTGCCGCGCAGTTCGTCGAGCATGGCGCCGCGAATGCGCTGGGTGGCGAAGGTTTCGAACTGAACGCCCTGGGCTGCGTCGAAACGCGACATGGCGTCAGCCAGGCCGATCATGCCGACTTGAATGAGGTCGTCCAGCTCCACGTTGGCTGGCAGCTTGGCAATCATCTGGTGCGCCAAACGGCGGACCAGTGGGCTGTGCTGCTTGAGCAGCGCGTTGGTGTCGAGCTTGCCTTTGGCGGTGTACATCGGCGCTAGGTTACCGTGCCGCAGCAACAAATTCTGAGCGGCTGAAACCTTCTTGATGCGGCAAGGCGACGGCTTCATGCTCCAGACCGGCATCGGGCTGCAGGCAGTCGCGGGCCAAGCGGCGCAGTGCGGGGCTGGGCTTAGGGCGGCCGGGCTCCAGCGCGGCCCAGTTGGGCAAGGCGGCGCCCAAGAAGCGTTCGGCGCAGTCGGCCAGCTGGCGCGCAATACGCTGCGTCAAAGCGAGGTCAGGGTGCCCCGCCACCACGAGGCCAAACACCACGGTGGAGGTGCGCTCGCGCAGCCACTTCATGGCGCTGTAGGCGGCGGTCAGGTTGTGCTGCTGCAGGTCGGTGACGAGCACCGGCCGGGTCTGCTGCGCTTGCGGTGGCGCCAGCACGCGCGCCATTTCGGCCACGCCTGCGCGGAGCAAGATGACATCGGCCTGCGGCGCAGCAGCCGCCAGCAGGGGCAGCAGCCTTGCGGCACTTCCACGGTGGTCCAGGTGGTGCGAGATGAGGCCGCGCGCCTCCAGCCAGCTCACTTTGGCGGACAGGGGCTCTATGCAGGCCGCCAGGTTGAGCAGGGCCAGCTCGGAGACGGTGCGGGCGCGGGCGCCGGCATCCACCACCAGCACGTTGAGGCCGCGCTCCAGGTAGGCGCCCACCAGCGCATCCAGCACCACTTCGGCACCTTCGCACTGCGGGCTGTCGAGCACCGGCACCCACTGGGGCTGACGGGGCCTGAAGAGGGCGCGCAGACCGGCGGCTTGGTCCGGCATGGGCATCAGTGGCTAGCGGTAAAACGCAGTTGCAACTCTTGGGCGTCCAGTTGCCACGCTGCGAAAGCGGCCCCTGGGGCTTGGAAGGCGTGCTGCAAGAGCGCATCGGCCGAGAGGCGCAGCCAGTCTTCTGGCACACGCTGGCCGTTGGCCACGCCTTGCAGCTTGAGCTTGTGGCGGATCAGGCAGTCCAGCGCCGGGGCGAGGCGGACGGCTTCGTCGATTTTGCTGAGCACCACGCCCTCGCACGTGCTGGCATGCCAGGCCTGCACGCCGTCGTCCAGGGTGTCGCCTTGGCTGCTGGCGTTCAGCACCAAAAGCTTGCGGATGGCGGGGTGGGCGAGCATCTGCAGCAGTTCAGCGCAGCGGCTGTCGCGCTGGGCCATGCCGGCGGTGTCGATCAAGACCAGCTTCTTGTTGGCCAGCAGGTCCAGCAGGTCTTCGAGCGAAGCGCGGTCGTGCGCCGTGTGCACGGGCACGCCGAGGATGCGGCCATAGGCGCGCAGTTGCTCGTGCGCGCCAATGCGGTAGGCATCCAGGGTGATGAGTCCGAGCTGCCCCGCGCCGTGCTGCGCGGCAAAGCCGGCGGCAATCTTGGCGGTGCTGGTGGTCTTGCCCACGCCGGTGGAGCCAATCAGCGCAAACACGCCTTGGCGGCTCTCCAGGGGCACATCGGCCACGTTGAGGTTGCGGGCCAAAACGGCTTGGGCCCATTGCATTTCATCGGCGCCTGCGGCGAAGGTGCTCGGGCAGGCATCCACCAGCTTGCGCGAGAGCAAGGGCGAGAAGCCAAGTTCCAGCAGCTTTTGCGCCAGGCGGGCCTGCAGCGGCTGGCGCTGCATTTTTTCCATGAAGGCCAGGGCGCCGAACCGCTCCTCGATCAAGCCCTTCATGGCCTTGAGCTCGGCCGTGATGTTGGCGCTCTCGCGGTCTTGGCGGCTGGCTTGGGCGCCGAAGTCGCCGAAGTCGGCGGGCGGGGCAGCAGCCACCTCCTCGCGCAGCACTGGGGGGTTGCGGCGCAATGGCGGGTTGGCGGCGGCCGGGGCCGCAGGGGCTGGGCGCACGCGCTCACGGGCGGCAGTGCGGGGGTTGGGGCTTTGGGCGGCGCTCTGGCCCAGGTTTTGGGCCAGACCTTGGGCCTTCAAAGCTTGCGCTGCCGCTTGCCGGGTGCTGCTGAGGCCAATGGCGCTCCAGCCCGGCTCGGCGTCAGCGGCTTGGGTTGGGGCCGCTTGCGGCGGCTGCGCGGCGAAGTGCGGCTCCACGCGGCGCGCGCCAAGCACTTGCATTTGCGCTTGCGCGCGTTGAGCGCGCTCAGCGGGCGATGAGGGCTTGCGCTCCAGCTCTGCCGCTGGGGCCAGTGCAGCCGCAGGGTGCGGGTCGGGCTGGCCTGAGAGCTCAGCTTGACGGCGGCGCAGCATGCGCTCGCGCACGTAGTCCTGGAAGTTGAGCGTGCTCATGGCCAGGGTGTTGACGTCTTCCTTGACCGTAGCGGCAGGCCGGGCGGCGACCGGCTCGGCTTTGAAGGCCGGGGGGGCAGCGCGCTGCACCTCGGCCAAGCCTTCCGGGGCCATGGCCAAAACCTCGATGCCAGTGGGGCAGGGTTTGGTGGAGAGCACCACGGCGTCGTCACCGAAAGCGGCGCGCACCAAGGCCATCGCCTCGCGCGTAGTAGGGGCGGCAAAGCGCTTCATATTCATGCGGCACCTCCAATGACGGAACCAATGCGGATCGAATGGGTTTCAGGCACTTCGCTGTGGCTGAGCACCTTCAGGCGCGGCGCGGCGCGCTTGAGCAAGCGGGCCAGCGGGGCGCGAATGAGGTCGGGGACGAGCAAGCAGGCGGGCACACCGCGCTCTTCTTGCTGCTCGCTGCTTTGGGCAGCGCGGCGGGCGAGTTGGTCGGCCACGCCGGGGTCCAGCGCGGCGCCGTTGGGGCTGGAGAGGGCTTGAACGACGAGGCGCTCCAACTCGGGGTCGAGCGCAATCACGTCCATCTCCTTCACGGGGCCATAGATTTGCTGCACGATGGCCGGAGCCAGCATGACGCGCACCCGGCGCGCCAGCTCTTGCGGGTCGGTCACCTGGCCCGCATGCTCCGCCAGCGCTTCCACGATGGAGCGCATGTCGCGGATGTGCACGCCCTCTTCCAGCAGGGCTTGCAGCACACGTTGCAGCAGTGGGAGGGCAAGCATTTTCGGAACCACGTCTTCCATCAACTTCGGGGCCAGCTTGGTGAGGTGTTCCACCAGCGACTGGGTTTCCACTCGGCCCAGCAGCTTGGCGGCGTGGACCTGCATCAAGTGTGAAAGATGGGTCGCGATCACAGTCGAACAATCAACCACCGTGTAACCCGCCATTTGTGCGGCTTCACGTTGGCGTTCTTCGATCCAGGTGGCGGGCAGGCCGAACGCCGGGTCGGTGGTGCGGGTGCCCGGCAACTGCTGGGTGGCGTGGCCGGGGTTGATGGCGAGCCACAGGCCGGGGTAGGCCTCGGCCTCGCCCACCACGGCACCGCGCAGCAGCAGGCGGTATTGGCTCGGGCGCAGTTCGAGGTTGTCGCGGATGTGCACGCTCGGGGGCAAGAAGCCCACGTCTTGGGCGAACTTCTTGCGCACACCCTTCACGCGGCTGAGCAAATCGCCCTCTTGGGTTTTGTCCACGAGGGTGATGAGGCGGTAGCCCACTTCAAGGCCCAGGGTGTCCACGGGCTGCAGGTCGTCCCAGCTGGCTTCGTCGCTCTTGGGCTGCACAGCGGGTGGCGGCGGCGCCTTCTGGGCCTTCAACTCTTTGGCGCGCAACCAGTAGGCAAAGTAGCCAATGACACTCGCCATGGCCAGAAACACCATGTGCGGCATGCCGGGGATCAAACCCAGGGTGAAGATGATGCCGGCCGTCACGGCCAGCGCGCGCCAGGAGCCGAACAACTGCGCGCCAATCATGGTGCTAACGTTGTCCTCCTTGCCGACGCGTGCCACCACCATGGCGGAGGCGACCGAGATCAGCAGGCCTGGGATTTGCGCCACCAGCGCATCGCCCACCGCCAGCAGGATGTAGCTGTCGGCCGCTTGGCTGGCGCTCAGGCCGTGCTGGGCCATGCCAACGGCAAAGCCGCCCACGCTGGTGATGACCAGAATCAACATGCCCGCCACGGCGTCGCCGCGCACGAACTTGCTGGCACCGTCCATGGAGCCGAAGAAGTCGGCCTCGTCGCCGAGCTCTGCACGGCGGCGCTTGGATTCCTTTTCATCGATCAGGCCGGCCGACAAATCGGCATCCACGGCCATTTGTTTGCCGGGCAAGGCGTCCAAGGTGAAGCGAGCGCTCACCTCGGCAATGCGCTCCGCGCCCTTCGTGATCACGATGAAGTTGATGACGACCAGGATCAAGAACACGATCAAGCCGACGGCGAAATTGCCGCCGATCAAGAAGTGCCCAAAGCTCTCAATCACCTGCCCGGCGGCACCTGGCCCGGTGTGCCCTTCGAGCAGCACCACGCGGGTGGAGGCCACGTTCAGCGACAGGCGCAGCAAGGTGGTCAAGAGCAGCACCGTGGGGAAGGCGGCGAAGTCCAGCGGACGCACCATTTGCGAGGCGACCATCATCACCATCAGCGCCAGTGCGATGTTGAAGGTGAAGAGCACATCCAGCACGGCCGGCGGCAGCGGCAGCACCATCATGGCCAGCACCATCAGCACGGCGATGGGAGCACCCAGGGTGCGCAGCACGGCGCTGTAGGGGCCCAGCGCGGCCTGAAGGTTTTGCAGCATGGGATTGGGCGTCACAGCTCAGCCTCCTCGTCTTGCGCCTTCAGCGCTTCGTCTTCATGCGGGTCCAAGCCCTTGGGCACTTCGGGGTTGGGGGCGTGCTCCATGCGGCCCGCCAACACGCCCTTCAGTTGCAGCACATAGGCCAGCACCTGGGCCACGGCGCCAAAGAGCGCGGTGGGCACCTCGCGGTCGAGCTTGGCGTGGGCATACAGGGCACGGGCCAAGGCAGGGGCTTGCAGCACCGGCACCTTGTGTTCTTTGGCCAGGTCGCGAATGCGCATGGCCACCAGGTCTTTGCCCTTGGCCACCACCAGCGGCGCGCCATGGCGCACTTCGTCGTACTTCAGCGCTACGGCGTAGTGGGTGGGGTTCATCACCACCAGGTCGGCCGTGGGGACGGCGGCCATCATGCGGCGGCGCGTCATCTCGCGCATGCGCTGGCGCTGGCGCTGCTTGATTTCGGGCGAGCCTTCGGTTTCCTTGTGCTCTTGCTTGACTTCGTTGCGGCTCATGCGCAGCTTTCGCTGGTAGAGCTGGTACTGGAGCGGGAGGTCGGCGGCAGCGAACACGGCCAGCGCAACCAGCAAGGCAATCAAGCCCCCGAGTAGCAACTGCCCGCTGCGCAGCATGGCGCTCTCCAGCGGCAGCGACATCAGGCTCACGTACTGCGCAAAGCGGTCGGTGACCACCCAGGCCGCTACAGCTGCCAAAACAATGGTGAGCAACACGGCCTTCAAAGCCACGCCCATGTTTTGCCCGCTGAACAGGCGCCCGACACCAGTCAGGGGATTCAGATGTTTCCAGTGCGGCCCAAGCGCCTTGAAGCTGAAGTTCCAGCCGCCACTGGCGAGGTTCGCGACCACTGCGGCCGCAGCCAGTACCGCACCCACGAAGGCCACGGTGCGCACAAAGCGCATGGCTTGGTCGGCCAGTACCGCCGTCATGATGCCGGGGCGCTGCACCATTTCGGCGTTGAAGCGCAGGCCGTCGCGCATCACGCCGCGCCATTCGTCCATGGCCATGGGCAGCATGCCAGCGGCCAAAAGCACCAGCGCTGCCAGCACCAGAAAGTGCGGCAGATCGCGGGAGCGCGGCAGTTGCCCTTCCTCGCGCGCTTTGCGGATCTTGCGCTCTGAGGCGGGTAAGTTGTGGTCTTGTGCGTCTTTTTCAGCCATGCGGGCAGGCCTGCCTCAAGAGTGAGACAGGCGCAGCCGCATTGTTCAAACCCACCCCCCGGAACTTGAGCCGGAAGTGGCGGGTGAATGCCGCCCTATTCGGGCAGGAAGCGTTGCCGGAACGCTTCGGCGCGTGCGCTCGTGCTGATGTCGGCAATGGCCCCAGCAGCGATCTGCAAAGCCGTCTGCAAATCGGCCGGGTTTTTGGCTCGCTCAATGCGCATGGCGACAGAGTCGGCCATCGGCCCCAAGGCCTCGGTCACAGCGCGGGCCGCCGCCCGGCGTGTTTCTTCAAAGCTGGGCGCAGGGCGGCGCGCCGCAGCCGCAGGGGGCGCACTCACCGGCGCCTTGGCGGGCCTGGTGCTGCCGCTTTGCTCGATCAAGCCTTCGCGCAGCAGCAGCTCAAGGCCTTCGTCGACTGCAGGCCCGAGCATGCCGCGAAGGGTTTCTACGTCACGCTGGCCGTCCACCATGATGAGCAGGCTGCGCGCGCGCGGAGGCAAATGATGCGCTTTGCTGCCGACTTCAGCCTGTCCACTTGCGGTCTTGCGATAGATGGCGGCCATACAACAGCTTCCTCATCATGGGCTCACTCACCCAAGTAGGCGGCGCGCACTTTCGGGTCGGCCAACAAGGTGTGACCCGGGCCGGTCATGGTGACCAGACCCGATTCCATCACGTAACCCCGGTTCGCGAGCGCCAAAGCACGGCTGGCGTTTTGCTCCACCAGCAAAACAGTGACGCCCTGGCCGTGAATGCCGTGCACGACCTCGAAGATTTTGTCGACCATGATGGGCGAGAGGCCCATGCTGGGTTCGTCCAGCGCGATCAGCTTGGGATCGGTGG
>JBKCVH010000151.1:0-12403 GCA_046317675.1 Burkholderiales bacterium
CAGTGACGAGGCGGCCACCAAGCTGATCTGGCTGGCCCTGCGCAACATCACAGCCGACTGGAGCCAGGCGGCCAACAACTGGAAAGCTGCGATGAAGCAGTTTGCGCTCCTGTACGGGGATCGCTACACGGAGCGGGCCGCAGCATGATCGCGGCACCGACTTGCCCACCGCGTCGGTCGTGCCTGCGTCGCAAGCGCCACACGCCCGCCGCCGTGGACAAGTCTCAGAGCGCCTCACACACAGAAATTAAGACAGTCCCAGCAGCACAGGCGGTATCCGCCATCGCTTGCGGTCTAACGCAATGCAAACCTCAAGCTGCAATCGTGCGGGGCCCTCGTACAACGCCCACGACACCGACGCGAGGAGCGCCCTGTCCGACAGGGCGGGCAAGGCATCGGCTGGTGCGCCGGCAGGTAAGGGTTCGGCCCAAGCCGAGCCCTGCGCTCCTGCAAGCCCGCAGGTCGCCAACACGGCAGCCGCTCGCAATACACCGGCCGCGGCGCTATCGCCACCGCCCGCAACCTGAGCCACAAGCTGCCCGATCTCACCTGGCCACACGGGCAAGGCGGATGCCTGGCGGTCGGTGCCGATCATCGCCAGCGGCAGCAATGGCGTCCAAGATCCGCTCATGAAGCGCTCCGCTGCCACAAAGGTGCCGAAGTGTTGTCGGCCCATGCCGTTAGAGGCTTCAACTCATGCCCGTCCCACTCGCCCACCAGATGGCAGGGCCGTCCACCGCTGGCCGCGAGCAGCTTCCATTGGTCGGCCTCGCCCATCACCAGCTTCAGCGCACGTCCCTCGGCCACGGCGAGGAGTTGGCCGTTTGCGTGCACCGGCACGGCATCCGGGATGACCAGCGGGTGCAGTGCAATCCAAGGGCAAGCGGCCACGCGACGCGCGATGCTTGCCCATTCGTCACTCAGTGCGGCGCGAGGCCAAATCGCTGGGCCGAGCGTGGTCGGGGCATCCGCGCTCAACGCACGCAGCGCGCTCGCCCCTGGAAAGAACGACAGCGTCGCTTCGACACTGCTGCCGACCAGCCACGCCTGCTCGAACCCGCGACCGCCAAATGCATGGTCAAGTAGCCAGGCCCTCCGCCCACTTTGTTCACCGTGCAGCCACACGCGCCGCTCAGTCAGCTTGTCGTCGCGTTCTTCGGTCGCGATACCGAGCACGGTCCACCGGTCGGTCAGGTGTTTGCTGGCGGCCAACACGTCGGCTTTGTCATGCGGCCAACCCACCGCGGTGCGAAGGTCCGCTTGTACGTCGGGTGCCATGCGCTCACGCCGCTGCAGGGCGTCGCATACAAGGTGCAGAAGTCCAAGTCGATGCAGCGTTTTCTCCGGCCAATCAGGGCCGCGGTTGACTCCAGCGGCGACTTCGCGCACCCGAAAGGCGAGTCCCGGCGCTTGGGCGTCAACCATGCGGGCAGCCATGGTGTTCCAGGTCTGGAGGACTTCGCCATTGAGCGATCCCAGACCCCGTGCGAGTTGGTCGGCGAGCCAGCGCTTCAACTCCTGAGCTGCAGCTTCAACGCGTTGCCAGCGTTGTGTTTCGCGCTTCGCGGCTGATTCAGGATCTGACGGAGCGGCGGCCTTCTCGACTTGGCGCTCTTCCTTCTTCAGCGCCTTCTCTCCCCGCGATGCAAGCCATTCGGCGACCCATGCCGGCGGCTCTTGTTCTGCGAAGAGTTTCGGGTCCTGCGCGCGCATCATCAGGAGCGCAAGACCGTGCTTGCAGGGAAACTTACGGCTCGGGCAGCTGCACCGAAATGCCGGCCCGTTCAGATCGACTTGCGTTTGGTACGGCTTTGATCCGCTGCCTTGGCACTCGCCCCAGGCCGCCGCATCGTTCGCGCCAAGGAGCGGCCACTTCGCAGGTCCGGTCAGGCTCCGCGCTGCCTTGGCCGAAGCGTCGTCAGGCGCAAGAGCCAGTACTCCCTCCATGGTCAGCGTCATGCTGCCAGCTCCCTTGTTGTTCCTTGCTCGCCGCGAGTCTAAGGGCGTGAACGACGAGTGCGAGCACCGGTGAAAACGGGGGCGCGCCTCTTTCGACAAGCGCCCTATTTAGCTCTGGTGGTTGGTTGTGCCGCGACTTATTCGGCGTGGCGGATCAACGCGCGGGCACTAGTGGCGGCGCGAACACCGCCAAGCTGCTGTGCCCGTCGGCGGAGAGCGCCTGCACGGCGAACACGACATCGTCCCGGGACACGCCGGCAATCAGGGCCTCACGTGCATCGGCGCCAAAGTCTCGGGCTGCCTCCCAGCGCGCGGCCTCGCTGCGCCGCCACAGCACCCGGTAGCCGGTGGCGCCAGGGCTGGCTTGCCAGCGAAGCCGGGTGTCGTTGCTGAGCTCACTGGCATCGACCACAACACCGGCGGGCGGCGGCGGCGCCCAGGCCAAGGTGGCCAAGCCGGCCAGGTTGGCGCGGGTGACGCGGCTCAGGTAGTCGAAGTCCACAAAATCCACCAAGTCGCCGGCCAACTTGCCGTTGACGGTGCGCACGTTCTGGTGCTGGTTGGCGAAGTTCTCAAACGGCTCGGTGAAGCGCACCGCGGCCAGGCCCCGCTCCAAGAAGGGCAGGTGGTCGCCGCCGCGCAGGGTGCGGTCGCGGCGCTGGATAAGGTCGATCTGAAAGCCCGGCAGGTAGTGCTCGGCAGCGCGGGCCAAGTGGCGCCCCAGTTGCGCTGCGGGCAGGTCGTCAGAGCCCCCGGCTGCAGCCAGTTGCTGCTGCGCCTTGAGGCGGGGCGAGATCTCGGCGCCCGCACCGCGCAGCATCAGGCGCAGCAAGGGGTCCAGGCCATCGGCGAACAGGCGCAGGCGCATGGGCGCATGCTCCCCATTGGCACCGCGTGGGCTGCCCACGATGTCGTTGGTGATCATGGCCTCCACCGTTTGGCCCTCCACGTCCAGCAGCTTGGCCATGTTGGCGGCGCCGAGCAGGCCCTGCTCCTCGCCACTCACGGCAGCGAAGACGAGGGTGGCCTCGAAGGGTTTGGGGCTGCGCGCCATGGCGCAGGCCAGCTCCATCACGGCCACCGTTCCCGAGGCATCGTCATTGGCGCCCGGCGCTTCGCCCACGGCGTCCATCACATCGGCATTGCGGCTGTCGTAGTGGCCGCTGACCACGATCAAGCGCTTCGGGTCGCGCCCCGGCAGCGTGGCCACGATGTTGACGATCTCGGTTGGCGCCGCGATGCGCCGCCCCGCCGGCTCGGTGTGCGCCATGGTGCTGATCTGCAAGGGCGTACCGGCAGCGCAGCGGCGCCACTCGCGCTCAATGAAACGCCGCGCCGCGCCAATGCCACGCGTTTCGCTCTGGGTTTCGGAGGCGGTGTGGCGGGTGCCGAAGGCGGCGAGCACTTCGGTGTGGCGGCGCAGCGCCATGGCGTCAATGGCCTTCATGAGCCCAGTGAGTGCTTGCGCCGCTGGGGGTTGGGGCACTGAATGAACCGTGGGCTGAGCCATCGCGGGCAGCGCGGCGGCGGCCAATAGCCAGGCAATCAAACGCATTGAGAAGTCTCCAAAGGACGGGCGTGGATGGGCCTGAGGGCCAAGGCGCAGCTTGCGCTCAGGCAAGCTGCTGCCGCAAAAAGGCGATGGTTCGCTGCCAAGCCAAATCGGCACAGGCCGCGTCGTAAACCTCGGGTCGGCTTGCGTTGAAGAACGCGTGCTGCGCCGCGTAATGGTGAACCTCGGGGTGTTGGCCGGCGGCTTTCATGTCGGCCTCCAGCGCGGCGGCCACTTCGGGCGTGCACCAGTCGTCTTGCGTTGCAAAGTGCGCTTGGAAGGGAATGGTGATGGTGGCGGGGTCGGCGAAAGCCTTGGGTGGCACGCCGTAGTAGCAGATGGCGGCCGAGAGGCCCTGGACATGGACGGCGGCGGCCACGGTGAGCGCGCCCCCCATGCAAAAGCCCATGACGCCCACTTTCTGCCCCCGCGCCTTGAGCGCGGCAACGGCACCGGCAAGGTCTTGGTGGGTGGCATCGGCAAAGTCGAGGCCGCTCATCAAGTGGTTGGCCTCTTCCCCATCGGCGGCAAGCTTGCCGCGGTACAGGTCGGGCACCAAGACATGGAAGCCGGCTTCGGCCAAGCGGTCTGCAGTGGCCTTGATTTGTGCATTGAGGCCCCACCATTCCTGGATCAAGACCAAGCCCGGGCCGTTCGCGGGGGCTTCGTAGGCGGGGGTCAGGCTGCCATCGGGGCGGGTGAAGTGGGTCAAGCTCATCGACTGTGCTCCGGTACGCTGTGTTTGGGCCAAAGAGCCCACCAGCTTAGGGCCTGCTTGGTGCGCCCCGCCAGCGGAAGGGCTTGCTCGCCCCAGCCCCAGAAGAAGTCGGCGCGAACGGCGCCCAAGATGGCACTGCCGGTGTCTTGCGCCAGCACCAGGCGCTGCAGGGCTTCGGTGCTGTTGGGTTGGGTGCTGTTGAGCCACAACAAGGTGCCATAGGGCACGGCGCGCGGGTCAACGGCCACGCTGCGGCCCGGGGTCAAGGGCAGCCCTTGGGCGCCACGTGGGCCCATGTCCGGGTGGGGCAGGGGCTCCTCTTTGAAGAAGATGGTGCGCGGGTTGGCGGCGAGGAGTTCGGGCAAGCGCTCGGGGTTTTGCAAGGCCCAGGCGCGAATGGCGCTCCAGCTAGCAAGCCCATCGCGCAGGCCGCCTTGTTCAATCAGCCAGCGGCCGAGTGAACGAAAGGGCTGGCCGTTGTGACCGGCCCAAGCCACGCGCCGCTCGACCACGCGCCCATCGGGCTCGGTGAGGCGAATCCTGCCGGAGCCCTGGATTTGCAGCAGCACCGAGTCAAGGGCGTCGTCAAGGTAGAGCAAAGGGCGCTGCTGGGCGTCGAGCAAGGGCACGTGAAAGCGCTCGTCTGGCAGCCTTCGCGCCTGAAGCTGGGGCTCAAAGTAGCCCGTCATCAAGCCCTCCGCCTTGCCGTCGCGGGCCTCAACGCGGTAGGGCTGCAGGGTTTGCATGAGCCAAGCGTGCCACTGCAAGGGGTCGCTGGGTTCGTTGAGCTTGAGCAGTTGCTGGCACCAGGCGCGCCAAGCGGGCTTGGGCCGTTCGCAATTGCTGCGCAGGGCGGGCCAGAGGCTTTGCGCTTCGTCACTGCCCCAGCCGGGCAAGTCGGTCCATTGGGCCGGCGTCCAGCGGCTGATGCCCTTGCTTTGCGCCCCGACACTGCCGGCCACGAAGGCCAAAGCGAGCAGCCAATGGTGCAATGCGGGCATGGCCCTGCTCTTGCTCGAAGCGTTTGGCGCGCTTCTCATCTTTGTTTTCATCATCTGGTGGACGATGTTCTCTGGCCGCAAAAACGGCGAGCGCAAGACCGACGACGATCAGTGAAGCGTTGAGGCGTCGAGCAGCGCGAACTCCGCCACTTCGGCGTAGAAGACTTCAGCCTCCTCACTGACGCACAGGTAACGGCCGCGCATGCTGCCCTGCGGCGTGGCAATGCTGGCCCAACTGCTGTACTGGAAGCTTTGCCCGGGTTGCAGGTAAGGCTGGTGGCCCACCACCGCAAGGCCCTTGACCTCTTGCTTGGCGCCTTTGCTGTCCACGATTTCCCAGTGCCGCGCCACCACTTGCGCCGGCACGCTGCCGGTGTTCTCGATGGTCACCGTGTACTCGTACGCCCAGCGCTCCTGCGACGGGTCGGTTTGCTCCGGCATGGGCTTGGCTTCGACGCGGCAGCGAAACTGGGGTTTGGACATGGAGACTTTCGAAATGTTGAAGACCGTGCAGAGCGATGACGGCCACCACCGCTGCAGTTGGTGTGAAGCGCCTGATTTTCCCGAATACCGCCGCTACCACGACGAAGAGTGGGGATTCCCCGTCAGTGATGAGACACGATTGTTCGAAAAGCTTTGTTTAGAAGGTTTTCAGGCGGGGCTGTCCTGGCGCACCATCTTGGCCAAACGCCCTTCCTTTCGTGCCGCCTTTGCGGGCTTCGACGCCGAGCGCGTTGCTGCGTTTGGCGAGGCGGACGTCCAGCGCCTGCTGCTTGACGCCGGCATCGTCCGGCATCGGGGCAAGATTGAGGCGGTGATTGGCAATGCCAAGGCGCTCTTGGCCATGCGCGAACGCGGGGTCAGCTTGGCGGCCTTGGTTTGGTCCTATGAAGCGCCGCCGGTCCCCGAGCCGGTGTTTGTGGCGGAATCGGCGGCGTCCAAGGCGCTGTCGAAGGACCTGAAGGCGTTGGGCTGGCGCTTCGTCGGGCCAACCACGGTCTACGCCTTCTTGCAGTCCATGGGCGTGGTGAACGACCACGCATCCGCCTGCCATGTTCGCGCCCGCGCGCTGCAGGCACGGCAGAACTTTCAGGCACCTTCCTAGAATTAGGCGCATGACCGCCCTTATTGCACCGAGCCTGCTCTCGGCCGACTTCGCCCGCCTCGGCCAAGAATGCCGCGACGTATTGGCCGCTGGCGCCGACTGGATTCACTTTGACGTGATGGACAACCATTACGTGCCCAACCTGACCTTCGGCCCCATGGTGTGCCAGGCCCTGCGGACGCACTGCTTGATGCCCGATGGCAGCCCGGCCGTGAGTGACGTGCACCTGATGGTGGATCCCGTGGACTCGCTCGCACAAGCCTTCTGCCGAGCCGGCGCTGACATGGTGAGCTTTCACCCCGAGGCCAGCCGCCACGTGGACCGCACGCTGCAGCTCATCAAGGCCGAGGGCAAACAGGCGGGCTTGGTGTTCAACCCAGGCACGCCGCTGGATGTGCTGGACTGGGTGCTGGACAAAGTCGACCTGATTCTGATCATGAGCGTTAACCCCGGCTTTGGCGGGCAGAGCTTCATTGACACCGCGCTGCGCAAACTGGAGAAGGCCCGCCGCCTGATCGAACAAAGCGGCCGGGACATTCGGCTGGAGGTGGATGGCGGCGTGAAGGTGGACAACATTCGCCGCATTGCCGATGCGGGCGCCGACACCTTTGTGGCGGGCTCGGCCATCTTTGGGCAGCCGGACTACCGCAAGGTCATTGACGCCATGCGCTCGGAGCTCAGCGCTTGACCCGCTCGGTGCTGTTGGTGTGCCGCGCCAACCTGTGCCGCTCGCCCATGGCTGAAGTGGTGTTCCGAACCTGTGCCCCCGCCATGGGCGTGGAGCGCGTTGCCTCGGCAGGGGTGTGGGCCAGTCCGCGTGGGGAGGTGATCGACGCCAGGGCCCGCGCGGCGCTGGAGCGGCGCAAGTACACGGTGAACCCCAAGTGGCGCTCGCGCCGTGTCGATGTCACTGACTTGGCCAAGTTCGACACCATCCTGGCGCTGGACGCCGAGGTGCTCAAAGGTTTGAAAAAGCTGTGGCCCGGTGTGCCAGAGCACCGGGTGAGGCTGTTGCTCGACCACCTTCCGGGTTACGAGGGGCAGGATGTGCCGGACCCTTACTTCTCGAACGCCGCAGGTTTTGATGCGGCCTTGGACCTGATTGAGCGCTCAGTCGCCGGGTTTCGCTGAAGTGAAAGCGCTGCTCATTGACCTCGATGGCACGCTGATCGACACCCTACCTGATTTTGTGGCGGCGCTCGAAGGCGTTGCCGCTGAACTGGACTTGGCCCCCGCAACGCCCGAATGGGTGCGCTCCCACATTGGTCGCGGCGGCGAGCGCTTGGTGCGCGATTGGCTCGCCAGTCAGTTCCGCCTCGAGGCCCTGGAAGCCGCTCTTGCGCTCTACGCACGGCATTACGCGCGGGTCAACGGTCAAGCGGCGCAGGCCTTTGACGGTGCGCTGGACATGGTGAACGAGCTGCGACGCATGGGCCTTCGTTTGGCCTGCGTGACCAACAAGCCGCAAGCCATGGCGGAAGCGCTGTTGGCGCAATTCGATTTGCGCAATGCCTTCGAGGTGGTGGTGGGCGCCCGCCCCGGCTTGAAGCCCAAGCCCAGCCCCGATGCGATCTTGGCGGCCTGCGCCGCGCTGCAACTGCCGCCTGGCGGCGCAGGGGTGCTCGGCGACTCTCGCAACGACGCCGAAGCGGCGCTGGCTGCCGGCTGCGCGGCAACCTACTTACTGCGCCATGGATACAACCATGGCGAGCCGATTGACGCGGTGCCGGCTCAGGCCCACCTCGACCGGCTGGCGGATGTACCGCCTTGCCTCGCCCGCTTGCTTAGCGGCGCGTCGTCTTGACTTCGCCCAGCAGTTCCTTCTTCAGGGTGGCGTCAGCCGGGTCAGCACCCAACCAAATACGCAACACGCTGTTGTAGAACTCGACCTCTTTGATGATTTCACCGGCAGCTTTGCCGTTGACGGACACCTGTGCACCGACGCCAGGCACCCAGTCCACCCCAACGCGATCGCCAGCGGCGAGCTTTTTGCGCTCGTTGAAGATTTCACCGAACTTGAAGATGCCGTTGATGGACTTCATGCGTTCGGCCGGGAGCATGTTCTTTTCCATGCCGTTGGTGAAGGCCTTGCCGAGGTCTTTACCGTCCACGTCGCGCAGCATGAACAACTCCACGCGCTTGGGCGCGGTGTTGGCGAACACGGCCTCGGGCGTCGTTGCTTTCTGGTTCAGGTACAGCGCAGCGGCATACACCTTGAAGACAGCGCGGTAGCGAATTCCATAACCATTGAGGACCAGCTTCTGGCCGCCGACCTCTTCGGTGGCCTGGAACTTGGCGCCGCTCACGTCGACGACTTGCGCCAAGGCGCCAAAGGGAAGGGCAAGCGCCAGCAGGCTGGCTAAAACAACACGACGCATCGGGGTCTCCAGAGAAACGGGGGCGCTGACTTGCTCAATTGGCAAGCTCGGTTTCGCGGCGCGCATTGTGCCCGGGGCGCAACTCCAACATCACAAGTAGGGTCGGTAATCCATCACGCAAACACGATGGCTACACTGCACCGCATGTTCGTGTCACACAAGCTACTGCGCGGGTCGGGAGACCGGGGAGCCTGGCCCTGGCGGGTCTGAATCTGTCCGCCTGAACCGGGTGTGCCGCTGCGCGCACTGTGCTTGTTGATCCTTGCTTGAGGACCTGACGTGATTTCGAACGAAGAATTCCTGCGCTTGGCGGCTGATGGCCACAACCGCATTCCCGTGAGCCGTGAACTGCTGGCTGACTTGGAAACCCCCCTTTCGCTCTACCTGAAGCTTTGCCAAGGCAGGCCGATGAGCTTTCTGCTGGAGTCAGTGATCGGTGGTGAGCGCTTTGGGCGCTACTCCTTCATTGGCTTGCCGGCCCGCACCTTGCTCCGCGCCACGGGTCGCACCTGTGAACTGGTGACCGACGGGGTGGTGACGGAGAGGTTTGAAGGCAATCCACTGGACTTCGTGGCGCAGTTTCAAGAGCGCCTGAAGCCCGCGGTTCCCTCCGGTTTGCCCCGCTTTTGTGGTGGCTTGGCGGGCTACTTTGGCTACGACACCGTGCGCGCCATTGAGCCACGCCTCGCCGCGAGCCGCCCAAGCGGCGGGCTGGGCACGCCAGACATCCAGTTGCTCTTGACCGAGGAGGTGGCCGTCATAGACAACCTCTCCGGGCGCTTGCACTTGATTGTTTGGGCTGATCCTTCCGAGCCCGGCGCCTACCCAGCAGCCGTGCAGCGCTTGCAGAGCCTGACGGAGCAACTCCAAGCGGGTGTCAGCGTGCCGCCGGTGCTGGCGCAGGCGCCCCAGCCGGTGCAGCGCGAGCGCGATCCAGCCGAGTTCCAGGAAGCGGTGCTCAGCGCCAAGTCCTACATCGCAGCGGGTGATTGCATGCAAGTGGTGATTGGCCAGCGGCTTAAGAAGCGCTTTGAGGCCAGCCCTTTGAGCCTTTACAGGGCCTTGCGGTCCTTGAACCCGAGTCCTTACATGTACTTCTACGACATGGGGGACCACCAAATCGTTGGGGCGTCACCGGAGATCCTGGTGCGAGAAGAGCGTTTGCCCGACGACAGCCGCAAAGTGACGATTCGCCCTCTGGCGGGCACTCGGCCCCGTGGCGGCACGCCCGAGCAAGACGCTGCACTGGAGGCCGAACTGCGGCAAGACGCCAAAGAGCGGGCCGAGCATCTGATGTTGATTGATTTGGCACGCAATGACATAGGCCGCATCGCCCGCACGGGCAGCGTGACGGTCACCCAGGCGTTCGAGGTGGAGCGCTATTCGCACGTGATGCACATCGTCAGCAACGTGGAGGGCGTTCTGCGCCCGGAGGTGGGGCAACTGGACGTTCTTCGCGCCACTTTCCCAGCCGGCACCTTGACCGGCGCCCCCAAGGTTCGGGCGATGGAATTGATCGACGAGTTGGAGCCTGTGGCGCGCGGCATTTACGGCGGCGCCTGCGGGTACTTGAGCTTTGCCGGCGACATGGACGTTGCCATTGCCATTCGTACCGGCATCGTCAAGGACGGCATGCTGTACGTCCAGGCCGCTGCCGGCGTCGTGGCCGACTCAGTACCCGAGCTGGAGTGGCAAGAAACGGAAGCGAAGGCGCGCGCTGTGTTGCGTGCGGCTGAGCTGGTTGAGGGAGGCTTCTGATCATGATTTTGATGATCGATAACTACGACAGCTTCACCTTCAATTTGGTGCAGTACTTGGGTGAACTGGGCGCCGAGGTCAAGGTGCTGCGGAACGATGAGATCGACGTGGCGGGCATTGCTGCGCTGGCGCCCTCGCATTTGGTTCTTTCGCCCGGGCCCTGCACGCCCAATGAGGCCGGCGTCTGCTTGGCGGCCGTGCAGGCCTTCGTGGGCAAGCTGCCCATCTTGGGCGTCTGCCTTGGGCACCAGAGCATCGGCCAGGCGCTCGGCGGGCGGATCGTTCGGGCGCAGCGCCAAATGCACGGCAAGGCGAGCACCTTGTCGACCGATCAGCGCGGCGTATTCAAGGGTTTGCCGGAGCAGTTCAGCGTCATTCGTTACCACTCCCTGGTGATCGAGCCGGCCAGTTGCCCACCGGAGTTGGTGGTCACAGCGCGCAGCGAAGACGGCGAAATCATGGGCGTTCGGCACCGTGAGCTGGCCGGCACCGCAACGCCGCTCGAGGGCGTGCAGTTCCATCCAGAGTCCATTCTTTCGGAGCATGGCCACGCGATGCTGAAGAACTTCATCGAACTGGCGCACTGAGCATGGTCGACCTGCGCAGCGACACCGTCACCCGGCCCACTGCCGCCATGCGTGCGGCCATGTTCGCCGCACCCTTGGGTGACGACGTGTTCGGCGACGACCCCAGCGTGAACGCGCTGCAAGCTGATTTGGCCCAGCGCCTGGGGTTCGAGGCGGGCCTCTTGATGCCCAGCGGCACGCAAAGCAACCTGTGCGCCTTGATGGCGCATTGCCAGCGTGGTGACGAGTACATCGTGGGGCAACTGGCGCACTGTTACCGCTGGGAAGCTGGCGGCGCTGCCGTGCTGGGTTCTATCCAGCCCCAGCCGATTGCCCATCAAAGCGATGGCAGCTTGGCGCTATCGGACATCGAGGCGGCCATCAAACCGGACGACGCGCACTTTGCGCGGACGCGGCTTTTGGCACTTGAAAACACACTGGGCGGCAAAGTGCTTTCGCTGAGCTACCTGCAGGCGGCATGCGCGCTCGCCGCCAAGCATGGCTTGGCCCGGCACCTCGACGGCGCACGCCTTTTCAACGCGGCGGTGGCCCTGCCTGGCGACCCCTACGCGAACGCCAAAGCCATTTGCGAGCCCTTTGACAGCGTCTCGGTCTGCTTTTCGAAGGGGCTGGGCGCGCCGGTGGGTTCGGTGCTGTGTGGCTCGCGCGATTTCATCGCTGCGGCCCGTCGCTGGCGCAAGATGGCCGGTGGCGGCCTGCGCCAGGCGGGTTTGCTGGCAGCGGCCATGCAGTTTGGGCTCGATCACCATGTCCACCGCCTTGCCGACGACCACGCGCTGGCGCGCCAGTTGGCCGCTGGTTTGGCGCCCTACCTAGAGATAGAGCCGCCTGAGACCAACATCGTCTTCGCCGACGGCGCTCCCGCCGGTTTGATGGAGCACCTGAAGGCGCAAGGCGTGTTGGTGACCGGCTTGTACCGCCTGCGTTTCGTCACCCATTTGGACGTTGACGCCGAAGGCGTCGCCCGTGCGGTTGAAGTCGTCCGTTCCTTTTTCAAAGCCTAGCCATGCCGATCACCGATTCCGAAGCGCTGCAACGTGTCATCGAGCACCGGGAGATTTTTCCGGACGAAATGCTGCACTTGATGCGCCGCATCATGACCGGCGAGATGAGTCCCGTAATGGCGGCCGCCTTCATCACGGGGCTGCGCGTCAAGAAAGAAACAGTGGGCGAGATTGCCGCTGCTGCGGAGGTGATGCGCGAACTCAGCCGCAAGGTGGTGGTGGCGCCGCATCCCAACTTGGTGGATGTGGTCGGTACGGGCGGCGATGGCGCGCACAGCTTCAACATCAGCACCTGCGCCAGCTTTGTGGCCGCCGCCGCCGGTGCGCGGGTGGCCAAGCAC
>JBKCVH010000152.1:0-18724 GCA_046317675.1 Burkholderiales bacterium
CAATGAGAAACATCGCCCCGCGTGCATTTCGCCTTTTCCGTACTTTTTCCGTACGGACAAAGAAAAAGGGCCTAGCGTCTCCGCTAAGCCCTTGTTCCATAACCAAAATTTGGTAGGCGCGATTGGACTCGAACCAACGACCCCCACCATGTCAAGGTGGTGCTCTAACCAGCTGAGCTACGCGCCTGGGGTCGGCTTTCGCACCGCTTTGGCTGTGCGAAGCCCGCCACTATAGCGCAAGTTTTTAGCGCCGCCGCGCTGCAAGGACGCCCGGAACTTGGGCCAGTGCGCGCAATGCATCACGCAGGGCCTCGCTATTGGCCACTTCCACGGTGAACGCCATCCACTGGGTGTCCGGCCGTGAACCTCTTGCGCCGGTTTTTCCTTGGGCCTTGCTGACGCGCAAGCGCAACTTGGCGAACACCTCCAGCACATCGCGCAGCATGCCGGGTCGGTCCTGGGCTTCGACGCTGAGGTCCACGGGGTAGAGCTGCCCGGAATTGCTGCCCCAAGCCACGTCAATGCAGCGCTCGGGTGCGCGGAGCAACATGTCGCGGAGATTGGCGCAGTCGCTGCGGTGAATGCCCACGCCCTTGCCACGGGTGACGTAGCCCCGAATGGCGTCGGGGGGGGCCGGCCGGCAGCAGCGCGCGAGGTTGGTGAGCAGGGAGTCCACACCGACCACCAGAACGCCGCCTTTCGGAGACTCTTGCGCAGGCCGCACGTGTTGGCGCGTCGCCAGTTCATCTTCGTTGGCGGGGCCCGTGCTGCTGGGGCGCAGCAATTGCTCGATGGTTTTGAGCGAGAACTCGTCCTTGCCAACCACCTCGAAGAGTTGCTCCGCCCCTTTGAAGCCAAGCCTCGCGGCAAGCTCTTCATGCTTGAGCGCTGTGCGGCCTTCGCGCGCGAGCAGCTTTTCCACGGCTTCGCGGCCTCGGGCAATCGTCTCCTCTTGCTGCAGGGCGTTGAACCAGGCGCGCACCTTTGCGCGTGAGCGGGGGGATCGGATGTAGCCGGAATCTGCATTGAGCCAGTCGAGCGAGGGGCCGCGCTCTTTGCCGGCTTGAATCTCGACGGTTTGACCGCTTTGCAGCGCCGTGGTCAGCGGCACCATGTGTCCATCGACCTTGGCACCCCGTATGCGGTGACCCAGCTCCGTGTGAAGGGCGTAGGCGAAGTCGATGGGCGTGGCGCCGGCGCACAGCTCCACGACGGCAGCCTGCGGTGTGAACACAAAGATGCGCGCCTCATCGCCGTCGGTCGATGGACCTGCCTCGGCGAGATCGCGCTCCCAAGCCAACAACTGACGCAGCACGGCCTTGCGGGCCTCTTGAACCTGGGTATCGGTGGCCTGGGACTGGCCCGAGTAGCCTTTGGCGCCGGCCTCTTTGTAGGCCCAATGGGCGGCCACACCGCTCTCGGCATGCTCGTGCATGGCGCGGGTGCGAATCTGCACCTCCATGTTCTGGCCATCGGGCATGCGGAGCACAGTGTGCAGGCTTTGGTAGCCGTTTGGCTTGGGCCGAGCGATGTAGTCGTCAAACTCGCCATCGACCGGGGCATAGAGCTCGTGGAGGCGCGCCAGCACGGTGTAGCAATCGTCCGTACTCGCCACGATCACGCGCAGGGCGCGCAGGTCAAACACCCGCTCCAGAGCGAGGCCCTTACCCTGCATCTTTTTCCAAATGCTGTAGAGGTGCTTGGGGCGACCCTGCACCTCAGCATCCAGGCCCATTCGCTGCAACTCAGCCGCCAATTGGCCGCGCGCTTGGTGCACGCGCAGCTCACGCTCCAAGCGCTTCTCGTGCAGGGCCAAGGCCAAGGCGCGGTAGCGCTCCGGCTCCAAGAAGCGGAAGGCGAGATCCTCCAGCTCCCATTTGATTTGCCAGATGCCCAAGCGGTTGGCCAGGGGCGCAAAAACTTGCTGGGCTTCCAGTGCGATGTCTGGGGGCACGGGCGTGCGGCTGGCCGCGAACCAACGCAAGGTTTGCAGGCGCGAGGCCAAGCGCAACAACACCACGCGAAGGTCGCGGCTGAAGGCCAGCAGCATCTTGCGAACGCGCTCCAGCTGCAGCTGAGCGGCTTCGCCTTCGACTTGCGCAGAGCGTGCTGCGCGCTGGATGCGAACCAACTTGCGCGTGTGCTCAACCAGCTGGCCGTAGCCTTCTCCGAAGGCTTGCGAGATGACCTCTTCCGGGTGAGCCAGGTGCTCGCCCGCGTAGACCAAGTAAGCGGCCGCCTGAATGCCCGGCGCGGCCCCAATGCCCGCCAAGATGGCGGCCACACCGTCGGCGTGGTCGAGCGTGTTCTCGCCGGTGTCCAAGAGCTGTCGGCCCAGCAGTGGATCGGCGAAGGCGCGAGCGCGCTCCCGGACATCGAGCTGGGGCGCCCGCTCGCGGGCCTGCGGCAAGCGCGCAGGGAGGCCCGGGTCCACCTCCAACAGTTCAACAATGGCTGCGCGCTGGACGTCAGCGCCGGCGGTCTTCATGAGAGAAAGGCAAGCACGGGTGCGAGTTGCTCAGCGCGGTCCAGCATCGGGGCGTGACCCACGCCGGGCAGGGTCACCAAGCGGGCCTTCGGGCCGCGCAAGCTCATGCTGGTGGCGGTGGCGCTGCTGAGCAAATCGCTGTCGGCACCGCGCACAAGCAGCACGGGCAAGGTGAGCCGATCCCAAGCATCCCAAAGCTGGGCTTCACCGGCCGCAAAGAAGGCCGCATTGACGGCGCGCAGGTTCTGGCCAATGGCCGGGTCGTAATGCAATCGAACCCCACCCCCGGCCGGCTTGAACATGGCTCGGTTGAACGCCAGCCACTCGGCCTCGGTAAAGGCGCCAAAGCCTTGCGACACCAAGTGAATGGCCCGTGCGCCCTCCTCCACGGAGCCAAACTGCATTTGCTGGCCCACATAGGCACCGATGCGCTGCAAGGCCTGCAACTCGATGCTGGGCCCCACATCATTGAGCACCAAGCGGCGCAGGGGCGAGTTGGGCAGGGAGGCCAGCGCCATGCCAATCAGCCCGCCCATCGACGTGCCAACCCAGTCGAGCTGCGTGGCATTGAGGCGCGCCAAAAGCACGACCATGTCTGCCAGGTACTGCGGCAGTGCATAGCCGCTGGGGTCTCGAAGCCAGTCCGACTCGCCGCGCCCGACCACATCAGGGCACACGACGCGGTATCGATCGCACAGGGCACGCGCCAGCACATCGAAGTCCCGCCCCTGCCGCGTCAGGCCATGCACACAGACCAGCACTCGGGAGTTGCTTGGGTCGCCCCACTCCCAGTAAGCCATGCGGTGTAGGCCGCTCGGGCTGAGGGCTTGAACATGATGAAGGCGCGGCTCGGTCATTGGCTATCCTGTGGGTCCTTCACATGCTACGAGGTTGACGATGCTGAAAGGCAAAACTGCGTTGGTGACCGGCTCCACCAGCGGGATTGGATTGGGGCTTGCCTGTGCGTTGGCCCAGCAGGGAGCCCGCCTGATGCTGAATGGCTTTGGCGATGTGGAAGCGGCCAAGGCGGAGGTGGCGCGGTTTGGCACCGAGGTGGACTACCACGGTGCTGACATGAGCAAACCCGATGAAGTGCTTGCCATGGTGCGCGCCTGCGAGGCTCGCTTTGGCGCTTGCGACATTCTGGTGAACAACGCGGGCATCCAGCACGTGGCGCCGGTTCAAGAGTTCCCGCCCGAGCGCTGGGACGCCATCTTGGCCATCAACCTCTCCAGCGCCTTCCACAGCACGCGCGCCGCACTGCCCGGCATGCTGGCGCGCGGCTGGGGGCGCATCGTCAACGTCGCATCGGTGCATGGCTTGGTGGCCTCGGTCAACAACAGCGCCTATGTGGCGGCGAAGCATGGCTTGGTGGGGCTGACCAAGGCAGTCGCATTGGAAACCGCCACAACCGGCGTCACCGTCAATGCCATTTGCCCCGGCTGGGTCCTCACGCCCTTGGTGCAAAAGCAGGTTGACGCGCGCGCTGCCCTGGATGGTGTCAGCATCGAAGAAGCAACGCGCCGACTCCTCGGAGAGAAGCAGCCTTCGCTGGCCTTCACTTCGCCTGAACAACTCGGTGGGCTGGCCGTCTTTCTTTGCTCGGCGGCCGCCGACAACGTGCGCGGACAGGCATGGGGCATGGATGGCGGCTGGCTCGCCCAGTAGCCAAAACAGACCATTTGGTTAAATCGTGTAACAGTTGCGCAAACCCGCCCGTTACAAAGTCGAATTTGTAACAAAGCGGGTTTGAGCCTGTCCAGAATGGGCGCAGGCCCTTTCTCACATCCCGCATCGGGGCCGCTTTGACTGGAGTCCACCCCATGAACACTGTGCCCATGCCCCTCGGCGGTCGCGCTCACCGCATCGCGGTCGTTGACGATGACGCTCGCATCCGCGACCTTCTCCGCCGCTACTTGAGCCAAGAAGGCTTTGAAGTTTTGCTGGCCGAAGACGGACAAGCCCTGACCCGCCTGATGGCGCGTGAGTCCCTCGACCTCGTCGTGCTCGACCTGATGATGCCCGGCGAAGACGGCCTGTCGATTTGCCGCCGCCTTCGCGCCAAAGGTGACATGACCCCCATCGTCATGCTCACCGCCAAGGGCGAAGACGTGGACCGCATCGTGGGTTTGGAAGTGGGCGCTGATGACTACCTGGGCAAGCCCGTCAACCCGCGTGACCTGCTGGCTCGCGTCAACGCGGTGTTGCGCCGTCGGCCATCGCCTGAAATGCCGGGCGCGCCCAGCAAAGAGGGCGAGAAGGTGTGCTTTGGCCCCTATGAGTTCGACATGGGCCAACGCCGCCTGAGCCGTGAGGGCGAAGAGCAAGCGCTAACCACTGGCGAGTTCGCCATGCTCAAGGCCCTGGTGCGCCACCCACGCCAGCCCCTGAGCCGCGACAAGCTGGCCCAACTCACCCGCGGCCGCGACTTCGAACCATTTGACCGCAGCTTGGATGTGCAAATCTCCAGACTGCGCAAGATGATCGAACCCGATCCGGCCAAGCCGCGCTACATCCAAACCGTATGGGGCCTGGGCTACGTCTTTGTGCCCGATGAGGTCGCCATTTGAGCTCCACCCGCTGATGGCACGCAGGCTGGGTCTTTCGCTCTTCTGGCGAACATTCGCGTGGCTGGCCTTGCTGCTCCTCGGGGCCGGCCTCGCGTGGCAGGCCGCCTTTCGCCAACTCGACGCCGAACCGCGCGCTTTGCAGGCGGCGCAGCAGTTGGGGGACTTGGTGCTGCTGTCGCGGGCCGCGCTGGCGGACGTAGAGCCGATCCAGCGCCTGTTGTTGCTCAAGTCCATGGAGAAGCGGGCCACCGTGAAAGTGCAGGTGGCCGAGCCCAGAGACTCTTGGGAGGCCTACGACTTCGATCCGTTCGCCAAGCGCTTGGCGCAAGCCTTGGTCGACCGTTTGGGGCCCGATACGGCCGTGGCAAGGCGCGTCAACGGTGAAGCCGGCCTGTGGGTGCGCTTCTACACAGGCCGCGATGCGTATTGGCTGCGGGCCAAGGCCGAGTCCCACGCGGAACAACCCAGGCCTCGCGCTTGGTGGCTCTTGGTGGTGCTGGTAGCCACCGTCATCGGCTCCGCCATCATTGCGGGGCTGATCAACCGCCCCCTCCGCGAGCTGTCCATTGCGGCGCACCGCATTCGCGAAGGCGAGTACGACTCCCGCTTGAACGAACACACCCTCACGAGCGAGATTCGCGAGGTCAACCGCGGCTTCAACCGCATGGCCCGCGTGCTTGCAAAGCTAGAGCAAGACCGCTCCGTGATGATGGCCGGCATCAGCCACGACTTGCGCACACCGCTGGCGCGTTTGCGGCTCGAGACAGAGATGAGCGTCAACGATGAGATGGCGCGCAATGCCATGGCGCAAGACATCGACCAACTCGACGCCATCATTGCCAAGTTCATGGACTACGCGCGGCCCGGCGACATCAAGCTTCAAGTCGTGCTGCTGAGCGAGATCGTTGAGCACGAGGCGCAGCTGTTCCGCAACCCCGACCAAATTCGCATTCGCCACCATATTCCCGCTGGTCTGACCGTAATGGGCGACCCCACCGAACTCGGCCGGGTCCTGCAGAACATCTTTGAAAACGCGCGGCGCTACGGGCGCCAAAACGGCGAGCCCGCCCGCGTGGAAGTCATTGCGCAGGCGCGAGCGCAGGAAGTTGAACTGACCCTGCGCGACCATGGACCCGGCGTGCCGGAGACCCTGCTGAGCGAATTGACCAAACCCTTCTTCCGAGGCGATGCCGCCCGCACCGAAGCAACCGGCAGCGGTTTGGGCTTGGCCATTGTGGAGAAAGCCCTGGCCCGCATGGGGGGCCACTTGGAGATTGCCAATGCCAGCGACGGCGGGCTGATCACCCGCATTCGCTTGCAGCGGGCGGCTTGAAAACTCGGCACACGTCAGTAGCTGCGTTTACTGGCCAAAGTGTGACAAATGTGCCGTCACACAGCCTTCAAGGCCCACCGCCCAATCGTTCTCCGTCAAGTGCATGTCGGCAGGCACGAACCAAGGGTCAGAGACCTGCCAAAAGACTGCTCGAAACCAAACTTCATCTCGAAGCCCCATCACGCGGAGACCTCACGAGTAGACAGACCGCCCGCGCCTCCATGGCCTCACCAGCACCCACTGGGCCGAGCTTCTCGGCCGTCTTGGCCTTGACGTTGACCGCTCCTCCGTCCAACTGCAACACCTCGGCCAAACGGGCGCGCATTGCACCGATGTGTGGCGCCAGCTTAGGGAACTGTGCAATCACCGTGCTGTCGACATTCACCAAGCGCCAACCGGCCGCCTGAACGGCCTGCAAAGCAGAGGCGAGCAACACCATGGAATCGGCACCGGCAAACTCGGCCGCCGTGTCAGGAAAGTGCCGACCAATGTCGCCCAGGCCGGCGGCGCCCAGCAGGGCATCGGTGACGGCATGGGCCAGGGCATCGGCGTCAGAGTGCCCGAGCAGGCCCTTGTCGTGCGGGATGTTCACACCGCCAAGGATGAGTGGGCGCCCTGGCACGAGCCGATGGACATCCCAGCCCTCCCCCACACGCAGATCGAACGCGTTCATGTGCGGCTCCTGAGCAGCGCCTCGGCCAGCTGGAAGTCTTCGGGGAGGGTCACTTTGAAGTTTTCCATACTGCAGCGAACCAGGAGGGGGGTGAAGCCCAGGCGCTCAATGGCGCTGGCTTCGTCGGTCATCTGGTCGCCCGCCTTTTCAAGCGCATGGCTCAGCATGCCCAAGCGGAACATCTGCGGGGTTTGTGCTGCCCACACCCGCGCCCGGTTCAGTGTCTTCACGGCGCGGCCTTGTTCGCCACGTTTCATGGTGTCGGCCATGGGCAGGGCCAGCAGGCCGCCCACCTCGTCATTGGCGCATTGGCGCAGGAGGTCGCGCACCCATTCAGGCCGGATCATGCAGCGCGCCGCGTCGTGCACCAGCACCCAGTCGTCTTCGTGCGCGCCCATCTCCCGCAAGCGGCGCAGGCCCGCCATCACGGTGGCTTGCCGGGTGCTGCCGCCAATGCGAGCCACCGGTCCGCTGTAGCCCTGGAACAGCTCGGCAAAGCGTTCATCGTCAGGGGCCAGCACCACGAGCACCTCGGCCAGCTCGGGCACTTGCTGCAAGGCGGCCAAGGTATGGGCCAAAAGCGGCCGCCCGAGCACACTGACGTATTGCTTGGGAACGGGCTGCCCGGCACGGCTGCCCGTGCCGGCGGCTGGAACAAGGGCGAAGCAGAGTGGGAGGCGCATCAGATCAGGACGATGTCATAGGACTCGGTACGGTTGCCGGGCTCTGCGGTGAGCGAGATCGGCCGCTGTATGAAATCAGAGAGGCCCGCCAAATGCTGCGACTCTTCATCGAGCAGCATCTCAACCACTTCCGCCGCGGCCACCACGCGGAACTCGCGCGCCGAGAACTGACGCGCTTCGCGCAAGATCTCCCGCAAGATGTCGTAGCAAACGGAGCGAGCGGTTTTAACTTGGCCGCGACCTTGGCAGGTCGGGCAGGGTTCGCACAGCATGCGCGACAAGGACTCCCGAGTGCGCTTGCGAGTGAGCTCGAGCAGTCCCAAAGGCGTGAAGCCTCCCACTGCGGTTTTGGTGCGGTCCCGGGCCAGTTGCTTTTTGAGTTCTGTGACCACCTGCTGGCGATGCTCGTCACGCGCCATGTCGATGAAGTCAACGATGACGATGCCGCCCAAGTTGCGCAGCCGCAATTGGCGGGCAATGGCACCGGCTGCTTCTAGATTCGTTTTGAAAATCGTGTCGTCAAAGTTGCGCGCGCCCACGAAGGCGCCGGTGTTGACGTCGATGGTCGTCATCGCTTCGGTCTGGTCAAAGACCAGATAGCCGCCGCTCTTCAGGTCAACGCGCCGCTCCAGGGCGCGGCTGATCTCGGTGTCGATGTTGTTGAGGTCGAAGATCGGGCGCTCACCGGTGTAGTGCTCCAGCTTGGCCACCGCGCTGGGCATGTACTGTTGGCCAAAGGCGCGCAAGGTTTCGAACTGCAAGCGGCTGTCGATGCGGATGGTGCCGGTGCGCTCGCTGGTCAAGTCGCGCAGCACGCGTTCAACCAGGCTCAGGTCTTGGTGCAAGAGGCTGCCGGCCGGCAAGGTGTGGGCCTTGTGGCGAATGGCCTGCCAGGTCTTGCGCAGGTACGCGATGTCAGCGGCCAGCTCCTCGTCGCTGGCTTCTTCGGCATTGGTGCGCAAGATGAATCCGCCCCCGCCGCCGGCTTCTCGCGTGCCCACCAAGTTCAACATGCGGGTGCGCAACAGTTCGCGGGCTTCCGGCGAGCCAATGCGTTGGCTGATGCCGATGTGTTCATCGCCCGGCAAATGCACCAGCATGCGTCCGGCAATCGAGATCTGGCTGGAGAGCCGCGCGCCCTTGGTGCCGATAGGGTCCTTGATGACCTGCACCATCAGGGACTGGCCCTCGAAGAGCAGCTTTTCAATCGGCGTGGCGGGCCCATCGCGCTGGGCGGGCGCCACCTGACCGGGCTGGTGCAAATCGGCCACGTGCAAGAAGGCGGCTCGCTCCAAGCCCACATCAATGAATGCCGACTGCATGCCGGGCAGCACGCGCGCCACTTTGCCCAAGTACACATTGCCCACCATGCCGCGCTCCAGCGTGCGCTCAAGGTGTAGTTCTTGAACCGCCCCGTTCTCGACGAGCGCCACCCGAGTCTCTTGCGGGCTCCAGTTGATCAGGATGTCTTCCATTCAGCTTTCAAGCGTTCGCAGCAAAGCGGCGGTTTCAAAAAGGGGCAGGCCCATGATGCCCGAATGGCTGCCATCGATGCGCGCAATCCATTCGGCGAATCGCCCCTGAATGGCATAGGCACCCGCCTTGCCGAAGGGCTCGCCACTGGCCACATAAGCCTGCAGATCGGCCTCAGGCACGTCGGCAAACCAAACACTGGAACTGCTCAGCGCCGCCACCACCTCGCCGCCCGGGCTGGCAACGGCCACCGCAGTGTGCACTTGGTGCACTTGCCCGCTGAGGGACTTGAGCATGGCGAGCGCATCGGCCGCATCCACTGGCTTGCCCAAGATGCGCATGCCGAGCGCCACGGTGGTGTCGGCACACAGAATGGGCGCAGCCCGAAGACCGCGCTGGCGGCGGCGCTGCTGGGCCGCATTCAGTTTGGCGCGCGTCACGCGCTGCACGTAGTCAGCGGGCGGCTCGTCTGGCTGGGTTGCCTCCAGGGCTTCGGCGTCTTCGTCTGCGCTGGGCAGCAGCAACTCATGCACGATGCCCAGTTGGTCGAGCAATTGCCGCCGGCGAGGGCTTTGCGATGCAAGGTAGATCATGGTGCGGCGCCAACGTATTGGCGATCAACGCTTGCCACCATCAACGCGAGCCTCATGTTTCGAACCAAGGCTCATCGGGCAGGGCTTCAAAGACCTTGCGAAGACCCTCGCCCCAGCCCTTTCTCAGCTGCTGAAAGTACGGCGACTCCGCCGTCACGCGGTGGGGCTTCATCGGCTCTTCGAACTGATTGCGCCGCAGCAAGGCCATGTCAATGGGCAAACCCACGCTGAGGTTGGAGCGGATCGTGGAATCGAAGCTGATCAAGGTGCACTTGGCCGCCTCCGGCAGTTCGGTCGAGTCAAAACGAACCACCCGGTCAATGATGGGTTTGCCGTACTTGCTCTCACCGATCTGGAAGTAAGGCGTGTCTTCACTGGATTCAATGAAGTTGCCTTGCGGGTAGACATGAAAGAGGCGCGGGCCTTCGCCTTTGATCTGACCGCCGAGCAAGAAGTTGGCGCCGAAGTCCACGCCCTGGCTCAAGCCAGAGCCCGCATCGGAGTCGCGTGCCACCACCTCTTTCACGGTCTTCCCCAAGAGCACGGCGGCGTCGTACAAGCTGGGCACGTTCAATAGGTGCACCCCGGCATCATGGGCTACGCGCTGGTTCAGCAGCGACACCACCGACTGGGTGGTCGCCAAGTTGCCGGCGCTCAGGAGCACGATCTCGCGCTGATGCGGGATGTGGAACATGTGCATCTTGCGAAACGAGGCAATGTGGTCCACACCGGCATTGGTGCGCGTATCGGAAGCGAACAGCAGGCCGGCCTTCAGGCACATGGCAACGCAATAGGTCATGGGGAAATGCAATCTATCGAGTGGGCGCCATTCGAGGCGCAGACGCGGATTGTTCCAGCCTTCCTGGCTTGTTACGCCCTGGCGTACTTCGTGAGATCGCGTTGGCGGGTTGCCACCTCGATCTGTTAGCGTCGCCCCCCCGGGTGTAACCAAGCAACCCCACGGACCTCGCGATGGCGCCACCAATTCTCGTTCGCAGGCATCGCAGCAGGCGGCGCCGGCCTTCGGGTCACCTCCTTGCGGCGGCGCTCGCGCTGGCCTGCTTGCCCTCCATGGCACAGCGCCAAGACAGCATGGACGACTTGCTGTCCATGGACCTCGGGCGGCTGCTTGACGTGCAGGTGTCCGTGGCCACGCGGCGCGAAGAGAACGCGTTCGCGCTCCCTGCCGCGATCACGGTCTTCACCGCGAGCGACATCCGCCGTTCAGGCCATCGCCGGCTGGCCGACTTGCTTCAGGATGCGCCAGGCTTGCATGTGGGCAAATGGGATGCCAACAAATGGGCCGTGTCTTCGCGCAACTCGCTGAGCCGCTTCTCCAGCACGCTGCTCGTTTTGGTCGATGGCCGGCCGGCCTACACGCCGCTGTACGGTGGTGTGCGCTGGGAGGCTCAGAACATCATGCTGGCCGATGTGGAGCGCATCGAAATCATTCGGGGCTCGGGCGGACCGCTTTGGGGGGCCAACGCGGTGGACGGCATCGTCAACGTCGTGACCCAGTCGGCAGGGGCCACGCAAGGCAGCCTTGCGGAACTCGCCGTGGGCGACGGTGCTTGGCGCCATCAGGTCAACCTTCGGCACGGCGCGAAGCTCGATGAAAGCACCGCTTGGCGCCTCAGCTACCGCCGGCTGGCCAATGATGCCGGCCTTTACCTGGGCCACAGCCAAAGCACCCACGGCGGCTTGCGCGCGGAGGGTGCGAGCGCGAACGACGATGGCGTGAGCGAGGCCGTGGAGGCCCGCCTGGACGGCCGCTGGTCGGCGGATGCCGCTTGGACCGTTCAGGCGCAGCGCTCGCGGAGCAGGTTCAACGAAGACCGGGCCTCGACGAACCGGGTCACGCCCAACCTCATGCGCTACGACGGCGGTTTTGTGATGGGCGAGTGGCGACAGGAATGGCAAGGTGCTCAGTGGCGGCTCCGTGCCACGCTGGACGAGCTGAAGAGCCGCGACGACATCCTGCGCGACGACCAGCGCATCGCCGACCTGGACCTCCAATCCATCTGGCCCTTGGGCGACCACACCCTCACCGCCGGTGCGGGCTGGCGCGACTACCAAAGCACCACCTCGCAGCCCATTCGGCCCGCCGGCGTGACTTGCACCATCTGCTTCGGCTTTTGGCCTGAAAGCGGCGGCGAACGCACGCTGAGCCTTTTCGTGCAAGACCAATGGGCCATCCGGCCCGGCCTGACCCTCACGGCCGGAGCCAAAGGCGAGCGCAGCAATCGCAACGGCAGCAATGTTCAGCCAACGATGAGGGCCGCTTGGCAGCCCACCGCCGACCACAGCCTTTGGGCGGCTTGGAGCCGTCCGGTGCGCGCTTCCACCCGCGTTGAACGCGATCGTGCCTTCTTCAACGTACCGCCCGCCTTGGTCACTGCGCTGGGCTGCCGAGAGTTCATCAACGGCACTTGCCTCAATGGGGACCCCAATGCGGGCCTGCTGAGGGTGAACGTGGTCGAGTTGGGCTGGCGTGCGCGCTTGGGCCGCGACTGGGACGCTGACCTCGCCCTGTTTCGCAGCCACAGCGAAGGCACCACCAACCAAGGCGCCAACTTGCCCTTGGTCCAGACGCACACGCAGGTTCAGGGCGGCGAGTTGGTGCTGCGAGGCCGGCTCAGCAACACCCTCACGCTGCAGACCCAACTGGCCCTCCATGACTCGGCCCAAAGCCTGGACCAAGGCGCAAAGAAGCCTCTGCCTCTGCTCCCACGCCGCAGCCTCACGGTGCAAGCGCGCTGGTCGCCGCGTGCGGACTGGGATGTGGAGTTGGTCGGGCGGCATGTGGGTGAGCGCCAGACCAGCGCGGCCATGGTGCTACCGGCCTACCAGCACTTTGACGCCCGAATCGGGTGGCGCTCCAGCCCAGATTGGCAGTGGTCGTTCCAAGCCAGCAACCTCTTTGACAAGCGCACCGCTGAGTACTGGGAGTCGCTCAAGGTGAACACCGCGCAGGGCCGCGCCTGGGTGCTGGGCCTGCAGGTACGCTTGTGAGGGGCACCGAAGTGCGGAAGTTGTCGCAGCTGCTGCGGTGCTTGCTCGCTTGGCTGGCCATGGGCAGCCTGACGGCCAGCGCACAAGAGACCAAGGTGGCGGATGAAGCGCGCCTGAAGTTGGCCTACTTGTTCAACTTCGTCCAGTTCGTCGAATGGCCGCCGGCCAGCCTCCCAAGCGACAACAGCTTGCGACTCTGTGTGGTGGGTGACGACCCCTTCGGAAGCAACCTCGACCAACTCGCCGGGCGCCCCGTACGGGGCCGAACGCTGCTGGTGCTGCGCCCGAGCCGACTGGACGAAATCCGCAGCTGCCATTTGGTCTACGTGGACCGGCTCAGCAGCTCCAGCGTGCCACCCCGCTTGAGCGAGGCGCTGCGAGACAACGCGCTGTTGCTGGTCTCCAGCGAGCCCGGTGCCGCCAGCCGTGGCGCCACCATCGAGTTTGTGGCGCAAGGCAACCGGCTGCGCTGGCACCTCAACCTCGAAGCCGCGCGCCAGTCGGGCTTGCGCATCAGCGCCAAGTTGGTGGAGTTGAGCCTGCCGGCGCCCGGAGGACGCAGCTGATGCGCTGGGCTCGTCGGTTTCAAGCATTAAGCCTCAGGCGCCAACTTCGAACCACCCTGGCCTTGGTCAGTGTGCTGGCCCTTCTGGTGGCGGGCGGTTGCCTGCTCACCCTAGAAGCTCGACGCGCCGAGCTTGCGCTGGCCGACGAGCTACGGGCCACGGCCAGCCTTGTGGCCAACCGCAGCAGCGCCGCCTTGGCCTTTGCCGATGACACGGGTGCCAACGAGAACCTCCGCGCCCTGCAATACCTTGAGACCATCGGCCAAGCTTGCTTGGTCGATACGAGCGGTAGACCCATGGCCATCTACGCGCGCAACGGCCTGGAACAGGCCTGCCCGAGCGATGCTGGCGTGCAGAACGCGATGAACGTTCTGAATGAGCACGTCACCGCGGTCATGGCCGGTCAATCGGTGGTCGGGCGTTTGTGGCTGCGCGCCAGCCCGGACACCATCGCCAAGCGCCTCAAGCCCACGCTCTGGTCGCTCGGCGCGGCGCTGGCGCTGGCCTTGGTGGCCGCCTTACTGGTTTCGATGCCGCTGCAGCGCTTGATCAGTGTGCCGATGGAGCGCATCCGTCACGTCGCCGTTCGGGTCGAGGAAAGCGGCGACTTCTCGCTGCGAGCGCCGATCGTGGGGGGCAACGAACTCGGCCGACTGGGCTCGGCCTTCAACCGCATGCTCGACACGATTGCAGCGCAAAACTCATCGCTCGCGGCGCGCGAGCAGTACGCGCGTACCTTGTTCAGCAGTTCGCACTTGGCGCAGCTGGTGATCGAGCGCGCCGATGGCGTCATCCACGACGCCAACCCGGCCGCAGCCGTGCTGCTGGGCGAGCACGGCACGGTGCCCCTGCTGGGTCGTCACCTGTCTGACTTCCTGGCGCCCGAGCAGGCTTGGGCCACCCACTTCCTCGCGGCCTTGGCGCCCGAGGTCACGGCAGAGCTGTCCTTGCGCTTTCACCGCCCCGATTCCAAAACCCAATCGGGAACGCAGTGGGATGGCGTGGCGCGCTTCTTGTTGGTCGACCTGCAAGGCCAGGAGCGCGTGCATTGCAGCCTTGAAGACGTGACACAGCGACTTGCGGATGAAAAGGCCATCCGGCAAGCAAACGAGGAACTGGAGCTGCGCGTGGCGCGGCGCACCCGCGACCTCGCGGAGAGCGTTGAACGGCTCAAAGAAACCCGAGACCAGCTCGTTGAAGTGGAAAAGCAAGTGGCCCTGGGCCGACTCGTGGCCGGCATGGCGCATGAAGTCAACACCCCGGTTGGCAACGCACGTTTAGCGGTGTCCACGCTGCAAGACGCGATCAAAGAGTTTGAAGTGCGCAGCGCCAGCGGCCTGCGCCGCAGCGACTTGCAGCAGATGCTGAGCCGGATCACCGAAGGCAGCGAGCTGGCCGAGCGCAATCTCAGCCGCGTGGTGGACTTGGTGGGCACCTTCAAACAGGTCTCCGCCGACCAAGCCAGCTCACAAGCCCGCACGTTCCAGCTCGACACCCTGGTGAATGAAGTGCTGCAGGTGATGGCACCGCAAATGCGCAGGAGCCCTTGCACGCTGGAACTGGCCCTGGAGCTGGGCCTGGAAATGCACAGCCATGCTGGCCCCATTGAGCAGGTCCTGGTGAACCTTATTCAGAACGCCCTGATGCATGGGCTGGAGTCCAGCGGCGAGGCCGGCCGCCTGCGCATTGAAGCGCGGCGCCTGAGCCCCGGCTGGCTGCAAATGGCGGTGCAAGACAACGGCCGCGGCATCGACCCCGAACACCTGCCCCGCATCTTTGACCCCTTCTTCACCACCAAGCTGGGCAGAGGCGGCCTGGGCCTCGGCTTGGTCATCGTGCAAAGCTTGGCGCGCCAGCTTCTGGGCGGCCAATTGCGCGTGCACAGCAAGCTGGGTGAAGGCACGCGCTTTGAGCTCGACATGCCGGAGCAGGCCCCCAGCCAGCCACTGAACAGCCAGTCGGCGCCACTCTAAGCAAAGCCCGGTCCGTGCTGCGCACGGTCATGGCGCTGCCACTCAAAACGCAGCCAATGCCTGCTTCAATTTGGCATCCAATGCCGGCAAGCTGTCGATGCGGGCTTGAATCGGGGCGAGCGAGGTGCTGCGCACCGCCGGCGCCCAGATCGGTGCAGGGAACTGGGCGTCGTCCTCGAAGCGCGCGATCACGTGCCAGTGCAAGTGCGGCACCACATTGCCCAGGCTGGCGATGTTGATTTTGGTGGGCTGGAGTTGGGCCATCAACTCGCGCTCCACCACCACAACCGCCTCCATGAGCCGATGGCGCTCGGCCGCAGGCAAGGCACTGAATTCGGCCACGTGAGCATTCAGGATGACCCGGTAAAAGACCGGGTGCGCCGGGGTGTCCACGGCACGGATGACGCGAAGCAGTGCATCTTGATGGATCAACAGGCCGCCGTCTTCGCGGCATAGCGGGCAAGCAGAACCTGATGGGAGGGCCATGACTTAAGGGCGAAGGTCTATGAGAGTGGCATCGTGCCATGCCCCCGGGCTGATGGCGCTGCGCGCCGCCTGTTAGTCTGGTGGTGTGATCCGATTTTGGCCAACCACCTCATTCGACCTGGGCTGCCTACTCTTGGCAGCGGGTTGCCTTTTCGCCTCACAAGTTCAAGCCTGCGCCAAGCGCCTTCGGTGGCACGACGACCCGCCTTACAGCATGCGCCTGCCCGATGGGCGCATCGGGGGTTGGAGCGTTGAGTTGACGCAGGCGGTGCTGCAGCGCATGGGCTGTTCCTTGGAACTGGAGGAAATGCCGTTCGCGCGCGCACTGATCGAGCTCAAAGCAGGTCGGATCGACCTCTTGGACGGCGCCTTTGCGCTACCCGAGCGGCAGGCTTACGCGCACTTTTCCAAACCCGTCATGCGTTCGCGCAACTTGGTGTTCATTCGCTCAAAGGATCTCCCTCGCTTCCGTGAGCAAAGCTTGGTCGAGTTGCACCGCGAGGGCTGGCGGTTCGGCGCTCAGGTGGGCGTGGCCTATGGAGCATCTTTCGCCGCCTTGCAGCAAGACCCCAGCTTCCTCAGCGCACTGCAACTCGTACCTCGGCGCGCCAGCTTGTGGAAAATGCTGGCGCTAGGCCGGCTCGATGTGGTCATTGCCGACGAGCTAACGGCCAGTTACGAACTGGCGCAGGCCAAGCTGGAGACGCAGATTTCCGCGACGAGTCTGGTGGTGTCGAGTGAGCCTGCGCCGATGGCGTTTAGCAAGGTCACGGTCGACCTTGCTTTCGTTCAGCGGTACGACGCCATTTTGCAGACGATGCAGGCCGACGGCAGCTTCGAGCGCCTGCGCCAGCGCTATGGGCTGAAGAGCATGGACGATACGCCGCCCAAGCGCTGAGGCCATAGACCACTCAAACCCTGGGACTGCTCCGCACCCAGCCCAGCGACAAGACGTAGCGACTGCCACCCACGACCCGCGTCACGCTGTGCTCACAGACATCGGGCCGAAACAGATTGACGCGCGCCGATTGGAAGATGGGCTCGGCGCAGACGAACTCCCCGCCGTGGGGTGAGGCCTTGAGGACCACGTTCAGGCGGTAGTGCCGCCCCGCTTGCACCGGGTCCGTGTGCGGCGGAATGGCGGCACCCTCGGGATAGCGAATCAAGTAGCTGTCGAAGGGCAGCGGCCAGCGGCCCGTGAGCAGCAGCATCTTGTCGTAGCCGGTGCCCTGGCGGCCGCGTTGCCAACGCCAAGCGCTGGCCAAGAAGGTGCGGAGTTTCATGCTGCTTGCGCCGAGCCGAGCGGTGGATCAATCCCGTGCTGGCGCCGCGCGCGCAGGCATTGATCGCTGCCGGCCTGCAGCGCATGGCAGGTGCTGGAGCGCTGGGCGTAGATGCCGCAGCCCACCTGTTTGCCAATCTCGCCCTGCAGGGCCACACAGCGTACCGGCAGGTGCTCGGTGCCCTGCATGCAGCGCATGTGCGGGCTCAAGGGCCGGGTGAGCGCCACGGGCACGGTGCCGCCGGGTGCGTCATCGGCCTCGCCCCAGTAAAACGAGACGCGGTACGTGGCGCAGCAGGCGCCACAGCTTTGGCAGTCGAACTCTGCAGCTTCCGCCATGCTCATGGACTCAAACCAACACGCGTTCGATGCCCCCTGCATTGGCCTTGGCCACGTACTCCGGCATCCAGTTCTCGCCCAAGATCAAACGCGCCATTTCGACCACGATGTAGTCGGCCTCCAAGAGCCCGTTGTTCAAGTCGTTGCCGAAGCGTGAGAGGCCTTGCAGGCAGCTCGGGCAGCTGGTGAGGATCTTCACGTTGGCGCTGGCCGCTGGGCTGAGCGCAGGGTCGTTCGACAGCTTGGCAAGCGCCTCGGCGTTCTTCTTCAGCTCCTCTTCCTTGCGGAAGCGCACCTGGGTGGAGATGTCGGGCCGGGTCACGCCCAGCGTGCCACTCTCGCCGCAGCAGCGCTCGCTCTTGAGGACGGTGTCGCCCACCAAGGCCTTCACGGTCTTCATGGGCTCCTGCAGCTTCATCGGGCTGTGGCAGGGGTCGTGGTACAGGTAGCTGCCGCCGGCCTCCAGCTTGATGCCCTTCTCGAGCAGGTACTCGTGGATGTCGATGATGCGGCAGCCGGGGAAGATGTCTTCAAAGCGGTAGCCCTGCAACTGGTCGTAGCAAGTGCCGCAACTGACCACCACGGTCTTGATGTCCAGGTAGTTCAGCGTGTTGGCCACGCGGTGGAACAGCACCCGGTTGTCGGTGATCATTTGCTCGGCCTTGTCGAACTGGCCGCTGCCGCGCTGGGGGTAGCCGCAGCACAGGTAGCCCGGGGGCAAAACCGTTTGCACGCCGGCGTGCCAGAGCATGGCCTGCGTGGCCAAGCCCACTTGGCTGAACAGCCGCTCCGAACCGCAACCGGGGAAGTAGAAGACTGCCTCGGTGTCGGCGTGGGTAGCCGCCGGGTTGCGGATGATCGGGACGTAATCCTTGTCTTCGATGTCCAAGAGCGCGCGCGCTGTCTTCTTGGGCAGGCCACCCGGCAGCTTCTTGTTGATGAAGTGAATCACCTGCTCGCGGATGGGCGCCGTGCCCACGGTGGCCCGGGGCGCAGCGGTTTGCTTTTTGGCGAACTTGGAGAGCAAGTCATTGGCCAAGCGCTGGGCCTTGAAGCCCACGCCGACCATGGCACCGCGCACCAGCTTGATGGTCTCTGGGTTGGTGGCGTTGAGCATCAGCATGGCGGCGGCGTTGCCGGGGCGGAAGCTCTTTTGGCCCATCTTGCGCAGCAGGTTGCGCATGTTCATGGAGACATCGCCAAAGTCGATCTTCACCGGGCACGGTGAGGCGCACTTGTGGCACACCGTGCAG
>JBKCVH010000153.1:0-4361 GCA_046317675.1 Burkholderiales bacterium
CGGCATTGCGGTTCAAGAAGCCATCTAGCCAGGCCGCCGCCTTGGCCGGCTCGGCGCCGGCCGAGAGGTGTAGCGACAAGGCCTGCGCCGTCTGAGCGGTCGACCAAGCGCCGGCGTCCAGCAGCAGCCGCGTGGCCACACCTTGCAGCAGTTCATGGGCCCCCGCCTGACCGGCGAGCTGCGCGAGCGCGCGTTGCCACTGCGCGGTCTGGGACTCCCCTTGGCGCAGTCCCACGGCGGTATGAGCGCCAAGCAGCTTGTCGCGCAGCGCGTTGGCAGCGGCTTCGTCGAGGGAAGAGCTCGCCAGCGGCAGGCTGATCGAAGCGCGCACGATCAGCCCGTCCAGCACGTGACCCACCATTGCTGCGTCGGTCTGGCGCACGTTGCCGTAGCGGAACACGTTCGCCAGCGGTGGCAGCGCGGCGAGAAGCTGTTGGGCATCGCCGGTCAACGCGGCGCGGCTTTCGAGTGCGTGTGTCGCTGCGGCCACCGCGTTGTCAAGATTGGCCAGCAGAACGCCGTCGAGCATGGACGACAACTCCGACAAACTTTCGGCTCGCGCGCAGCGATCGATCACACGTGCCGTGGCGGCCTGTACAACGGTCTGCCCCCAGAGGCTCGCTTCGATCAGACGCAGCGCAAATTCCGGCTGCCATTGCAGCGTCCAGATCTCATGAAAGGTCCCGCGCGAGGAGCGGCCCACCTTCGCGACCGTGCCCCAGGGCACGTCGAGCAGGTTCAGTCGGTGCAGCAGATGGCTTCGCGCCAGGTCGTTGGCGTTGCGCAGGTCCAGGTCCAAGGTCTTCTGCAGCGCCTCGGGCTTGAGGCGCAATGTCCTTTGTGCCTGTTCGACATCGCGCTGGAGCGGCACAGTCGGCACCTCAGGCGGCACGCTGCCGAACCGGTCCCCGATGACGAGGGTGTCATTGATGAAGTGCAACACGGCGTCGTCGCCCAGGGTCAGCACGGTGCGAGTCGCCTCGTGCAGTTCTTCCAGGCCCGGCGCGGGGCGTTCGCGCAATGCGGCGAGCGCATCCGCCAAGCGTGCCGCCTCAATCAGATGTGCCGAAGAACAGTCCAGATCGCGCTCGCGCATCAGACGCGCCACGCGCGCCAGCCAGCCCACCCCCCGGGAAGGCGCGCTGTCGTAGGTTCTCCACAAGTGCTCGTACCAGCCGGGCGACTGGATGCCTGCGCCATAGCCGCTCGCGCGTGCCAAGTGTCGATAGGTCCACGGCACCCAGGTCGTTTGCACCTTCACTTTGGGCAGGCCCTTGAGCAACGCGAGATCGGCCTTCGCGGTGGTGTCGGCCGACAGGCCGCCCAAATGCCAAGCGCCGCAGACAACCGCAATGCGCTCGAACCCCTCCTTCTGCGCGCCGCGAACACACTGCCGCATGTGAGCTTCGCGCAGGGCCTCGCGACGAGTCTCCGAGATGCTGCGCGGCCGGTCGCCGACTTCCGCCCGAAGAGTGGTCATGGCTTCCGCGATGGCCGCAAACAGCTGCTCGCCATCGCCGCGCTCTTCGACCATGTGGTTCCACCAAGATTCGCCGTCGGCATAGCCCGCTGCATGGGCCAGCCAGTGGAGGGGGTCGTCCCTCGAGAGACTTTCAGTCGCAACTGCTTCGGGGGCCTTGGACGTCAAGGCTTCTGGCGGCGCCTCGGGCGCTTTGTCCTCGCCCTCTCGTTCGGCCCTGTCCAGAGCCAGGCCATGCACCAGCGGCAGGTCGATGAAACGCGCGGGCACCTTGCCGGCCACCGCCCAACGCAAGGCTTGCCACTCTGGCGAGAACTCCGCGAACGGGTGATAGACGGCGAGCTGTGGCTCGTCGGGGCAGTAGCTGAGCAAGGCCACCGGCGGGCACATGCCTTCGGCCAAGATCGCCTGCAACTGGCAGTCCGATTCAGGGGGGCCCTCGATCAAGACGCAGTCCGGCTGTAAGACTTCAAACGCGCGAACGAGGCTGCGTGCGCAGCCCGGCCCGTGGTGCCGGATGCCGAAGAAATGAGGCGCTGCCATGGCCCTGCCGAGTTCAGGCCATGTCGCGGAATGCGCGGTACAGATCCTTCCAATCCGCACGTTCCTTCAACACGGTTTCGAGGTACTCGTTCCAGACCACGGCGTCCTGAACCGGGTCCTTCACGACGGCACCAATCAAACCTGAAGCCATGTCGTGGGCACGCAGTACGCCATCACCGAAGTGGCCGGCCAGTGCCAGCCCACTGTTGATGACGGATATCGCCTCGGCGGTTGACAGCGTGGAGGTTGGTGACTTGATCTGCGTTTTGCCATCCTCGGTCTTGCCATTGCGCAGCTCACGGAAGATTTGCACGATGCGCCGCACCTCTTTCAGCGCCGGAGGCTCAGCCGGCAGTTGCAATGCGCGCCCCATCTCGCCGACCCGTTTGACGACGATGGCCACTTCGTCGTCTTCGCTGGCCGGCACCGGTAGCACCACCGTGTTGAAGCGCCGCTTCAGGGCGGCTGAGAGTTCGTTGACGCCCTTGTCGCGGTTGTTCGCCGTGGCGATCACTGAAAAGCCGCGTACCGCCTGTACCTCGCTGCCAAGTTCGGGGATGGGCAGCGTCTTCTCCGACAGAACCGTGATCAGGCTGTCCTGCACATCGGCCGGGATTCTCGTGAGCTCCTCGACGCGTGCGATCTTGCCGGTTCGCATGGCATGCATCATTGGGCTCGGCACCAGGGCCTTCTCTGACGGGCCGTTGGCGAGCAGTTGCGCGTAATTCCAGCCATACCGCAATTGCTCTTCGCTGGTTCCAGCCGTGCCCTGTATCAGCAGCGTCGAGTTGCCGCTGATAGCCGCAGCCAAGTGTTCAGACACCCAGGACTTCGCGGTGCCTGGGACACCGTAAAGCAGCAGTGCTCGATCGGTCGCGAGCGTGGCCACGGCGATCTCCATCAAGCGCGGATTGCCGATGTACTTGGCGCTCACTGCAAAGCCGTTGTCGAGCTTGCCGCCCATCAGGTACTGAACGACGGCCCAAGGCGACAGCGCCCAGTTCTCGGGGCGTGGCCGCTGGTCGGCCTTGGCCAGTTCGACGAGCTCCTCGGCGAACTGTTGCTCGGCGTGCTGGCGCATCACTTGTTGAACTGGATCGGTCATGGTGTCCTCGACATTGGGAGCTGGTGTAGGGCCTGCCTCACACTGATGACATGCGTCATGGTCTGCAGGGTGTCGGCAAACGATGTGGTCTCTTCCGCATGGCGCGGCAAGCGCATGAGGGGGTCAAGCGTGTCCGGGTGCAGCGTGGCACAAAGTTCTGGCAAAGCCCCGCGCAGCGCGTAATCGTTGCTGAGGACGTGGCTCGCGGCGCGCTGAAGGATGATCTCGACGAGCGTCGTGGAGAGCGCGGGCGAAAGCGTTTCACCGGGGCGGCAGGCAGCCAGTATCTGCGGCACGATCCCATGCGATGCCACGCTGCCCTCGCGAAGCTGGCGCAGCCAGTGGCGCTCGCGCGCCTCCATCGGTAGCAAAGTGAGCACCGTCGCCGGATCGTCGCGAAGCTTGACGGGCCAGGACTCCAGGAGAGCTTCGCACCAAGCCGCCTCCGGGGCAGCCATCAGAACGTCGCGCCAGCCGCGCAGCAGGGCTTCGGCCCAGTCAGTCTCTTCGGCCCAACGCAGCAGCGTGGCTGGCGCCATGCCCGTGTGCTGTGTCCACCAGCTCAGCGGCACCTGGCGAATGATCTGAAAGAGCCACCAGGCGCGTTCGCCCAGTGAATCGTGCTTCGGTCGAGTGGGATCGATGTTGTCCAGCGCCCAGTCGCTGCCTACAGCAGCGGGTGCGTCGATCTGCCAGCGCTTGCTCAGCAGGACACGCTCCTGCCTCATCAGTGCCTCGGTTCGGGCCGTGGCGCGCTTTGGGTGGGCGGCCAGCGGCAAGCGCAGCAGCAACGCGCAAGCGGCTTGGCGTACCTCGCGACTGCGATCGGCTCTCAGGCCGTCGAGCAGGGGTTCATCTTCAGGCCCGAGGCCGTCGGCCAGCACGCCCACGAGAGCCGCGCGTTCCTTGGCTGGTAGTTCGTCCAAGGTCTGCGCCAAGCGTTCTCGGGCCGCAGGCCGGTTGGCGGCGCGTTCTTGCGTGAGGAATGCACGCCGTTGCTCCAAATTGCCATCGCTCCAACGCAATTCCTCCAAGGCTTCCATACCAACGCCTGCGGCATAGCGCCAGTCTTCGCGTTGTCCCGCAAGCCACAAGCCGAGCTCTCCGATGACCGGCGTCAGGAAGGGGCGAAGCGCCAGCGAGCGCCGGCCTAGTTCGAGGGCTTGTGGCAGCAGCGCAGGCGGTATCCGCCATCGCTTACGGGCTAACGCAATGCAAACCTCAAGCTGCAAT
>JBKCVH010000154.1:0-4033 GCA_046317675.1 Burkholderiales bacterium
GGATTGGCAATCCATAGCGGGAATGCGTAGGGCGCATCGCCTTGCAGCGGCAACCCTGGTGGCTGTCCGGCACCGGGTAGGGCGCCAAAGGCTGTTGCGTGGCTGTTGAAGTTCTCTTTGCGCAAGGCCACATCCCGAGCGCGCGGGCGCAGGCGCGCTAACCAACGCGCTGCCTGCACCGCTTGGTGGCTGTGCCGGCCCATGTCGGTGTGCTGCAGTGCCTGCGCCACGGTCAGTTCAGGTTGTTGACTTGCGGGAAGTGCCGCCGCCATGGGCTGCTTTCGAAGCCGAGCGCGGACTCCCACCAGAGCATTGATACCGGGCAGCCGTTCACTAGCCGCGGCCGTCTCCAACACATCCACCCAGCCGCGAAGTTGTGCCGCTAGGCTGGGCGCTTGCAGGGCGATGGGGCGCAAGGGGTGCCGGTTGCTGGCCAAGAGCCCCGCCTCGGGCACCGGCAGGAATTTCGTGAGGCTGGCGGTGGCGTAGTCGCCCCAGGTGCCTACTGGGCGCTCCCCGGCATGGCCGAAGAGGGCGTGGGCGCAGTCTTCGATGAGGGCAACGCCATGGCGGTCACACCATGCTCGGAGCACCGCCATGGACTGCGTCAGCCCAAAGGGATGGAAAGCAATCACGGCCAAGGCGTCTGGGTTCAGCCGCTCGGTGTCGGGCAGGCCGTTGGTACCCAGCGCATAAAACTCGGGCTGCAGGCCAGCCTGCACGATGGGGGAAACCATGGTGGGGCAGTGGAAGCTGGGTACCAGAACGCGCTGCCTTGGGCTGGGTAGCAATTGCTGGAGGGCTTGGTAGAGCGCAGCGCGGCCGCTGGTGAGGAGCTGTTGGTGCGGCAGGTCGCCCACGGAGGGCAGGGGGGATTCCTCGCTGGAGCCGAACCAAGACCAGTCCAGCACGGGGCGGCGCGGGATGGCGCTCATGACTTGGACGGGCTCACCGCAAAGGCATCGCGAAGCCAGTCCAGCAGTTGCTGGTTGACCAAGCGCTTGTCAGCGATGGCTGGGAAGGTGTGGCTGGCGCTCGGGTGATCGAGCCGGGTGAGTTGCGGCTTGCTTTGCCAGTCGGGCCAGCTTTGCGTTGCGGTGTCCAGGAACTCTTGGGCTGTGAGATCGGGCAAGGCAATCTGCAACAGGATGGGGCCCTGGAAGCGGCTCCAGCCTTGTGCCATCACGGCGGGGAAGGGCAGCTTCGCGGCGACTGGCGCGCTGCTTTGGGCGCGCCGATACGTTTGCCACCAGTTACTGAGTTGCCGCCAACCTACGCCGCCTTGCAGGAGCTTGCGCCAAAAGGCGCCGCTTCGCAGGCGCTGGGCGTAGTAGTGGCTCACCTGGGCGCGGGCCTCGCTTTGGGGGCTGCGCACCCAGGGGTTGAGCAAGGCCAGACCGCGCACCCGTGGGTCTTGGCGGCGGGCGGCGTAAAGCAATGCGGCAGAAGCGCCATCGCAGAGGCCCCAGAGGACAACGCCCTCCAGATGGCTTTGCTCGCGCAGAAAGGTGTCGAGGGCGGCTGCGATGTCGTCGTCGAGGGCTTCGAAGTTCGGAACGGGGCCCGGGCTGTCGCCCATGCCGCTGTGGTCAAAGCGCAGGCATGCAAAGCCGGCTTCCGCCAGGGTGCGGGCGAGCTGCACAAAGTGGCGGTGCGAGCCCACGCGGTATTGCGGGCCGCCGACCACGATGAGAACGCCGATGGAAGCTGCTTGCGCGGGCGGCGTGCTCAAGATGCCAAAGCTGGCTGCGCCGCCCGGCAAGCTGAGGTTGACGATGCGCTCTTGGATCATGGCGCTTCGGCTCTGGGGAATCGTTGGCTCAGCCAATTGAGGCTGGCCTCGGTGAGTGCGGGGCAGTCCTCTAGCTCGGTGGCGGCCCAGGGACTTGCATCTCGCAGCGCTTGCGCGTTCAGGTGCTCGCCGTGGAGCTGCCAGCGCGCCAATTGCTGCTGCGTTGCGGGCAACAGGGCGGGCTCAGCTTGGGTGCTGGCTTCCAACCAAAGAGAGGGTTTGGATGGGGCTTGCAGCTGTGCTGCTTCCAGTCCGCCGGCCAATGCGCCCGGCAACAGGTAGCCCGCCACTTCCACTGCGGCGCCTTGCGCCAAACTGGCTTTCAAGTCCGCCATGCTGGTTTTGGCGCCCGAGGCTTCCATTTCCGCCGCCAAACGCAGGCGGAGGAACTGCTGCAGTGCTTGCTTGCCTTGCAGCACCGGCTGCCACCACAGTTGGCCGTCCAGTTCGGCGTCGAGCGCACTGCCGAGCAAGGCGCCAGCTCGCAGCCCCCAGCCGAGGACTGGTGTTTCGGGCAAGGCGGCGCGCAGCCACTGCAGGCCATGGCGCAGGTCGCTCAGCCACTGCGTCCAGCTGGCTTCTTCAAACTCGCCGGGGCTGTCACCGCAGCCGTACAGGTCCAGCTGCAAAACGGCAATGCCGTTGGCCTGGAAGGCCTGGGTGGCTTGTTGAACGGCGCGACGGCTCTTGTTCATCTCCTCCGTCCAGGCCGGAAAGTGCAGCAGAGCGGCGCGCGGCGCCGTGCCGGCTGGGGTGTACAGCGCGAAGCGCCAACTGGGCCCGACTGGGAGCTGAAATGCGCGCCGAGCCTGCACGGGCGGCATGCTCAGAGCAGCTTGCTGGCGGCGAAGGCGGTCAAGGAGCCGACGGTGGCGAACACGTCGCCATCGATTTCGTCATCGTCAACCGAGATGCCCAGCTGCTCTTCCAGTGCGGTGATCAAGGACACCACCGCCATGGAGTCGAGTTCCGGCACGGCGCCCAACAAGGGCGTGGCAGCGCTGAATTGAAGGGCGCGGCCTTCGAGGCTCAGCACGTCGTCAAGGATTCGCAGCACTTGGGCTTGGACGTTGGCGACAAGAGAAGAACTCATGATGTGCAAGGGATCAGATAAGCATTCCATTCTAGGAGCCGGGCTTCTGCGAACGGGTGCGCGGCACCCCGCACACTGGGTGGATGGAATGCGCTTTGGTAGGGGCCTGCGCTACATTCCGCGCGGTATTTCACGCTCTTGCCGTGCGCTGCACGCGCCCCTTGCCATGCTGGTTCCCGAGTCCAATTTGTTGCACGAACTGGTGTCGCGCAGCGCCTCTGTGCGCGGCGACGCCACGGCCCTCCGCTACAAGGGTCAAGACCTCAGTTACAGGACGCTGGATGCGCAGGTGCGCAGTTTTGCCGCAGCCTTGCTGGGGCTGGGCTTGCAACGTGGCGACCGCGTTGGCATCTACCTCGAAAAGCGCTTTGAGACCGTCGTGGCGAGCTTTGGCGCGCCGGCTGCCGGATGTGTTTTTGTGCCCATGAACCCCTTGCTCAAGCCCGAGCAGGTGGGTTTCATTGCGCAAGACTGCGGTGTCAAGGTGCTGCTGACCTCGCCCGACCGCTTCGCCCAGTTGCAGCCGGTGTTGGCCGACTGCCCGCAACTGCAGCACGTGGTGCTGACCGAAGGCGCAGGTTCGGGCCAGCTGGATTGGACGACTTTGCTGGGCACGCCGGCGCGGAGCGGGCACCGGGTCATTGACACCGATCTCGTCTCCATTCTCTACACCAGCGGCAGCACCGGCCGCCCCAAGGGCGTGATGCTGAGCCACCGCAACATGGTGGCGGGGGCCAAGAGCGTGGCCAGTTATTTGGGGAACCATGCGGGTGACACGCTGCTGGCGGCCTTGCCGCTGAGCTTTGACGCGGGTTTTAGTCAACTGACCACGGCTTTTCATGCGGGCGCCAAAGTGGTGCTTTTGAACTACCTGCTGCCGCGTGACGTGCTCAAAAGCCTGGAGCGCGAACGCGTGACCGGGCTGACCGCCGTGCCGCCGCTCTATATCCAGCTCACGCAAATGGAATGGCCACTGTCCATTGGCGAGCATTTGCGCTACTTCGCCAACACGGGCGGGCGCATGCCGCGTGAAACCCTGCAGGCTTTGCGCAAGCAGGTGCCGCAGGCGCAGCCTTTCTTGATGTATGGCCTGACCGAAGCTTTCCGCAGCACCTACCTGCCGCCCGAGGAGGTGGACCGCCGCCCCG
>JBKCVH010000155.1:0-3195 GCA_046317675.1 Burkholderiales bacterium
AGTTTCGGCTGAACATCGACCGCGGCAACCAGTCACAGGGGGGGGCCAGCGGCCTGGTCTTGGGCACCGTGGCCAACAGCGTGCCCAACTGCGGGCCGCGGCGGTGGGAGAGCAAGACGCTGAAGACCCCTACGGCGCCGGTTCTGACGGTAACGGCCGACACGCGGGGGGCGATTTGGGTGCTGCTGGGGTTCGATTCGGGCTTTGAAGCCTCGAGCCGCCTTTACTACCGACGCTTGAACCTGACTTTTCAACCCACCTGACTCCCAGAGAACCGCAAGCGTGCGCGACCTGGCCAACCAGCCGGTACCGGCCAGCTTTGGCACCTTGACAGCGCCGTGGTGCCGCTGCCCGAGGCGCGCCGCAAGCTGACCCTGGGCCGCCTCGTGATTCGCTCCGTCGCGCCGGATGCCGGCGGCGAGTGCGTGAACATCACCTTCAACCCGATGGTGCTGCCCAAGGGCGTGGAGCCGTCGAACGACCCCCTGATTGCCGCCCGCGCAGCACCCTATGCGGTGGGCTTGGGGCGCCGCCTGGGCGAAGGGGCCAAGCAGTACGCAGCCCCAGGGCGGCTTAGCTGCCCGCCGTCAAGGTGCCCTTGGCACCCTTGAACTGCCCCAGGCGCTCGGCCAGCCAGGGCAGTTCTTGCGCCAGCAAGATGCCGAGCGTGTGCGGCGGGTTGGCCACCACCATGCTGCTACCCATCAAACCAAAGCCACCGTCTTGTGGGGCAGCGACAGTGAGCTGGGCGTGGAGCCAGCCCTTCTTGGCCACACCCTTCATGGCGTTGATGAGGCGCTGCGGCAGCTCGGCCGCTTCCAGGCGCTGGATTTGAGGAATCCAGACGGCAATCACCGCATCAGGGAACTTGGCCAGCGCCTCGCGCACGGTGGCGAGCACGCGGGCGTACTCGGTCTTCTTCTCGTAGGGCGGGTCGATGAGGATGAGGCCGCGCCGTGTGGGCGGTGGCAAGAGCGTGGGCAGCTTGGCAAAGCCGTCGCCCAGGTGCACGTGCAGGTGGCGAACGCCGTCAAACAGCTTCTCCAGCGCCCGCAAGTCGGTGGGGTGCAACTCACAGGCGTGCAACTCGTCTTGCCCCCGCAGGTGGTGCTGCACGATGACCGGCGAGCCGGGCAGGATGCGCACCTGGCCTTCGCCAGGGTTCACCGCCCTCACCTGCTCCACGTAAGCGGCCACGCCGGGGGGCAGGTCTTTGGCGTGCATCAGGCGGCCCACGCCATCGGCCCACTCCTGCTGCTGGCTGCTGCCGCCCACGCGGTAAGCACCGGCACCGGCGTGGGTGTCGATGACGCGAAACCCCTTCTCTTTCTGCGCCATGTGCTGGAGCAACTGAATCAGCACCAGGTGCTTGAGGACATCGGCATGGTTGCCGGCATGGAAGGCGTGGCGGTAGGCGAGCATGGGGCATTGTTTCATCGCCCGTTCTGGGGGGTTCGGTCGCCCTGGACTCGGACTCGTCGGGAAGGCGGTGCAATGCGCCGCCCCGATGCGCGAAGTCCAGTCACCGCAACCGTTTCAGGAGTACCGCGATGACCCGCTTCCTCACTTTGGCCGCCTTGTCCTTCAGCGCTTTGCCCGCCATGGCGCAAGGGCCGGCTCGCGCCGACATCTTGGCCCAGTGCCCTCAGCTGGCCGAGCAACTGCCAGAGCAGCTGGCCTCCATCAAACAGCAAGTGGGCACCGCCGGCACGATGCGCGTGCAACTGGTGCTGGGCGCTGATGGCGTGCAGCGCATTGAGTCCATTGAAGGCCCACGGGCCTATCGAAGCCGCGTCAAGAGCGCCCTGCTGGGCGCCGACTGCCGCAGCAGCGCCGCGCTCGCGGTCAGCACCTTGAAGCCCTGATGCAGCCTGCCTCCTTGTCCCGCCAGTTGCTGATCGGCGCATTGCTGTCGGTGGCACTGGCGGCGACGATGAGCGCACCCCAATGGCTGGGCTGCTTGCTGTAAGGCGCGGCGGCTGAATCACAAGGCTGCCAGCGCATGCCCGGGCGCCAGTTTTGGCTGGCGCTCATCTCGGTGGGCGCCATGTTGGCCGTCGTGGGCCTGGCGCACCGCAGGCTTTCTGAAGCGCCAAAGGCCAGGCGGCGAGGCTTGGCCCTGCTCATGCTGGGCACCGCCCTGGTGGGCCTGCTGGGCCAAGGCTTGGTGCTGAAGCTGACACACACCGGGCCAATTGGCCTGCCCAACCCGTACACCTTCCAGGTGCTGCTGATGCAAGCCGGCTGCCTGCTGGCGGCCTATGAGTTCATGCAGCGCGCCCGCGTGGACCGCGACAGCGCCGCGCGCCTGCGCATGGCGCAGCAACAACTGGACGAGCAAATTGACGCCGCCCGCCTGCAACTGCTGCAAGCCCAGGTGGAGCCGCACTTTTTGTTCAACACCCTAGCGCACTTGCGCCGCTTGGCGAAGACCGACCCCAGCGAGGCCCGCGCCATGTTGGCCGACCTGCTGCAGTACCTGGGCGAAGCCCTGCCGGAGCTGCCCGAGGCGAAGTCCACCCTGGCCAGCGAGCTGCGTTTGGTGCGCGCCTTCTTGGCCCTGCATCAGCGGCGCATTGGCGACACCCGGCTTCGCCTGCGCCTTGACATCGAACCGGGCCTGGACGCCGCCCGCCTGCCCAACACCGGCCTGCTGACCCTGGTGGAGAACGCCATCAAGCACGGCATTGCGCCCGTCATCACCGGCGGCGAGGCGCTCGTGCGCGCTCGCGGCGAGGGCGAACGGCTCCTCTTGGAAGTGGCCGACACCGGGCGCGGCATGGGCTCCAGCAGCGGCCATGGCACGGGGCTGGCCACGCTGCGCGCGCGGCTCAAGGGGCTGTATGGCGACGCGGCGGAGATGAACCTTCGCGTCAACCAACCGCGCGGCTTGGTGGCTACTTTGCAGCTGCCGCTGGAATGGACGCCATGAGGGCCGCGCTTCAACTGCTGCCCCCCACGCTGCGCGACTGGAGTTGGTCCCACAGCCGCTGGGCCTTGTTCGTGGGCGCGGCCACCTTGTTCGCCAACGGCACCCCCTTTGGCAACAGCGGCAGCGGCGCCGATGCCCTCTCGGGTCTGGCCTACAACATCCTGCAATTCGGCTTCCCCTTGGTGCTGCTGCTGAGCTGGGCGCACCGCGTGGTGGACGCCAAGCTGCTGCCCCCGCTGGCGGCCTATTCGCTCGTTCTGTTG
>JBKCVH010000156.1:0-3575 GCA_046317675.1 Burkholderiales bacterium
CGGGCGATGGCGTTGTCGTGCACTTCAGCGGTCTTGATAACGCCGTTCGGGTCGATCACGAAGGTGCCGCGCAGTGCCAGGCCTTCTTCTTCGATGTGCACGCCAAAAGCGCGGGTCAGCTTGTGGGTGGGGTCGCCCACCAGCGGGAACTTGGCTTTGCCCACGGCAGGGCTGGTTTCGTGCCACACCTTGTGCGCGAAGTGCGTGTCGGTGGTGACGATGTAAACCTCAGACTCCAGCTTTTGGAACTCGGCGTAATGCTCCGCAGCGTCTTCCACTTCGGTCGGGCAGTTGAAGGTGAAAGCAGCCGGCATGAAGATGAGAACCGACCACTTGCCCTTCAGGGACTCGTCGCTCACTTCAATGAACTTGCCGTTGTGGAAGGCTTCGGTCTTGAAAGGCTGGACAGTGGTGTTGATCAAAGACATCGTGGTTTCCTGTGAGGGAGGGGTTGTGGAATGGACTGAACTGTATCGACAGTCGCCTCCGGTTAGTTTCGTTTAATCGAATGACCGTCTTTGATAGAAGCTATGACTGAACCCATCAGCAACCGGAGCTTCACGGACTGGCCCGGTCGCAGCGCTCGTTCAAGCCTGCGGGTTTCCGACAGCGAGCCCGGCGAGTCGTCCCGGCGCTTTTCATGCCATGCTGTTTGTACTTTCTCGGCGCAAGCCATGCACACCCGACGCCACTTCAGCCTTGCCTTGGGCGCACTGCCCCTAGTGGCCTCGGCCACACCGACCGGCTCGGCAGCGGCACGGCGTTTGGTCTTGGTCGGCGATGTGAACCCGCCCTATCTGCTTGACGCAGGTCACCCACTCGGTGACGGGCTGGATGCCGACATCGCCCGCGAGGCCCTTCGCCTTGGCGGCAACTACACCCTGGAGGTGCAGCGTGTGCCATGGCGGCGGGCCTTGTCGATGCTGGAGTTCGGCCAAGCCGACTTTGCCGCCGGTGCCCGCAACACCCCCGAGCGTCAGCGCTTTTTGGGCTTCAGCCGAGGCTATGGGCGCAACGTACACCATGCCCTTTACACCCGCCAAGATTGGCCCCGCAAGCCCGTGCGTGAGCTCGCAGACCTCCAAGGACTGACGGTGGGTTTGGTCAATGGCTACGCCTACCCCGCAGAGCTTCGAGCCGCGCTCACGGGCCGCATTGAAACCGCCTTGAACATGCCCACACTCTTGCGCATGCTCGCAGCACAGCGCATTGATCTGGTCGTGCTGAGCGGGCTTCCGGGTCAGTGGCTGGTGCAAGAGATGAACCTCGGCGGCACCCTGCTCCGCCAGCCCTATGTGCACGACAGCGGTCAGCCCACCCAAATGGCCTTCAGCCTGCAACGGCCGGGCCATGCCGAGGCCCTTGCGGCCATGAACCGAGGCCTCGCGCAACTGGCGCAAGAAAAAGCCTGGGCCCGATTCGAGGCCCGCTACCTGAAGCCCTAAGCCGCGCGCTTCCGGCCAACCTGTTGCAGCTCACCCCCTGCGGGTTAGGGGTGGGCGCCTATTGCAATGTGTATTGCAACATCAATACACTAATGCACATGTTTGATGTCCAACCCAGCAGCGCCACCCCCATCTACCGCCAGCTTGTCGAGCAAGTGCAGCGCATGGTGGCCGGCGGGCATTTGCAACCGGGCGCCGAGCTGCCCAGCGTGCGCAGCGTGGCCGAGCGCCATGCCATCAACCCCATGACGGTGAGCAAGGCGTACAGCTTGCTGGAGGCTGCCGGCCTTCTGGAGCGGCGCCGCGGCATCGGGATGGTGGTTGCAGAGCAATCCTCGGCCCCGAGCACCGCGAACGACCGCATCGCGCTCTTGCAACCCGCCCTGCAGGCCGCAGCGGTGCAGGCACAGCAACTGGGCGTGCAGCCGCAGGCCGCGCTGCTGGCCTTTGAACGCGAACTGCGCCAGATCCTTCCTCTTGCTTTTGACAAAGACGCGTTATGACCCACACGCCCACTTTCGCCATCGAAGCCGATGGCCTCTCCTTGCTGCGCGACAGCTGGACCTCTCGGGGCGCTTGGCTCCTGAACGAAGTGAGCCTGCAGATTCCAGAAGGCGCTGTGGTGGGCTTGGTGGGGCGCAATGGCGCCGGCAAAAGCACCTTGATTCGATGCTTGCTGGGTCTGACGCCGCCCCACACGGGCAGCAGCCGTTTGCTCGGCTGTCCGAGCCTCGACCTGAGCGACGCCGTGCGCGAGCGCCTGGGCTATGTGGGGCAGGAGCCTGACTTGTTCGGCTGGCTGAACGGTGACCAGCACCTGCGCGAAATGGCGGCGGTGTATGCCAACTTCGACACCGATCGCGCACTGCGCCTGGCCTCAAAGCTCGACCTGCCCATGGGCCGGCGCGCCGACAAGCTATCGGGCGGCGACCAGCAAAAGCTCGCCGTGGTGCTGGCCATGGGCCACGACCCAGACTTGCTCATCATGGACGAGCCCGTGGCCAGTCTGGACCCGATCAGCCGGCGCGACTTCATGCGCGCTTTGTTCGCCCGCCCGGCTGACCAAGCTCCCCGCACCGTGCTGCTCTCCAGCCACCTGCTGGGTGACTTGGAGCGCGTCGTCAGCCATGTTTTGTTCCTGCGCGAGGGGCGTGTGCAGTTGTTTGGCGAATGGGATGGCCTGAGCGAACAACTGCTGCGCGTGGCGCTGAACGAGGCACCGGCTGCTCAAGCCGGCTTGCTGCACTGGAGCGCCGAGCGCCAACATGCGGTGGTGGATGGCCGGCTGTGGACGGGGCCACGCACCGAGGCCAAGCCCATGGGGATGGACGAACTCTTTGAGGCGCTCAACACATGAAAACCCATACCCATTTCGGTGGCAGCTCGCTGCTGGTGCTTGGTGCAGAGTGGATCGTCATCATGGTGCTGGCCGGCTTCTTCGGGTTGCTCGGACTGCTCTTCACAGCCAGCGCGGCGGCTGACCATGCCGTGTCAGACGGCATCGCGCACACGATGGCCACCATCGCAGCGGTGTCTCTGGCGCTCCTCACCTGGCTTGCCGTGGGGCGATTGGCCAACACGCAGCAGCGTTTGGCGGCCCGTTTGGCACCCAGCCACGGCGGAAGACGGGCCGGCCGTGGCACTTTGACCGGTTTGCTGCTGGCTTGGCTGGTATGCACGCTCCCCACGGCCCTGCTTTTCGCGGCGCTCCAGCAGCGCCACGAGGCCCTCGCCTTGGTTTGTGGCACCGCGCTGCTGTTGGGCTTCGTGGCTGCAGCGGCTTGTGCATGGCAAGGCCAACTCCCTGGGACTGCGGCGCTGCCCTTGGTCGCCGTGGTGGTGGCCGTTTTCGGCTTCGGACTGCCCGCCCTTGGCGCGGCTTGGCTGCAAGTGCATTGGAGTGCTCAGCTTCTTGCTCTGGCTTTGAGTGGAGCCACGCTGTGGCCGATGTTGCAGGGGTCCGCGCGCCCTGGCTACTCCGCAGAAAAGCACTTTGCGCGCTGGAAGGCGACCAGGCTTTCGAGCTGGGAGCTTCGCTACAAGCGCGTTCGATTGCCCGAGGAAGGGAACCTCCTTCACCTGCTGGCGATTCCTTTATTGATCCGGCCCCATTGAAATTGACTCACGCCG
>JBKCVH010000157.1:0-5729 GCA_046317675.1 Burkholderiales bacterium
TGGCGCGCAGCACGCGCGCGCCCTGGGCCGTGCGGCGCACGTTCTCAACGCGCACGCCGTGCCGGATGCTGGCCACTTGGCGTGCCCTCACGCCACGTGCGCTGTCTTCCCGCGCGACATTGCGGTTCTGGTCGTGGAGGCGGTCGGTGCGGCTCATTGCCGCCAGCACCCGCTCTTCGTCTCCGTTCTGGCTCGCAGCGCGCGAAGCCATTGGGGCCGCGAAGGCTTGGAGCGACGCAAGCGCCAGGGCGGCGAGAAGGAAGCGGGGGACGTTGTGCATGCTGTGCCTCGGGGAGTAACGAGGCCAGATCCGGCGGTGCACCGGCTCTGGCAGCCCCGCTACCGTGGCTTGCAAGCAAGCTGTAGGCCGGAGGCTTTGCGTCCCCGGCTTTCACCGGGTTTGCGGAAGGCTGAAGGATAAGGAGGGACTGCGGCGAGCGCCACCCCCATGCGCTGTGCCGGCGTGCAGCACCGCACACCTCGTCGGGATTTGCTGGGGCTCGAGCTAACCTGAACGCAACCCAAAGCGCGACCCAAAGCGTGACCCAAAGCGTGACCCATGACCCTCGAAGCCCAGAAGCGACTCCGATGCCCAGCGTGCGAGCTGCCGCTGCGCACTTGCCTGTGCGCGCTGGTCCGGGAGGTTCAGCACCGCATTGCCGGTCAGGTGCTCCAGCACCCTGACGAAGCCGACCAAGCCAAGGGCACCGTGCGTTTGCTGCAGCGCTGCCTACAGAACTGCGATCTGACGGTGGGCGAGCACTTCCAGCTTCCGGCTGAATGGCTCAATGGGCGCACTTGGCTGCTCTACCCCAGCCCGCAGGCCGAGCCAGCCCCAGCCGGCGCACCGGCTCGCTTGCTGGTGCTGGACGCCACTTGGCGCAAAAGCCGCAAGCTCTTGCACCTGAACCCGATCCTGGCCAGCTTGCCGCGCTACGCCCTGCGCACGCAACAGGCATCGCACTACGGTGAGCTGCGCCGGGCGCAGGCGGCGCATCAGCTCTCCACACTCGAAGCGGTGGCGGCTGCGCTGGCTGATTTGGAAGGTGAGCCTCGCATCCAGCACGAACTGCTGGCGGCTTTGCAAGACTGGCTGGCGCTCCAGCGGCAACAGCGGCCTACAGCCATTCCAAGCCTTTGCTAAGCAAGCGCATCGCCGGGTGTGCGGTCTGCGCCACCGCTTGGCGCAGCGCGAGCAGCACCGGCGTGGCGGCGGGCAGCGAGGGGTAGCAGGCCGTGAAAGACCAACTCTTCGTCCCTCCGCCTTGCTCACTCAGCCGCCGAAGCGGCCCACCGCAGCCTTCAGCCGCTCGCCGAACACCTTGGCGGTGGCGATGTCGCCCGTCACCATTTCATCGGTGCTGGCGTCGCTCGGCGTCGTGGTCATCAAGCCGGCGGAGCTGCCGACGTAGTTGATGCTGTCGCGCGTGGCGGCCTTGTTGTTGTTGGGCATCATGCCCGTGCCCACCCACAGCATGCTGTGCTGCATGGCCAGGGTCATCATGTAGTGCAGGGTGCTGTGCTTGTCGCCGTTCATGGTGGCGCTGTTGGTGAAGCCAGCGGCCAGCTTGTCCTTCCAGGCCTGGCCGAACCAGGGCTTGCTGGAGGCGTCAGCGAACTTTTTGAATTGCCAGCTGGCCATGCCCATGTAGGTGGGTGAGCCGAAAACGATCATCTTTGCCGCGGCCAGCTGCTCCCAGCCGCCTTCGGGCAAGTCGCCGTTGGCATCAATGGCCAGCAGGCTGCCGCCGCTGGACTCGGCGACGGCTTCTGCCACCTTTTTGGTGTGGCCGTAGCCGCTGTGAAACACGATAACGATGTTGCTCATGACAATCTCCGGTTGAAGGGCTTCGATGGACTGCATTGAAGCTCGCATCCCGAGCGCTTAGGTCGCCGCGTTTTCAAGTCACCGTTCAAAAGATTGCAGCAATGCCCCTGACCGTCCTGTCGCTCATTCCCCCAATGACGCAGCTGAGCACGCCCTACCCGGCCACCGCCTACCTGACGGGCTTCCTTCGCGCCCAGGGCGTTGCGGCCCAGCAAGCCGACTTGGCCCTGCTGCTGTTGCTGCGCCTTTTCAGTAGCGAAGGCCTGCAAGCCCTGCGTGCAGCGGCCGCTGGCTCAGCCCCCACGCCCTCCTTGGCAGTCCACTTGGAGGCGGCCGACACCATTGCCACCGGCATGCCCCGGGTGCTGGCGTTTCTGCAAGGCCGCGACAGCACGCTGGCCCACCGCATCAATTCCCGCGCCTTCTTGCCCGAAGGGCCGCGCTTTGCGCAAGTGGATGTCGGCATTCCAGGCCAAGAAGACGAACCTGACCCCTTGGCCTGGGCCTTTGGCACCCTGGGTAGCCAAGACCGCGCCCGCCACTTGGCCACCCTGTTTCTGAACGATGTGGCCGATGCCGTCCGCGACGCCATCGACCCCCGCTTTGAGTTCGTGCGCTACGGCGAAAAGCTGGCCGCCAGTTCGCCCACCTTCGAACCGCTGGCCACCGCCCTTGCAGCGCCCGAGACCTTGCTCGACCACTACCTGCGCGAGCTCACCCTGGCCGAAATTGAGAAACACAAGCCGGACTTGGTGCTGCTCTCCTGCCCCTTCCCCGGCAGCGTTTACGGCGCCTTCCGCATTGCGCAAACCATCAAGGCGGCGCACCCGCACATCAAAACCGTGCTGGGCGGCGGTTACGTGAACACGGAGCTGCGCGAACTGGCCGAGCCGCGCGTGTTTGACTTCTTTGACTTCGTGACCCTCGACGCCGGCGAGCGCGTGCTGCTGGCGCTGCTGGAGCACCTGAACGGCAAGCGCAGCAAAGCCCGCCTGGTGCGCTGCTTTGTGCGCGAAGACGGCGCCGTGAAGTACCGGAACCTGGGCGGCGAAGGCGAAGTGCCCATCGACCAAACCGGCACCCCCACCTGGGACGGGCTGCCACTGGGCCAGTACCTGAGCCTGCTCGACCTGCTCAACCCCATGCACAGGCTCTGGAGCGACGGGCGCTGGAACAAGCTCACCGTGGCCCAAGGCTGTTACTGGAAGAAATGCAGCTTTTGCGACGTCGACCTCGACTACATCGGTCGCTACGAAGCCGCCAATGCCGAGGTACTGGCCGACCGCATCGAGGCCATCGTGCAGGAGACCGGCCAAACCGGCTTCCACTTTGTTGACGAAGCCGCACCCCCCAAAGCCCTCAAGGCCCTGGCCGACGAAATCCTGCGCCGCCGGCTGGCCGTGAGCTGGTGGGGCAATGTCCGCTTTGAGAAAACCTTCACCCCGGCCCTGGCCGAGAAGCTGGCCGAAAGCGGCTGCATTGCCATCTCGGGCGGCCTGGAGGTGGCCTCAGACCGGCTCCTCAAGCTCATGCAAAAAGGCGTGACGGTGGACCAAGTCGCGCGCGTTACCAAAGCCTTTGCCGACCAAGGCATCTTGGTGCACGCCTACCTCATGTACGGCTTTCCCACTCAAACCGTGCAAGACACGGTGGACGCCTTGGAGTACGTGCGTCAACTCTTCGAGGAAGGCTGCCTGCACAGCGGCTTCTTCCACCGCTTCACCTGCACCGTGCACTCCCCCGTAGGCAAGCAACCCGAAGCTTTCGGCGTGTCACTCACGCCCTTGCCGCACTCGCCGTTTGCGAAAAACGACATCGGCTTCGTCGACCCCAGCGGCGTCGATCACGACCGGCTCGGACTCGGCCTGCGCCGGGGGCTTTACAACTTCATGCACGGCGTGGGGCTGGACTGGGATGTACGGCGATTCTTTGAAGAACACCGGGTGCCCAAACCCACCGTAAAGCGCGGTCACATTGCGCGCGCTTTGAGCGCAGCAGCCTAGCGGCAGAAACCGCGCTCGGCCTCCGCCACCAAGCGCGCCGCAAGCGCTGCGGCGTGCTCTCGCAACTCGGGCACCGCGCTGGCCTCCCAATCACGCGCACGCAGCAAAGGACCCAGCAGCCACAGCCCAGGCTGGGATGCGCCTGAGGCAGTTAATGGCCGGCCAGCCGCGTCGCAGCGCGGGCCAAGGGCATTGGCATGGCGGTGCAAGTAGCCCTCGGCATAGGCCCGTTCCAGCAAGGGGTCGGCGGCGGCGCAACTGGGCGGCGCAGGGCCTGTGCAGTTCACCACTGCCACGGCATCCAGCTGCCGCCGCTCTCCGCCCCGAGTCTGCACGTCCAAGCGCCACAGCTTGCCCTGCACCTCGCCCTTCAGCAGCCGCCCAGCCCAAGCACGCAAAGCCCCACTTTGAAGGGCTGCTTGAAGCTGGACCGACACAGCAGGCGCCAAGCGGTGGCGGTGGCTGTCCCACAAAGCCTGCAAATGGCGTAGCGCGCGGCGCTGCTCCACCGCTGGAAGCTGCTGCCACAAGCGCGGCGTGTGCGCCCGAAGGTCGGCCATCACGTCGCGCCAATCCAAGCCCTGCCCGCTCAGCTCCTGTTGCAAGCGCCGGAAGCCGCGCAGCAAAGCGCCGGCCGTGTGCATGCCGCTCAGTACGTCAGTCGGTAGCAGTCCGGGCCTGGGTGGGTGTTCGCGGTCGCGGTGGGCCTGCGGCAGCCAGCCGTGACGAGACAGCATCAACACCGGGCCGCTTGGGCGGCGCAGGCTCAGCCGCTGCCAAACATCCACCGCACTCAGCCCGCTCCCCAGCAGCAGCACGGGCGCGTGGCTGGGCAAGGCATCCAGTTGCTCGCCCTGCACCCAAGGGTCCAGCACCCAGCCTGGCTCGCCCCAAGGCCCAATCGGCAGGCCGCGAGACGCCGGGCCACAAGCCAACACCACAGCATCCGCATGGAAAGCACTGCCGTCGTCCAGCCCAAGTTCCCATGCGGTAGCACCCCGCCGCAACCGGCGCACCGCTTGGCGGCGGTGCTCAAAACGGGCCGTATCACCTGGCTCACTTCGGGCAATGCACTGCGCTGCACAGGCCGCCAGGTAGCGCCCGTACGCCGCCCGCGGGGCAAAGCCATGGGTGGTGCCGCCCTGGGCCACCCACCAGCGCGCAAAGCCTTGTTCGTCGCCGCTCACGGCTCCCATGCGCCCAGCCGGCACATTCAGCAGCGGCCCCTAGCCATCAAGCTCCCAAGTGGAGTAGGCCAAACCGCCTCCCAACTGCACCCTCGGCTCAAACACCACAACCCGTAGCTGTGCGCCGGCCTGCTGACGGCGAAGCGACAACAACAAACTCAAGGCACTGAAGCCGCCACCGATCAGCGCGATGGTGCGGATTGCCGTGGGTGTGGGGCTGGAATCGGCTCAGAAAGGGCCGCAGGGGGCTGCATAGCGGCCGCACTCTAGCTGGGGCAGATGCCCGTCATCGTCACCCACGAAGCGTTCAGCAGTTCTGCGGCCACCCCCTGCCTGCCGACTCGACTAGGGACATACCAGTAAGAAACCAAAAACGGATAGTCATACCACTTGCAACCGATGGACGCAGTTTGTTACGCTCGTTTCAGCCACACTGTGGCAGCACTTCATGGGTGAAGTCACGCTTTTTTGCGAGTCAAACTAGTTTGCTACCACTTAAATACCATTGATGCGCAAGTAATCGTTTCGCACACCTCTGTCCCTTCCTTCTGGAGCCTGAACCATGAACGCCCTCCGCCCCTTGAGCCCACCACCCCCCCCCCCAGTCACCCCCCCTGCGCATCGCCCGACCGCCCCAACCCGGGTAGCGTTGACCCTGGCTGCAAGCGCATGGGCCCAATCCCTTCCCCCCAGGGCGCCCGTCGTTTTCTA
>JBKCVH010000158.1:0-15357 GCA_046317675.1 Burkholderiales bacterium
GCTCCCGCTGCCACGGGTCATCCGCAAAGGCATTGCCATCCAGTTGCTCAAGGCCCGCAACGATGCGCTGTTGAAGGTCAAGAAGGTAAGCGCGAACCAGGGGCGTGTTCATTTTTTGAATTGAATGGGGCTGGCCAACTCCGGCCGCTTGCCTTTCACGGCAGCGAAGGTTTGAGCGAAAAAGGGAAGGTCCAAGGCCGGGTCACCGCTTGGCTGCACGAAGTGGGTCACGGAGACCGTGCGGGAGGCGAAGTCAAAGTAAGCGAGGCCAATCGGCACGCGCGCTTGCACCGCCACTTGGTATGCCCCACTGCGCCAACCTGTAGCGAGAGAGCGCGTGCCTTCGGGCGCCGCAGCGAGCCAGAACACATCGCCGCGAGCTTGGGCAGCCTTCATCTGCTCGACCATGCTGCCCACCATGCCGTGGCGGTGCGTGCGATCCACTGGAATGCCGCCGATCCAGCGAATCCAGTGCTTGAACAAGGGGATACGGAACAGCGAGTCTTTGCCCCAAAAGTGCAGCTGAAGGCCAAGCGCCCATTTGCCGAGCACACCCAAGACAAAGTCCCAGTTGGAGGTGTGCGGGTAGACCAAGACGACGCCCTGCGGCGCGCAGTAGCCATCAAAGCAAACGCGCCACCCAAAGAGCCGCAACAAGCCTCGCGCCAGCAGGCTGCCACGCGGCTTGAGTTTTGGATCCCCCACCATCGGCATGGGCAGCGCGCTCACACGCAGCTCCCCACCATCACCCAGCGGCTGGGGCTCCAGCGGCAGCGCTGCAAACGCAGCTCCGCTTTGCGGGAGCGCCCGGCGCATGCGCCATGCGTCATCGCTTGATGGCCCGGTAGCCAATGTCCTTGCGGTATTGCATGCCCTCAAAGCGAATGGGCTCGAGCAGCTCATAGGCCCGTTGCTGTGCCACGCGGACCGATTCGCCCAAGGCCGTCACGCACAGGACGCGACCGCCGCTGGTGGCCAATTGGCCATCGGCGTTGGCACCCGTTCCAGCGTGAAACACCATGGCGTCCGCTTGGTCACTCGGTAGGCCCGTGATGACGTCACCCTTGCGAGGGTTCAAGGGGTAGCCATGGGCTGCCATCACCACGCCCAGCGCGGCACGGCGGTCCCATTGCAACTCCAGGTCTTGCAGCTTGCCTTCTTCGGTCGCGGCCATGAAAAGCTCAAAGAGGTCACTCTTCAAGCGCATCAAGATGGGCTGGGTCTCCGGATCACCCAAGCGCGCGTTGAACTCCACGGTGAACGGGTGACCGTCTTTGTCGATCATCAGTCCGGCGTACAAAAAGCCGGTGAAGGGCATGCCGTCTTTGGCCATCCCGGCGATGGTCGGCAAGATGATGTCTTGCATGGCCCTGGCGTGCACATTGGGCGTCACCACCGGAGCGGGCGAGTAGGCGCCCATGCCGCCCGTGTTGGGGCCTTGGTCGGCGTCCAGCAGGCGCTTGTGGTCTTGGCTGGTGGCCAAGGCAAGCACCTCTTTGCCGTCACTGACCACGATGAAGCTGGCCTCTTCACCCTCCAAGAACTGCTCGATCACCACCCTCCCGCCTTCAACGTTGTGGCTCACGCCCAGCACGTTGTCGCGCAAGATCATGTCGATGCCGGCATGCGCTTCTTCGAGCGTCATCGCCACCACCACACCTTTGCCGGCGGCCAGGCCATCGGCCTTGATGACGATCGGCGCGCCTTGGGCGTCCACGTAGGCATGGGCAGCGTCAGCGTCATCAAAAACGGCATAGCGGGCCGTGGGGATGCCATGGCGCTGCATGAAGTCTTTGGCAAACGCCTTGCTGCTTTCCAACTGCGCTGCAGCCTTGGTGGGCCCAAAAATGCGCAGGCCACGGCCCCGGAACACGTCAACGATGCCAGCGGCCAGCGGCGCCTCTGGGCCCACCACGGTCAGAGCCACGCGCTGCTCGGTGGCCCAATCGGCCAGCTTGTGGATGTTCGTGAGCGACAGGTTCTTCAAGTCAGGGTCGCGCAGGGTGCCGCCGTTACCCGGCGCCACAAAAACTTGGCTGACCCGCCCGCTCCGAGCCAGTTTCCAAGCAATGGCGTGTTCACGGCCGCCCGAGCCAATCACCAAGACTTTCATTCGGTCATTTCAGCGTTGTGGAACACGTTCTGCACGTCGTCCAAGTCTTCAAGCACATCAAGGAGCTTCTGCATGCGCACGGCGTCTTCGCCCGCCAGTGCGATGTTGTTCTCCGCGCGGAGGGTCACCTCGGCCAGTTCCGCCTGAAAGCCCTTGGCGGCCAGCGCGTTGCGAACCGCTTCAAAGTCAGCCGGGCTCGTCAGCACCTCGATGGCGCCATCGTCGCTGCTCACAACATCTTCGGCGCCAGCGTCAAGGGCTGCCTCCCTCAGCGCATCTTCTGCCGTTCCGGGGGCAAAAATCATTTGGCCCACGTGCTTGAACTGGAAAGCAACTGAGCCCTCGGTGCCCATGTTGCCGCCATGCTTGCTGAACGCGTGCCGCACCTCGGCCACCGTGCGCACGCGGTTGTCGGTCATGGTGTCCACGATGATGGCTGCGCCGCCAATGCCGTAACCCTCGTAGCGGATCTCTTCGTAGCTCACGCCCTCTTGGTTGCCCGTGGCCTTGTCAATGTTGTACTTGACGCGATCGGCCGGCATGTTGACCGCCTTGGCCTTCTCGATGGCCAGCCGCAAACGCGGGTTGCTGCTGGGGTCGCCACCGCCATGGCGTGCGGCGACGGTGATCTCGCGGATCACCCGAGTCCAAACCTTGCCGCGCTTCTCATCCTGACGCCCCTTGCGATGCTGGATGTTGGCCCACTTGGAATGACCTGCCATGGCTGAAACCGTCTGTATCAAAAAGGGGCCGGATTCTAAGAGTTCGCCCCTGGCTAGACTCGCGCACCCTCATCGCCTCCATTTCCATCGCCATGGCCGACCCCATCCTGCTCGCTCAGAACGCCTCCATCGCCTGCGAGTTACTCCCTGCGCTGGCCAACCGCCATGGCCTCATCACCGGAGCGACGGGGACAGGCAAGACCATCACGCTGCAAAAGCTGGCGGAGGGCTTCAGCCAATTGGGTGTGCCGGTCTTCATGGCCGATGTGAAAGGCGACTTGACGGGCATCAGCCAGACCGGCACGCCGAGCGAGAAGCTCCTCAATGTGTTGAAAGAGCGCAAGCTGGATGCACCCGCCCCCCTGCGCTGCCCCACCACGCTGTGGGATGTGTTCGGCAAGAGTGGGCACCCTGTGCGTGCCACGGTGAGCGACATGGGCCCGCTTCTACTCAGCCGCATGCTGGCACTGAACGAGACCCAAGCCGGCGTGCTGCAGATGGTGTTCAAGATTGCCGACGACCACGGCATGCTGCTGCTGGACCTCAAAGACTTGCGCGCCATGCTGCAGCACGTCGGAGACAACGCCAGCAGCTTCACCACGAAGTATGGAAACGTCAGCGCCGCCAGCGTGGGCGCCATCCAGCGCGGCTTGCTGCAAATCGAATCCCAGGGCGGCGACAAGTTCTTTGGCGAGCCCATGCTGAACATCGCCGACTTCATGCAAACCGAAGGCGGCCAGGGCGTGATCAACATCCTCGCGGCCGACCAACTCATGGCCGCGCCGCGCCTTTACGCAAGCTTTTTGCTGTGGATGTTGTCGGAGTTGTTCGAGACCCTGCCCGAAGTCGGCGACTTGGACAAACCCAAGTTGGTGTTCTTCTTTGACGAGGCTCACCTATTGTTCAAGGATGCGCCAGCGGCGCTCGTCGAACGCATTGAACTCGTGGTGCGCTTGGTGCGGTCCAAGGGCGTCGGCGTTTACTTTGTGACGCAGAACCCACTGGACATTCCCGACACCGTGCTCGGTCAATTGGGCAACCGCGTGCAGCATGCGCTGCGCGCTTTCACGCCGCGGGACCAAAAAGCCGTGAAGAGCGCCGCCGAAACCATGCGCCCCAAGGAGGGCCTCGACATCCAGGCCGCCATCACCGAACTGGGCGTTGGCGAGGCCTTGGTCAGCCTCCTGGACACCAAGGGTCGCCCCTCCGTCACGGAACGGGTGTACGTCCTGCCGCCCGGCTCGCGCATTGGCCCCATCAACGAAGCGGAGCGCAGCAGCTTGATTCAAAACTCGCTCGTGGCGGGTGTTTACGAGAAGCTGGTGGATCGTGAGTCGGCCTATGAAATGCTCAGGGGCCATGCTGCAGGCGGCTCGCCTGCCCCCTCGGGCACACCAAGCGCTGGGGCGGCGCCCACCCTACCCGGCACTGCAGCTCCTTCGCCTGAAGCCGGTGGCGGCATGATGGACGGCCTGAAGGGCGTGCTCTTTGGCAGTACCGGCCCGCGCGGCGGGCGTCACGAAGGCCTAGCGGAAACGGCCGCCAAAAGCGCGCTGCGCTCCATCGGCAGCTCAGTCGGCCGCGAAATCGTGCGCGGCGTGCTCGGTAGCTTGCTCGGCGGTTCGCGCCGCCGCTGAACCCTTGGCGCTGCACAGCTTCCATTGGTCGCAGCTTGCTGGCGGGACCGCCACGGGCCGGCGATGCTGCGGCGCATGAACCATTCTCGTTCTTGGCCGCAGCGTTACCCAGCGGCCGCAAACTTCTTGGCCATTCTGGCGGTCGGCTTGGCTGTGAGTCTGCTGTTGTTCCTCATGCGGGGTCGCAACTTCTGGATCGGCATGACCTATGGCGTCGGCATCAGTCTGGCCATTGGCTACAGCATCAACCTCCTGAAGGTGGCCGTTTGCCGATGGCGTTTGCGCATCGAGCCTGACAACGTCATGCTGCGCAAAAACTGGCCGGGTTGGGCTTGGATGATCCCTTGCGTGCTGCTTGGCGCACTCATCGGGCACGAGTTCGGCACCTTCGTGGTGGCCTGGTTGCTCGGCCATGAGGCGCGCGGCCTGTTCGCAGGTAGCACGAAGCAGTTGCTGTTTGCAGGTGGCTTCACGCTGCTGGTGGCCAGCCTGGCCACGTTGTTTTTCTACAGCCGCGAGCGCCTGCACCTCCTGGAACTGGAGCGCGCTGCCATCGAGCGTCAGGCGGCTGAGGCCCAACTGCTGGCCCTGCAAACCCAGCTTGAACCGCACATGTTGTTCAACACCCTGGCCCACTTGCGCATCCTGATCGGGCTGCGACCCGCTGACGCGCAACTGATGCTGGATGAACTGATTGCCTACCTGCGCGCCACCCTGCAAGCCAGCCGGCAACCGTTCCATCCCTTGTCGACGGAGTTCGACCGCCTGCAGGATTATCTGAAGCTGATGCAGCGCCGCATGGGCACCCGCTTGCAGGTGAGCCTGGAATTGCCCGCCGAGCTGCGCGACCTGCCCGTGCCACCCATGCTGCTGCAGCCCCTGGTGGAGAACGCCATCAAGCACGGCCTAGAACCGCACATCGATGGCGGTCACCTTCAAGTGCGCGCCGAGCGGCACGGCAAGGAATTGCGGCTCACAGTGCAAGACGATGGCGCGGGACTGGCGCCACAAGCCAGCACCAGCGGCACCCGATTTGGCACCCAGCAGGTGCAGGAGCGCCTGCGAACGCAGTACGGCGACAGCGCCCGCTTCAGCCTCCAGCCCGCCGTGCCGCGTGGCTGCGTTGCCACCATTGAACTTCCTTTGTGAGCGATCTCATGCCCCGCGCCTTGATTGCCGAAGACGAACCCCTACTGGCTGAGCACTTGGCCGCAGAGCTTCGTGCAGCCTGGCCTGCACTCAGCCTGCTACCCATTGCAAGCAATGGGCAAATGGCCCTCGAACGCGCGCTGGCCGACCGCCCAGACATCGTGTTCTTGGACATTCGCATGCCCGGCTTGACCGGCCTGGAAGCCGCCGCCGCCTTGGCCGAGGACTGGCCAGACGGACACGCCCTGCCCTTGATTGTTTTCGTCACCGCTTATGACGAATACGCGCTCAAGGCCTTCGAGGCCAGCGCCGTCGACTACGTGCTCAAGCCCGTGAACCCGCAGCGCCTCTTGCAAACCGTGCAGCGCCTGCAAGCTTCTTTAGCCAAGCCCAGTGCGCCTGCCGACCCTTTGGCAGCTCTCCACGCCCTGTTGGCACAGCACCAAGCGCCTGCGCAACCCCGGCTGCGCCACCTGCAGGCCTCGGTGGGCGATGCCATTGAGATGGTGCCGGTGGAAACCATCCAGTACCTCGAAGCAGCAGACAAGTACGTGCGTGCCGTGACCGCAAGCCAGGCGTACTGGGTGCGGGTGTCCTTGAAAGAGCTGCTTCCTCAGCTCGACCCCGATCGTTTCTGGCAAGTGCACCGCAGCACCGTCGTGAACATCGACGCCGTGCTGCGCGCCCAAAGGCTTGAGAACGGCAATGTGAGCCTGCAACTGCGGGACCGCCCCGACAGAATCAGCGTCAGTCGTGTTCATGCCAGCCGCTTCAAGGCGCTTTGAGGCCATCCACCCAAGTGCATTGCGCTCCCTGAGCGCTTGGGCGGCAGTGCTGACCGCCCAATTGACCGGCTCAAGCCTTCACCCTCCCTAGAATCGCGCCCCTTGCGCCCGCTGGGTGCTTACCTGTTGTCTGACCTGCCATGAACGCGCCTGTTGCCCCTCCCGCCCCCAACTTCCTGCGCACCCAAATTGAGCGCGACTTGGAGCAGGCCGGCCAACAAGCTGCACGCCACTTTGCTGGCAGCCCCGGCGATGCCGCTCACCATGCAGCCGGTGGCCTCGACCCTGCCGCCATCCGCACCCGCTTCCCGCCAGAACCCAACGGCTACCTGCACATTGGCCATGCCAAGAGCATTTGCCTCAACTTTGGGCTGGCGCGCGACTACGGCGGCGCCTGCCACCTCCGGTTCGACGACACCAACCCCGAAAAAGAAGAGTTGGAGTACGTGGAGGCCATCAAAGAGATGGTGCAGTGGTTGGGATGGCGCTGGGAGCACAACGGTCAGACGCACCTTTATGAGGCCAGCAGCTACTTTGACTTCATGTACCGCGCTGCCGAGGCACTGGTACAGGCCGGGCTCGCCTATGTGGACGAGCAAAGCCCTGAGGACATGCGCAAGAACCGCGGTGACTTCACCACGCCCGGCGTGGACAGCCCCTGGCGCGGCCGCAGCCCTGAGGACAACCTGGCCCGTCTGCGTGAAATGCGCGCCGGTCAGCACCCGGACGGCGCCATGGTGCTCCGCGCCAAGATCGACATGGCGAGCCCGAACATCAACCTGCGGGATCCCGCGATCAACCGCATCCGCCACGCCTCGCACCATCGCACCGGCGACCGCTGGTGCATCTACCCGATGTACACCTTTGCGCACCCCATTGAGGACGCACTGGAGCGCATCACCCATTCCATTTGCACGCTGGAGTTCGAAGACCAGCGCCCCTTTTACGACTGGCTGCTGGCCCACTTGGCCGAGCTTGGCCTCTTGGCCCGCCCCCTGCCGCGTCAGTTCGAGTTTGGCCGCCTGAACCTCAGCTACGTCGTCACCAGCAAGCGCAAGCTGCGCCAGCTGGTGGAAGAAGGCCATGTCAAGGGCTGGGACGACCCCCGCCTGCCCACCCTTATCGGCATGCGCCGCCGCGGCTTCACGCCGGAAAGCATTCGCGCAATGGTGGAGGCCACGGGCACCACCAAGAGCAACGCCTGGATCGACTACAGCGTGCTGGAGGGCTGCCTGCGTGCCGACCTGGAGAGCCGCGCACCCCGCGCCATGGCGGTGCTCGCCCCCTTGAAGCTGGAATTGGTGAACTACGCCGAGCTGTTTGGCTCCAATGAGTTCCGTGACCCCTGCCACGCGCCAGCCCACCCACAGCATCCGGAACTGGGCGAGCGCCAGTTCAGCTTCGGCCCGGCCTTGTGGATCGAAGCCGACGACTTCGCCGAAGTGCCGCCCAAGGGCTACCACCGGCTGTACCCGGGCAACCGCGTGCGGCTCAAGGCAGGGCATGTGGTCGAGTGCATCGGTTGTACGAAGAACGAGGCCGGCGAGGTCATCTCGGTACAAGCCAAAGTGGTGCCCGACACCAAGAGCGGAACGCCGGGCGCTGACGCCATCAAGGTCAAGGGCGTCATCACTTGGGTGGGTGTGCATGAAGCGCTACCGGCCGAGATTCGCCTCTTTGACCGCCTTTTCACCGACCCGCAGCCCGATGCCGGCGGCAAAGACTTCTTGACCGCTTTGAACCCCACTTCGCTTCGCGTTGTGCAAGGTTTTGTGGAGCCCGCGCTCGCCGCCGCCCAAGCCGGCAGCGCTTGGCAGTTCGAGCGCCACGGCTACTTCGTGGCCGACCGCGAGGACCATGCCCCCGGCAAGTTGGTGTTCAACCGCAGCACCACGCTGAAGGACACCTGGAGCAGCGGCAAGTAACAAGGGGCTGCCGCGTTATCGTGGCTTCTTCAAACCAGGAGCGACGATGAGCAAAGCCACCCTTGAGCGCTTTTACGGCGCCTTTAAACAGCTGGATGGCGAAGCCATGCAGGCCTGCTATGCGCCGAACGCGCGCTTTGATGACGAAGCCTTTAGCCTCAGCGGCCGCGAGGAGATTGGCGCCATGTGGCGCATGCTTTGCGACGCAGTCAAGACCAAAGGCCGGGACGACTGGGCCCTGGAATACAGCACCGCCGAGAACACAGCGCACTGGGAGCCGCGTTACCGCTTCAGTGCGACTGGGCGCTTGGTGCACAACATCATCGATGCCGAGTTCAGCTTCGATGCCGCCGGACTGATCCTGACGCACCGCGACCGCTTTGACTTCTGGCGCTGGAGCCGGCAAGCGCTCGGCGCCCCTGGTCTTTTGCTGGGCTGGAGCGGATTCCTGCGGGGCAAGGTTCGGGCACAAGCCGCGAAAGGGCTGGCGATCTACCGGAAAAAGTCCAAGTAGGACGGCGCGGGTGCTGAGCCCGCCGGCAGCGCCTTGAGGAGCGCCTCAGCGCGCCGCAACAACTTGGGGGCTGTTCAACTCGCGCCCGACCACAGCACGGGCAAACAGGTAGTTCGCCAAGGCGCGTTCGCTCAAGCTATCGAGCATCACCTGTCCCTTGCAATCGCAAGGAAACACAAAGCCACGCCCGCTGTGCACCAACGAGGTAAAGCGCAGTTCGTACTGCAGGGCGGTATCAAGAACGGGGTCGGTCATCAGTTCCATGGCTGCCTTTCAGGGCGCCGTGCGGGTGATGCAAGCCTAAGCGGGTGACCGCGCTTCGTGCTGTGAAGAAGTCGCGGCCTCAGGGGGTTGTTTTCAAGAGCACCCGCGCCTCGAACGGGGCGGTGTGCAAAAGAAACGCGAGCCAGTGTAGGAAGGCTTTCGAGCAGGCGCCCATGTCGCTTTGGAAGCGCCTCCCTAGAGCGACAGCGCGCTTTCCCGGCTTGCCAAAGCGGCGTGAAGGGCTTCTGTAAACGCCTTGGGCTCGTTGATGATGCGAAGCTGCTGGTACATCGGCTCCGCTTCCACGTAACGGCGCCGCAAATAGTGCAGCCACTGCTTGATCCGTCCGGCTTGGTGCTTGGCTTGCACTTGGCGCTGCACACGCGCCCAGTAACTCTGCAGCGTGGGCGCCAATGCCGCCCAGGGCAAAGCCTGCGGCTCCTGCCCTGCGTCATGCGCTTGAAGAGCCCATGCCAGTCCAGGGTCTGCCACGGCGCCACGGCCTAGCATGAGGCCGCTGCAGTGGCTCTCGCGGCGCGCTTGCAAGGCGTCCTGCAGCGTCCAGATCTCGCCGTTGGCGACAACCGGCACGCTCACCACTTCAGCAATGCGCGCCACTTCATGCCAGTGGGCGGGCGGCTTGTAGCCGTCGAGCTTGGTTCGGGCGTGCACGACCAACTCCGCCGCCCCTCCGAGCGTCAGGGCCTGTGCGCACTCCAGCATTCGGCTTCGGTCATTGACGCCCAAGCGCATCTTGGCGGTGATGGGAATGTGCTTTGGCACCGCGGCCCGCACCTCCGCCACAATGGCCAACAGCAGCTCCGGCTCGTCAAGCAAGATGGCGCCGCCGCGATGGCGGTTCACGCACTTGGCCGGGCAGCCAAAGTTGAGGTCAATGCCCTCTGGCTGGAGCAAGGCCAAGCGCGCTGCGTTCTCGGCCAACACGGCCGGGTCAGAGCCCAGCAACTGAGGCCGCACGGGTGTACCGGCCTCGGTGCGGCCACCATTGAGCAGCTCGGGCACGATGCGGGTGAAAACGCGCTTTGGCATCACTTGGTCGGTGATGCGAATGAACTCGCTCACCGCCCGGTGGTAACCGCCAATCGCGCTGAGTTCTTCGCGCAGCAAGTGGTCGAGGAGCCCTTCCATGGGCGCCAGCAGAATCAGGTTCTTCACGGCTTCTGTGGACAAGTCCGTGAATGAGTGCGGGGCGAGTGCTGCAAGTGCTTGAGTGGTAAGGCGTTTCATCGCATTGCCACAAAAGAAGTCACCTGCAGCTCAAGCCAACGTTCACTTGTTCTCCGGCAACTCGATCTTCACTGCCAACACCTCAAGGTTGTCTTGGCGTTCCATGCTGACGATGACGTCATCTGGGTTGATCTGCACGTACTTGCTGATGACCGCAACCAGCTCTCGCTGCAATTGCGGGAGGTAATCGGCAGCAGGAGCGTTACGTCCGCTGCGCTCGTGCGCCAAGATCAGCTGCAGCCGCTCTTTGGCCACGCTGGCGGTTTGCTTCTTTTCGCCGATGAAAAACGACAGGAAACCCATCTGAGTGTTCCTCCGCCTCAAGCGCCGAACATGCGCTTGTACCAAGGCTTCGCCTCGGCATCGATGAAGCGCATCGGCTTGTCTTCGCCCAGGAAGCGGTCGATGACGTCAAGGTAGGCCTCGGCCACATTCGTGCCCTTCATCAAAATTGCCGGCACGCCCTGGTTCGAGGCTTGCAGCACCGCTTCGCTTTCTGGAATCACGCCAATCAGCGGAGTGCGCAGGATCTCGTGGATGTCCTGCAAGCTGAGCATCTGCCCGCCTTCCACGCGGTTGGGGTTGTCGCGCGTGATGAGCAAGTGCTCCTTGATCGGCTCCCTGCCGTCAATGGCGCGCTGGGTCTTGCTCGACAACATGCCAAGGATGCGGTCGGAATCGCGCACCGAGCTCACTTCGGGGTTGGTGACCACCACCGCCTCGTCAGCGAAGTGCATGGCCATCAGCGCGCCGGTTTCAATGCCGGCGGGCGAGTCGCAAACGATGTAATCAAAGCCCATCGCGGCCAATTCGTCGAGCACGCGCTTGACGCCTTCTTGGGTCAGCGCGTCTTTGTCCCGCGTTTGGCTGGCGGCCAAGATGAAGAGGTTCTCGTGCTGCTTGTCTTTGATGAGCGCCTGGCTGAGCTTGACGCCGTCTTGGATGACGTTGATGAAGTCATAGACAACGCGGCGCTCAACGCCGAGGATCAAATCCAGGTTGCGCAGGCCGACGTCAAAGTCGATAACCGCGGTCTTCTTGCCCCGCAGCGCCAGCCCGGTTGCAAAACTGGCGCTGGTGGTGGTCTTTCCGACCCCGCCCTTGCCGGAGGTGACGACGACGATCTTGGTCATGGTGAGTGGTTTCGTTCAGTACTTCAAAGCTTCAAAAAGAAGGCGTTCGCCTTCAAGGCGAACCTGGGCTGGTTTGCCAAACACATCGGCGGGCAGCGGCTTCTCGCTGGTGCGAAAAGTGCCCGCAACCGACAGCAGCTCGGCCTCAAGGCTTTGCGCAAAGATGCGCGCATCCAACTGCCCCTTGGCGCCTGCAATGGCCCGACCGCGCAAGGCGCCGTACACATGGATGTGGCCATCCGCAATCACTTCGGCACCGTGGCTCACCAGACCTAAAACGATCAGGTCGCTGTCGCGCGCGTAAATCTGTTGGCCGGATCGCAAGGGGCGGTCCACCACCATGCAGCGCACGGCAGCAACTGGGGCGGGGGCTGGTGCACTGGGCTCGGCCACTGCGCGAGGGGATGCCACTGCATCCAAGTCGGTGAGCTGCAAGCCCAGTGCACGAAGGCTGTCACGCTCTTCTTGCTCCAAGGCTGCATGCCCTTGGAGGGCGACAGGCTGCAGTCCAAAACCCCGCAAAGCCGCGAGCAAGCGGGGCCAGTCCAGCGCGGCGCCAGGCGGCAGCTCGCTGGCGTCCAGCAGCAAGGGCTCGCCCTCAAAGGCGCCGGTCAGGCCGCCCCAGCGATGCGCAGCCAAAGCCAGCAGGGCATCAAGGTCGCGACTTCGCAACGGCAACATCAAGGCCGAAAGGCGAGCGCTCTTCAAATCGATGGAAAGGGACACAGCGGGCGCGGGCGAGTAAAGGTGTGCTTCGGTGCTCAGGCACCGGCACAGGAGCAGGTCAAGTCCGGCACAGGGCGCGCGATTCTAGGGGCGCGTCAACGCTGGGCCGGCGCCAATCAGCCCTGTGCGTTTGGTCACAGATTGAGGAAAAACCCGAGTTGCCGATTGAACTTATCCCCCTAAGCGGCTATTCCAGCGAGCAATCGACCCATGGCGGCCTGGGATCACCGGCACCCCTCCAGCTCGACCGACAAAGCAATTGCAAGTGATTGATTCATAACGATTTCATTGCCAGCGAAACAACCTGCTCAAAAATGCAGCAGGGCAAGCAGGAGCCAGCAAAAACAAGGCTTTCGGACCGCCCAAAGAGGGTTGCCCACAAAGTTATCCACAAAAAGCGTGGATACCGACCGACTTCACTATGAATCAGGCACTTAGCCGTAAAAGCTTGTGTACTGGTCGAACGCGCACGTCGCCAAGTCGGCGCAGCTTGAGGCGAAATATTGCAGAGAAATCGCCCAAAGGGGTTGACTTGTCCCCAAAAACGAGCATTGACGCGTGCGGCGTATTCCCAGCCTCATCGGCAACGGGCACACGTGCCAAGTCATTGATTTAATTGACAAATAAGCCAGCACCTTGTGCGCAAAGACCGCTTTGAGGTCAAAGCAAATCAAGCACTTAGGGCCTCCGCCCCAAGCTTGCCCACAAAGTTCTCCACAGATCTGCCGAAGGAGGCGTCCAAGGGCAAGTCCCTAGAATCGCCGGCACTCCCTGTTGCAGTCCACGCTCCCCCATGACCCGTCGCCAGCTCTTCGTCACCACCGCCCTGCCCTACGCCAATGCGAATCTGCACGTGGGCCACATGATGGAGTACGTTCAGGCCGACATTTGGGTGCGTTTCCAGCGCCTCATGGGGCACGAAGTGCATTTCGTTTGTGCCGATGACGCGCACGGCGCCCCCATCATGATTGCCGCCGAAAAGGCTGGATTGACGCCCCAAGCCTTTGTGGCGGGCATCGCGGCAGGGCGCAAGCGCTACCTGGATGGCTTTCACATCGCGTTCGATCACTGGCACAGCACCGACGCGCCCGAGAACCACCAACTGAGCCAAGCCGTTTACCGCCAACTCAAGGCGCAAGGCCTGATTGAAGTGCGCTCCATTGAGCAGTTCTTCGACCCGGCCAAGGGCATGTTCCTGCCTGACCGCTTCATCAAAGGCGAATGCCCCAAGTGCGGTGCCAAGGATCAATACGGCGACAGCTGCGAGGTTTGCGGTGCCGTGTATGCACCGACCGAAGTGAAGAACCCGTACAGCGTGCTGTCGGGCGCCACCCCGGTGCTCAAGACCAGCGACCACCACTTCTTCCGCCTCAGCGACCCGCGCTGCAAAGCCTTCCTTGAAGCCTGGACCCACGAGGCCGAGCGCCTCCAGCCCGAGGTCCTGAACAAGATCAAGGAGTGGTTCACCGTTGACGAAGAAGGCAAAGGCGGCCTGGGCGACTGGGACATCAGCCGTGACGCCCCGTACTTCGGCATCGAAATTCCGGACGCACCGGGCAAGTACTTTTATGTGTGGCTGGACGCGCCCATTGGCTACTTGGCCTCGCTGTATGCCCACTTCGCCAAGCTGGGCCGCGACCCCGAGGCCTTCTTGGCCGACCCGGCGACCGAGCAGGTGCATTTCATTGGCAAAGACATCACCTACTTCCACACCCTGTTCTGGCCAGCCACGCTGCACTTCAGCGGCCGCAAAACGCCAAATCGCGTCTATGTGCACGGCTTCTTGACCGTCAAGGACGAGAAGATGAGCAAGAGCCGCGGCACCGGCCTTGACCCGCTGCGCTACTTGGAGCTGGGCCTGGATGCCGAATGGCTGCGCTATTACCTCGCCGCGAAGCTGAACGACCGCGTGGAAGATTTGGACTTCAACCCCGAGGACTTCATTGCGCGCGTCAACAGCGACTTGGTGGGCAAGTTCATCAACATCGCCAGCCGCGCGGCCGGCTTCGTGGCCAAGCGCTTTGATTCCCAACTGAGTGGTGCGCTGGGCAGCGAAGGTGATGCGGTACTGGCTCGCCTTCAATCGGCAGCCACCGGCCTGGCGGCGCTCTATGAGGGCCGCGAGTTCGGCAAGGCGCTGCGCGAGGTGATGGCGCTGGCCGATGCCGTGAACGAATACGTGGATGCCCACAAGCCCTGGGAGCTGGCCAAGGACCCAGCCAAGCTCGGTGAACTGCATGAGGCCTGCAGCACCTGCATTGAGGCGTTCCGCCTGCTCACCCTGTACCTGAAGCCCGTACTGCCCGCGCTCGCCGCCAAGGTCGAGACTTTCCTGCAAGTGCCCGCACTGCAGTGGCAAGACGCCTCGCAGCTTTTGGGCAGCCATCGCATCGGCGCCTTCCAGCATTTGATGCAGCGCGTCACGCCTGAGCAGATCGAGGCCTTGTTCACGCCCCCAACGCCCGCAGCGCCGCCGGCACCGATTCCTGGCGGCGAACCGATTGCCGCCGAGATCACCATCGACGACTTTGTGAAGCCCGATCTGCGCATCGCACGCATCGTGAAGGCAGAGCGCGTGGAGGGCTCCACGAAGCTGCTGCGCCTCACCTTGGATGCTGGCGAAGGTCGCACCCGCAATGTCTTCAGCGGCATTGCCGGCGCCTACAAGCCGGAAGATCTTGAGGGCAAGCTGACAGTCTTGGTTGCCAACTTGGCGCCCCGAAAGATGAAGTTCGGAATCAGCGAGGGCATGGTGCTGGCCGCCAGCCATGCCGACGAAAAGGCAACGCCAGGCGTGTTCGTGCTTGAGCCGCATCAAGGCGCCTTGCCAGGAATGCGCGTACGCTGAACAAATGCCCCGCCTGCAGCCCTTCCGCCCCCGCCTACTGAGCACTTGGCGGCAGGCGAGTTGGGCCGATGTAGGTGCTGGCCTGACCGTGGGCGTGGTGGCGCTGCCGCTGGCCATGGCCTACGCGATGGCCTCGGGCCTACCGCCCGAAAGAGGCTTGGTCACCGCAATCGTGGCCGGGCTTCTCATCTCGCTGTTCGGCTGCTCAAACGTACAAATCGGTGGACCGGCCGGGGCTTTCATCGTTGTGGTCTACGGGATTCTGGAGCGGCACGGCCTACAGGGGTTGCTGT
>JBKCVH010000159.1:0-14079 GCA_046317675.1 Burkholderiales bacterium
GCTGGGGGCGATCGTTGGCAGCACCGATGCCGCAGCGGTGTTCTCGTTGCTCACTCGTTCCGGTGTCACATTGAACGAACGGGTGGCCGCTACGCTGGAGATCGAGTCGGGCGTGAACGATCCGATGGCGGTGTACCTTACGTTGACGTTCATCGTGCTGTTAGCCGGTACGGGAGCAACAGCCAACACGGACGGCGTAGCCTGGCTGACCATCGTTGGCAGCTTTGCCGAGCAGTTCGGCTGGGGCGCGTTGATCGGCATATGTTCGGGTTTCGCGATGGCCTTGCTGCTGAAACACGTCGCTGCGCGCGACGTCGGCGGTGGCATCCTGGCGCTGCTGATCGGTGCGGCCGGGCTGTCGGTGTTCGCTGCTACGGGCTGGCTGGGCGGTTCAGGCTTTCTGTCGGTCTACTTGTTCGGGGTCATCGTGGCCAACCGCGCGGCCGCTGCGGTAGCCCCGACGCTTGCGGCGATGGATGGCTACGCATGGCTGGCTCAGGCGGGCATGTTCTTGTTGTTGGGGCTGCTGGTGACGCCATCGAAGCTGGCCACCATCTGGCTGCCCGGCCTAGCGGTTGCCGCTGTCCTGATCCTTGTGGCGCGGCCCGCGGCGGTGTGGATTTGCTTATGGCCATTCCGCTTCAGCACGCAGGAGATCTGGTTCATCAGTTGGGTGGGTCTGCGTGGTGCGGTGCCGATCGTCCTGGCGCTGTTTCCGTTGCTGGCTGGCGTGCCGCAGGCAGACATGCTGTTCAACGTGGCTTTTGTGGTCGTACTGGTTTCGCTCCTGATGCAGGGCACAACGGTTGGCTGGATGGCTCGCAAGCTCGGGGTCGCACTGCCAGACCCGGGCAACGAACAGGCGGTGCGTGCCGTTTTCCGTGACTTCGCGCTCGACCCGGCGCTGCCAGTGGGCCAAGTATGTGAGTTCTACGGGCTGCCGGCCCCTTCACAAGCCGAGGTCCCGCTGGCTGAGTGGATAGCCAACAGCCTGCGCCGTCCACCCGTGGCTGGCGACAGCGTTCTCCTAGGCAGCGCCACGCTGGTAGTGCGCGAGGTACACGAAGGGCGCATCTGCGCCATCGGTCTGGGGCTACCGAAGTGAACAGCCACGCATCCGGTCGACCGGCCTCCCCCGACGGCCTTGAACGGCTCACGATCGCTGGATCTCTCGGCTTGCATTGCAATGGCGGGATCGCACCCCAACAGTGCCAGCAGGTGGCGCTCATGCTGCACGCGCGCCGCGGGCGCTTGGAACGAGATGAGGCGCCGAGAAGCTGACTGTGGTGGGCGACTGCTCCTGGCCGCAAGCTCCTGCTGGTCGCGCAACCTCATTGCCGCCATTGACGACGCCTGCCCCAGCCGGCTGGCAGGGCCAGGCGCTCCTTCTGTCTTCAGATCTCCGTCTGTTCGGCGATTTCGAGGGCGTCATCGACCTCGATCCCCAAGTACCGCACGGTCGACTCCAGCTTGGAGTGACCAAGTAGCAACTGCACGGCGCGCAGATTCTTGGTGCGCCGATAGATCAGCGTCGCCTTGGTTCGTCGCATCGAGTGCGTCCCGTAGTCGGCAGGATCCAGGCCAAGGTCTTCGACCCAGCCTTCAAGGATTCGAGCGTATTGGCGTGTCCCCAGATGAGGCGAGTCGTGCATGCGGCTCGGGAATAGGAAGTCCTCTGACTTAAGGCCTTCTTGTTTGATCCAACGCTGCACCGCTTCGCGGGTCACGGCTGTGATCTCGAACTGAACTGGGCGATGGGTCTTGTGCTGCATCACCACTGCGCGGCTGGCAACAGCATCACCATGGCAGACATCCCGGACCTTGAGTGACACGAGGTCGCAGCCCCGAAGCGTGCTGTCGATCCCGAGGTTGAAGAGTGAGAGTTCACGCACCCGGTTTTCCATTTGCAAGCGGACTCGGAGTGCCCAGATGTCTTTGACCTTGAAGGGTGCCTTCTGGCCGACGAGCTTTCCTTTGTTCCATGGCTCGCGTGGCATGGCGTTGGTTGCTGATCCCATGATGGTCTCCCATCGAGTTGAGGGGCGACAAGGATGCGCCGAAGCCGAATCGAATGCACGCTGTCTTCGGCGGTATCGAACCGGTGGTCGAAGTGAAGGCCTGAGCGGCGGGGCGACGCCGCCCGCTCCGGGATCCGGAAGTGCCGCTCACCTCGCCGTTGCAGGGCCCATATGTCGGCTCTTGTGATCCTTCATGGATTCACACTCTCTGTCGTGAGCAGAAGTCCTGGGGCCGGCCTGCATACGGACGTTTGCCGCCTAGCACTCGGTGCAGGCATGATTCACTTGCATATTCGCTGCCAGCTTGGTGGACTGGCCCGCAGTGGGCTGCACTGGGGCGATGGAGATAGTCAATGCGGATCGTGATCATGGGCAGTGGAGGCGTGGGCGCCTACGTTGGTGCGCGGCTTCAGGCGGCCGGCGAAGACGTGGCCTTCATCGCCCGTGGCGCACACCTGCAGGCCCTGCAGACCGAGGGCTTGCGCCTGGAGCACCCGCAGCATCCGCTGCACCTGCCACACGTGCAGGTGAGCGCCGATTCAACTGACCTTGCCCAGGGTGGCCCAGCTGACCTTGTTGTCTTCGCAGTCAAGCTTGGCGACACGGTGGCCGCGGCGCGCGCGCTTGGGCCCCTACTCGGCCCGCAGACGCGCATCCTGACGCTGCAGAACGGGATCGACAGCGTCGACCTCATCCAGGCTCAGGTCGGGACGACGACGGTGCGCAGTGGCGCTATCTACGTCTCTGCCGTGATCGACCGACCGGGCGTGATCCGCAGCCCGGGTGGCCTGCATGTCATCGTCGCCGATGCCGGCAGAGGCGACTCCGTGATGGCCGCTTTCTTCGACGCCTGTGGCCGTGCGACCGCTTTGCAGGCCAAGCCAACGGACAACATCCGCTCGGTGCTGTGGGAGAAGTTCATCGCGCTGAGCGCGCTTTCGGCCACTACCTCGCTGCTGCGTGCACCGATGGGCGCCATCCTCGCCCACCCTGAGACCCGCGCGCTGCAGCGCCAGCTCGTCGAGGAATCGGTGGCCGTGGCCGAGGCCGCCGGCGTGCCCCAGCGCGCCGGCCTGGTCGAGGAAGTGATGGCGAAGCTGGCTGCCATGCCAGCCAACTTCCGCTCGTCAATGTCTGAAGATCTCGCGCGGGGCAAGCCGCTGGAACTGAACTGGCTGTCGGGCCGTGTTCATGCGCTAGGTCAGCAACTGGCCGTGCCAACGCCGGCGCACAGCACCGCCTGGCGCGCGCTGGTGCTGTATGTCGATGGCAAGACTGACTTCTGAGTGCACGCGCGGCAGCGTTCGGCGGACGCATCAGCGATCCCCGACCCAACTCTTGGGTGAGCGCCAGGGGTCGATCGCCGGCTCTCGCGAATGACTGCTGATTGACATCCCACTCCGCGGCCAGGTCGCGGCAGGTTCGTTCATGGTTGACCTGCCTCTAACGCTGCAGAACAGTCGTCGGGCGCCTCCGCGACCAGCTACAGCGGCCTGCGAAATCGGTGGGCTACGCGTAGCCCACAAGCCAAAAACGAGAAATCCCTGGCCGAAGCCAACCCCTTGTTCTAAGAGACTTTTAGTGATGGAGCGGACGGTCGACGAACTTGCGGTCATCCAAAATTCAATAACTGAGTCCCCGCTGACCTTCCTCGATCAGACCGTTGTTGCAGATTCTGTGACGGAGTTCAACGAGGGACGCGCCAAGTCCTCGCGACATTCGAGCTCGAATAAATTCCTCAAGGAACGCGCGTTTCTTGTGCCCGCGAATTCAGCGCCACCGCGCGCCTTCATGGCCAAGGCATTTGCGGCGTAAAGCTTGGCCGGGCAGCGCGCAAAATGCAGCCCGATGATCTTCTCGTGGAATGGCGCTCGGCTGGCGACCAAGGTGGGTGTGATCGGTGGAGCCCTGCTGGCGGTTGCGCTTGCCTCCATCGGACTCACGCTTTGGATTGGTTGGCAACTGGAGGGCGGCGCAGCCGCCGTCAATGAGGCTGGCCGCCTGCGGATGCAGTCTTGGCGCTTGGCGCAAATGGCGGCCAGTGGCCAGCGCTTGGAGCTGCCAGCCCAAGTGCAGCTGTATGAAAGCTCTTTGCAGCTGCTGGCCGACGGTGACCCAGGCCGGCCCTTGCTGCTGCCGCGCGACACCCAGACCCAAGAGGCCTTTGCTGACGTACGCGGCGAGTGGCTGCAGGCGCGCGCCGCGGCTGTGGATGGCCTGCCTGTTCTTGATGCCAAGCTGGCGGAGCGTTTGGTGGCGCGGGTGGACGTGCTGGTGAATGCCATCGAGGCCCGCTTGGCGACTTGGACCTCGTTGCTATCGGCTGTGCAACTGGCGCTCGTAGGCCTCGCGATTGCCGCAAGCATGGTGTTTTTGTACGCCTCTCACTTTCTGGTGTTTGCACCGGTGGACCGGCTGCGCCGAGGCCTGCACGCCTTGGAGCGAGGCGAACGCGGTGCCCGCATCAACGAAGACGCGCAAGACGAGCTGGGCGACTTGGCGCGAGGCTTTAACCGCATGGCCGACCGCCTTCAAGCCGTCTACCAGGGCATGGAGGGTGAAGTGCGCGCCAAGACGGCTGACTTGGTGCGCGAACAGCATCGCTTGGCGGCCTTGTACGAGGCCAGCGCCTTCGCGGCGGCGGCGCCCTCGCAGCAAGAGCTCGCGGCCGGTTTTGCCGAGCGGTTGCGCAAGATTGCCAACGCTGACGCCGTGATGGTGCGCTGGATGGATCCCAGCCAGCAGCGCATGGTGCTGCTGGCCGCTCACGGTCTGCCGCCGGCCATGCTGGAGGCCGAGCGCTGCCTCAAGCCGGGCGACTGCTATTGCGGCGCGCCGGAGCCGCGTGCGCGAGTGATCCCCATTGCGTCGAGCGGGAAGTACGGCGCGCACTGCACCAAGGCTGGTTTCGTGGCCGTCACGAGCGTGTCCTTGCATTTGCAAGGGCGGGTGACCGGCGAGGTGGACCTGCTGTTCCGCGACATGCCGGAGCTGGCCGACGCCGACCGCGAGCTGCTGGACAGCCTGGCCAGTCACCTGTCGAGTGCCATGGACAGCCTGCGTAACGCCGCTTTGCAGCGCGAAGCCGCTGTGGCAGAAGAGCGAGGCATGCTGGCCCGTGAATTGCACGATTCGATCGCGCAAAGCTTGGCCTTCATGAAGATCCAGCTTCAGCTCCTCCAAGATGCCCAGCCCAGCGCGCGCAGCCCCCTGGCCGCCAAGCTGCTGGACGAGCTTGAGCTCGGCCTGAAGGAGTGCACCGCCGACGTTCGCTCCCTGCTCATGCACTTCCGCACCCGCACCGACGGCGCCGACATGCTGCCGGCGCTGCAGCAAACCTTGCACAAGTTCCGCCTGCAGTCGGGCTTACAGGCCAACCTGGCGGTGGACGGTCATGGCGCACCCTTGCCGGCCGATGTGCAGGTGCAGCTGCTGCACGTGGTGCAAGAGGCCCTGTCGAACGTGCGCAAGCACGCTCAAGCGCAGCAAGTTCACGTGCGCTTGGTGCACCAGCCGCACTGGCAAATCGACATCGAAGACGACGGCCGTGGTTTCGACCCGACATCCGACGCTCACGATGAAAGTCACGTGGGCTTGCGCATCATGCGCGAACGCGCTGCCAAAGTGGGCGCCGCAGTCCAGCTCCAGTCTCAGCCCGGGGGTGGCACCCGGGTGCGCATTTCACTTTCAACCCCCGAGGCGCTAAGCCCATGAATGCTGTTCCCATCCGGGTGCTCGTTGTTGACGATCACACCTTGTTCCGCAGAGGGCTCATTGCCTTGCTGGCCACGCAACCGCAGTTGCAGGTGGTGGGGGAGGCGGGCGATGCCGGAACCGCCGAGCGTTTGGCCGCTGAGCTGCAGCCGCAGGTGGTGTTGCTCGACAACCACCTACCCGGCGTATCCGGGGTGCAGATCCTGCCCGCGATCAAAACGGCGGCACCCCAAGCCCATGTGCTGATGCTCACGATGAGCGAGGCTGAGGCCGACCTGGGTGCAGCTCTGCGGGCCGGCGCCTGCGGCTACCTGCTCAAGACGACCGACAACACCGAATTGACACAGGCCATTGAGCGCGCGGCGCGGGGCGTCTCTAGCTTCAGCGCCGAGATGGCTGGCAAGTTGGCGACCGCCTTCCGCCACGAGGCCGAGGCGGCCAGCCAAGTGGCTGCACCGCCACCGCCTGACCCGTTTTCGACTTTGTCGCCGCGCGAGCGGGAGACCCTTGAGCTGATCGCCCGGGGCGACTCCAATAAGGTCATTGCCCGGGAGCTCGGCATCGCCGAGACCACCGTCAAGATCCACGTCCAGCACCTGTTGCGCAAGCTCGGGCTGGACTCCCGCGTGCAGGCGGCCGTGCTGATTACCCAGCACAAGGCAAGCTAGTCCTTTCGGACGAGGCGGCGCCTACCGCCCTCGTTCCTGCGGCACGCCAGCGCCTCGCCCTCTGGCGAATGGGCGCCTGTCGACCCTAGGGACACAGTCCTCAGCATCCAGTCTGAGGAGCGTCCCGCATGACCGTCCCCATCGCATCACCCGCACCCATCCTTGATCGCAAGGCCTGGTCGGTGCTCATCGTCAGTACCCTGGCCTTCACCGTTTGCTTCATGGTGTGGATGATGTTCGGCGTCATCGGCATCCCCATCAAGAAACAGCTGGGCTTGAGTGCCACTCAGTTTGGCCTGTTGACCGCCATGCCGGTGCTCACCGGCTCGCTCATCCGTGTGCCTCTTGGCATTTGGACCGACCGCTACGGCGGCCGCATCGTGATGACCCTCCTGATGGCCATCACGGTGCCGGCCATTTGGCTCATGTCGTACGCCACCGCTTATTGGCACTTTCTGGTCATTGGCTTGTTTGTTGGCTTGGCGGGAGGCTCGTTCTCAGTGGGCACGCCCTATGTGGCGCGCTGGGTCCCGAAGAGTCGCCAGGGCATGGCCATGGGGGTGTACGGCGCAGGCAATTCGGGCTCGGCGGTCAATAAGTTTGTGGCGCCAGTGCTGCTCGTGGCCTTCGGCTGGGCCATGGTGCCGCAGGTCTATGCGGCCATCATGGCTTGCACTGTTTTGCTGTTTTGGTTCTTTAGCTACAGTAATCCGGCACACTTGGTCTCCAGCAACGTCAAGTTCAGCGACCAACTCAAGTTGCTCAAAGACCCGAGGGTGCTGAAGTACTGCCAGTTCTACAGCATCGTGTTCGGCGGCTACGTGGCGCTGGCGCTGTGGATGGTGCAGTACTACGTTGGCGAGTACGGCTTGGACATCCGCGTCGCCGCGCTTTTGGCCGCCTGCTTCAGCCTGCCCGGCGGTGTGCTGCGCGCAGTCGGGGGCGTCCTGTCCGACAAGTACGGCGCCCACAAGGTCACTTGGTGGGTGATGTGGGTGAGCTGGATCTGCCTGTTCCTGCTCAGCTACCCGCAGACCGAATTCACGGTCAACACCATCAATGGACCGAAGACCTTTTTCATCGGTCTCAACGTCTACGTGTTCACCGCCATCATGGGCGTACTCGGCGTCGCGTGGGCCTTCGGCAAGGCCTCCGTTTTTAAGTACATCAGCGACGACTACCCACAAAACATTGGTGCCATCAGCGGCATCGTGGGTCTGGCCGGTGGCCTGGGCGGTTTCGTGCTGCCCATCCTGTTCGGTGCCTTGCTGGACTTCACCGGCATCCGCTCCTCCGCCTTCATGTTCATGTACGGCGTGGTCTGGGTGTCACTGATCTGGATGTACTGGACCGAGGTGCGCAAGACCGAGGTCATGGGTCGCAACGCCACCGGCTTCCACCTGGCTGGTTGAACAAGGAACTCTTATGACAACGAACAAGACCAACGCCGCTGACATCCAGGACTGGCGCCCTGAGGACGAACGCTTCTGGGAGCAAACCGGCAAGCGCATTGCTTACCGCAACCTCTGGATCTCCATTCCGGCTCTGCTGTGCGGCTTTGCCGTGTGGGGCATGTGGGGAATCATTGCGGTGCAGATGCTCAACCTTGGCTTTCCCTTCACGCAGGCCGAGTTGTTCACGCTCACCGCCATTGCAGGCATCTCCGGCGCCACCATGCGCATCCCGGCCAGCTTTTTGATTCGCATGGCCGGCGGCCGCAACACCGTCTTTCTTACGACCGCCATGCTGCTGGCGCCGGCGATCGGCACTGGCATCGCGCTGCAGCACCCCGAGTGGCCGCTCTGGGCCTTTCAGTTGATGGCGCTGTGGTCGGGCGTGGGCGGCGGCAACTTTGCTTCGTCGATGTCCAACATCAGCACCTTCTTCCCGAAGCGGCTGCAAGGCACGGCCTTGGGCCTGAACGCAGGGCTGGGCAACTTCGGTGTAACGACGATGCAAATCGTGATCCCGCTGGTGATGACGGTCGGCTTTTTTGGCCTCAGCGGCGAGTCGATGCTGCTCGTGAAAGACAGCGGCTGGATCCTCGGCAAGATCCCTGCGGGCACGCCCACTTGGATCCAGAACGCTGGCTTTGCCTGGCTGATCTCGCTCGTGCCACTGGCCATCCTGTGCTGGTTTGGCATGAACAACCTGAAGACGGTCACGCCCGCCGCCGGCCATCCGCTGGTGGCCTTTGCCAAGATCACCTACCTTTACTCGCTGGCCTTCATCCCCACCGTGGGCATGCTTTACCTCTACTTGCCCAAGCCTACCGGCCTGGGCCTGCTGAGCATGTGGGTGGCCATCCCGCTGGACATCGCGGCCGCGTTGCTGGTCATGCGCATTGCTGCCTTCGGCGCGATGAAGGAGAACGTCGCCAAGCAGTTCGCGATTTTTAAGAACAAGCACACTTGGAGCCTGACCGCCTTGTATGTCGTCACCTTCGGCAGCTTCATCGGGTTCTCCATGGCGCTGCCGCTGGCGATCACTGTGATCTTCGGCTTCCAGCATGTACCGGACGCCGCAGGCCTGATGACGCACACACTGAAAAACCCCAATGCGCCTTCAGCACTGACCTATGCCTGGATCGGCCCCTTCGTTGGCGCCGCGATCCGCCCCGTCGGCGGCTGGATCTCTGACAAGGTCGGCGGTTCCATCGTCACCCAGGTCATCTCGGCGGTGATGGTGTTTGCCTCGGTCGCGGTGGGCTATGTGATGCAGCAAGCCTATGGCTCGGCCACACCGGAGCAGTACTTTCCGACCTTCATGGGCTTGATGGTGCTGCTCTTCGCCGCCAGCGGCGTGGGCAATGGCTCGACCTTCCGCTCAGTGGGCGTCATCTTCGACCGCACGCAAGCGGGGCCTGTGCTCGGATGGACGTCGGCCGTGGCGGCCTACGGCGCCTTCATCGCCCCGGTGCTGATCGGCGAGCAGATCAAGGCCGGGACACCGCAGCTCGCCTTTTATGGGTTTGCGGCGTTTTACGCGGTCTGTTTGGTGCTGAACTGGTGGTTCTATTTGCGCAGCGGAGCGGAGATTCGCAACCCTTGAAGGCAAGCTGACCGTTATTGAAGTTGCATAGGGCCCGCAGGCACTTGATCCTGCGGGCCTTTTGCATTGGGGTCCCCATGTGATGTTCCGCTGCGTGAGAGTGCGCGCTCCCTTGTGCCGGAGTGATCCACCGCGCTGGTATCGAGCACCGCGGGCTAGTTCCAAAGAACGATGAACTCAGCGCGGAACATCGTCATTCCGCGCCCGCCATCCCCGCCCCCCGATGGATGCCCGCGAGTGGCCGCAGCGCCGAGCATGAGGCCCATGTCGACCCTGCGCGCCACCACTGCCTGGACCCCCGAAGACCCCGTCTTCTGGGCCGAGCGCGGACGAGCGGTCGCTCTGCGAAATCTCGGCTTCGCCATTCCCGCGCTGATCTTGTCTTTCGCCGTCTGGATGCTTTGGTCAGTGCTCGTCGTCAGTCTGCCGGCAGCGGGGTTTCGCTATTCCACCAATCAGTTGTTTTGGCTCAGCGCCTTGCCAGCCTTTTGCGGTGCCACGCTGTCGATCTTCTTCGGCTTTGCCGTGCCGAGCATGGGCAGTCGGCGGTGGACCGCGCTGTTAACTGCCAGCCTGTTGATTCCGGTAGGCGGCATCGCGTTGGCCGTGCAGGACCCCACCACCCCATACGAGTGGATGGTGCTGCTTGCGCTTCTCTGCGGCCTGGGCGGCGCTAACTTGCTTAGCGGAATAGCGCATGTCGCCGCCTGCTTTCCGGCGAGCGAGCGGGTCGGGACCTTGGGATTTACCGTGGGGCTCGCGTCTCTCGGCGTCGGCTTGGTGCAGTGGGCGGTGCCGACAGTCATCGAGCTTGACGGATGGAGTGGGGCTACTCATTCTGGAACTTGGCTGTGGCTGCAAAGCGCCGCTCTGATTTGGCTCCCGCTCATTGCCCTGGGCAGCCTGTGCGTGTGGTTTGGCATGAAAGACCAGCCCGCTTCGAGCGTGGGCATCGCCGAGCAGGCGCTCCTGTTCACGCACCGCCACAGCTGGTTGATGAGCTGCATTTACCTGGGTAGCTTTGGCAGTTCGATCGGCTTCGCCGCTGCATACCCGATGCTGCTACGAGGCCAGTACCCGGCGCTTCATGGCGCGCAACACTTGGTGTGGGTCGGCCCAGTCCTGGGCGCCCTTGCGCGACTCCTGGGCGATTGGGCGGCGCATCACTTTGGCGCTGCGCGCACCAGCCTGGTCTGCTTTGGCCTGCTCGGGCTTGGCGTGGCGGGCGTGCTCGCCAGCCTGGAGGTCCAAGACGGCAGTCTGCTCTTCATGGGCAGCTTCGTCTTGCTCTTCGTCGCCGCCGGGGGAGCCACCGGCAGTGCGTTTCGCATGAACCCGGCGGGGTTCCTGCGCTCTGTCGCGCAGCGCGGACGCGCAGTCCGGACTGGGGACTTGTCCCAAGGCGCGACTTCGATCGGCTTGCTGTCGGCCATTGGCGCCTACGGTGGCTTTTTCATTCCCAAGAGTTTTGGCAGCGCCATTGCGCTGACCGGCGGCCCCAGCGCCGCACTGCTTTGCTTTCTGGCGTTTTACCTGGTGTGCATGGCCATCTGCTGGTGGTTTTACGCGCGCCCCAACGCTCCTCTTTCCTGCTAACCGGAGACCCCCTTCATGTCTCATTTCTTAGACCGACTGACCGCCTTCCAACTACCCAAGGAGAGCTTTGCTGACGGACACGGCGTGACCACTGGCGAAGACCGAACCTGGGAAGACGCCTACCGCAATCGCTGGGCGCACGACAAGATCGTGCGGAGTACCCACGGCGTGAACTGCACGGGCTCTTGCTCGTGGAAGATTTACGTCAAGGGCGGCATCGTCACTTGGGAAACTCAGCAGACCGACTACCCCCGTACCCGCGCTGACCTGCCCAACCATGAGCCTCGCGGCTGCGCGCGTGGAGCGAGCTACAGCTGGTACCTGTACAGCGCCAATCGCGTGAAGTACCCGATGGTGCGCGGCCGCCTGCTCAAGCGCTGGCGCGAGGCCCTGAAGGTGAGTCGCACGCCCGTGGATGCCTGGGCCTTGATCCAAGGCGACGAAGCAGCGCGCCGCGACTACCAACAACTGCGCGGCATGGGCGGTTTCGTGCGGTCCACATGGGATGAGGTGAACCAGCTCATCGCCGCAGCCAACGTGTACACGATCAAGCAGCACGGACCGGACCGCGTGATTGGCTTCTCGCCCATCCCGGCAATGTCGATGGTCAGCTACGCGGCGGGCAGCCGTTACTTGAGCCTGATCGGCGGCGTTTGCATGAGCTTCTACGACTGGTACTGCGACTTGCCGCCCGCCAGCCCGCAGATTTGGGGCGAGCAAACCGACGTTCCCGAGTCGGCCGATTGGTACAACAGCAACTACATCATTGCCTGGGGTAGCAACGTGCCCCAGACACGCACCCCCGACGCCCACTTCTTCACCGAGGTGCGCTACAAGGGCGCGAAGACGGTGGCGGTAACACCCGACTACTCCGAGGTGGCCAAGCTGGCCGACCTGTGGCTGCATCCGAAGCAGGGCACTGACGCCGCGCTGGCCATGGCCATGGGCCACGTGGCGCTCAACGAGTTTTACTTTAAAGAGCGCAGCCCCTACTTCGACGATTACGCGCGCCGCTACACCGACCTGCCGCTGCTGGTGCTGTTGGAAGAGCAAACCCTGCCCGATGGCCGCAAGACTCGCGTGCCCTCGCGCTACCTGCGTGCCAGCGACCTGCAGGGCCAGATGGGGCAAACCAACAACCCCGAGTGGAAAACCCTGGCCTACGACGACACGGGGCGCCTGGTGCTGCCCAATGGCTCAATCGGGTTTCGCTGGGGTGCTGAAGGCCGAGACGACACCGGCAAGTGGAACCTGGAGGCCAAAGAGGCCGAAGGAGGTTCCGAAGTACGCCTCAAGCTCTCCTTGGCCGAAGACGGCGCGCAGTCCACCGAACTGAGCGAGGTCGCCTTCCCGTACTTCGCGGGAACGTCCAGCGCACACTTCACACCCAACCCGCAAGACAACGGCGTCAGCCACATTGCCAGGGTGCCAGCCACCCGCCTACAGACCCAAGACGGCAACGTGCTGGTGGCCACCGTGTTCGACCTGCAGGCGGCGCAGTACGGGATTGATCGCGGCTTTGGCACCGGCGCCAAGGACTACGACGACAACGCACCCTACACACCCGCTTGGCAAGAGGCCATCACCGGCGTGCCACGTGCGCAAGTGGTGCGCGTGGCGCGCGAGTTCGCTGAAAACGCCCACAAGACCAAGGGCAAGTCGATGATCATCATCGGCGCGGCGATGAACCATTGGTACCACTGCGACATGAACTACCGCGGTGTCATCAACCTCTTGATGATGTGCGGTTGCATTGGTCAAAGCGGGGGCGGCTGGGCGCATTACGTGGGCCAAGAAAAGCTGCGCCCACAAACCGGCTGGGTGCCACTGGCCTTCGCCACCGACTGGGTGCGCCCGCCGCGCCAGATGAACAGCACCAGCTTCTTCTACGCCCACACCGACCAGTGGCGCTACGAAAAGCTCGACGTGACCGAGGTGCTGTCGCCGCTGGCCACAGCGGCTGAGAAGGCCGAGTTCAACGGCAGCTTGATCGACTGCAACGTGCGCGCCGAGCGCATGGGCTGGTTGCCCAGCGCGCCGCAGCTCAAAACGAATCCGCTGCAAGTGGTGAAGGACGCCGAAGAGGCCGGCATGAACCCGAAGGACTACGTGGTGCGGGGGCTGCGCGACGGATCCTTGCAGTTCAGCTGCGAAGACCCCGACGCACCGCAGAACTGGCCGCGCAACATGTTCGTTTGGCGCTCCAACCTGCTGGGCTCCAGCGGCAAGGGCCACGAGTACTTCTGCAAGCACTTACTGGGCACCGAACACGGCGTGCAAGGTAAAGACCTGGGCGTGGACGACGCCAAGCCACGCGAGGTGCGCTGGCACACCGAAGCCCCCCAGGGCAAGCTGGACCTGCTGGTGACGCTCGACTTCCGCATGAGCACCACCTGCCTCTACTCCGACATCGTGCTCCCCACCGCCAGCTGGTACGAGAAGAACGACCTCAACACCAGCGACATGCACCCCTTCATTCACCCGCTGTCGGCTGCGGTCGACCCGGTGTGGCAGTCGCGCTCCGACTGGGAGATCTACAAGGGCTTTGCCAAGGCCTTTAGCGAGGTGTGCGTGGGCCACCTGGGCGTGGAAAAAGAAGTGGTGCTGAGCCCTTTGATGCACGACACGCCAGCCGAGCTCGCCCAGCCTTTTGGCGTGCAGGACTGGAAGAAGGGCGAGTGCGAGCTGATTCCGGGTAAAACAGCGCCGAATATCGCCGTGGTCGAGCGCGATTACCCCGCCACCTTCGCACGCTTCACTGCGCTGGGCCCGCTGCTCGACAAGTTGGGCAACGGCGGCAAGGGCATCGGTTGGGATACCCAAACCGAGGTGGCCCAGTTGGCCGAGCTCAACGGCAAGAACGCCGCCGGCCAAGCGCGCATCGTGACCGACATTGACGCCTGCGAAGTCATCTTGCAACTGGCGCCCGAGACCAACGGCCACGTGGCCGTGAAGGCCTGGGCCGCGCAAAGCAAAGCCACAGGCCGGGAGCACACGCACCTGGCGCTGCACCGCGAGGACGAGAAGATCCG
>JBKCVH010000160.1:0-9874 GCA_046317675.1 Burkholderiales bacterium
GTCTTTCTCGTGCCGGCCTTTGGCACCGCCATTGCGGCAAAGCTGCCGGTGCGCGTGCCGGACTATGTTCATGCCGCCAACACCAGCGTCAACGATCAGGAGGGGCGGCTGTAGTCGCTATGGGAGGGTGGTACGGCCTACGAGTTGGACCCCACGAGCTTGCGTACCATCGGCCCTCGCACTTGGGCGCCAGAGCTCAAAGGAGTGTCCTTCAGTGCGCACCCCAAGCGCGAGCGCGATGGCACGCTCTGGAACTTCGGCACCTTCGCCGGTCGCTTGGTGCTCTACCAAATTGCTGCCGACGGCAGGCTCCAGCGCAGCCAAGTGCTGCAACTGCCCACCGCCGCGATGGTGCACGACTTTGTCGTGAGCGAACGCTTCATCACCTTCCTTCTGCCGCCCCTGACGCTGGACATGGCGGCCACTCGGGACGGCGCCAGCATGGTGAACGCCATGCGCTGGGATGCCAAGGCACCGATGCGCGTGCTCATCATCGACAAGGCCACGCTGCAGGTTCACAAAACGCTGGAGCTGCCACCCGAGTTGGTTTTCCACTTCGGCAACGCCTGGGACGACGGCAAGACCTTGCGGCTCGACTACGTTCGCTCCGATATCGATGAATTCCTGAGCGGCCGCTTCAACGACATCTTGGGTGGGCAAGAGGCATCACACGGCGCGCCATCCACCCCGCAATTTCTGGCCATTGACTTGGCCAGCGGACGCATTCAGCGGCAGTCGCGCACCGAGTCGGTGGAGTTCCCCCAGGTCGACCCCCGTGTGGTGGCCCGGCGCAATCGCTTCATCTACTACCCCGCCCAAATGGGCCTCCAGGCTCCCCGCTGGGGCTTCAACGCGCTGCAGCGCCTGGATGTTGAGCGTGGCCGCGTTGATGCCTTTGCCTTTGATGCCCACACCGTTGTGGAGGAGCATGTGCTGATACCGAAGCCGGGTAGCCAGCGCGAAGGGCAAGGCTGGCTCGTGGGGACTGGCTTCAATGCGCGCACCCAAAAGAGCTTTGCCAGCGTGTTTGACGCCGAGGCCCTGTCCGCCGGGCCTTTGGCCGTCGTTGAACTGCCTTACTGGGTGCCTTTTGGCTTTCACAGCCACTTTCAGGCGGCGGCTTGATCAGCGCGGCGGCGCACTCGCGTCGTAGCGCTCGCCGCCTACGAGGTCATTGCGCCTTGCAATGGCCAAAACGCGAGTGGCCACCGCAGCCGGCGACTGCAGTTGGCCTTCCGCATGGCGCGCTACGAAAACCGCGTGGTCAGGGAAGGCCTCAGGACCTGCAGCACGCAAGGTGGCTTGCATTTCGGTGTCGATGACGCCCGGGTTCACATTGACGGCAATGAAAGGCTTGGACTCTTGGCTCTGCTCTTGCGCCAAGGTGCGCACGAACATCTCCAGCCCAGCTTTGGCGGTGCAGTAGAGGCTCCAGCCGGCAATGGGGCGCTGGGCCGCCCCCGATGAAATGCTGAGCAAGCATTTGCGCCCCGGCACGTCTTGCAACGCCGCCACCATGGCGCTCAGGCCCAGCACGGCGCTGCACAGGTTGGCGTTCAAGTTGGCCAACTGGGCGGCTGGCGCTTGCCCGGCGGCCGGCCCAATGGGTTCGATCAGGCCTGCGTTGTGAATGATGCGGATTCCGCCTTCCAAGGCGCTGCGGTCCAGGGCAGCCAAGGTGGCAGCCACGGTGGACGCAAAGGCCAGGGGTTCGCTCAAGTCAGCGCGCACAGAGAAGGGGTGCGGTGCCGAGCGCGAGAACTCAATGACGCGCTCGCCTTCTTGAAGCAACTGCTGCACCAGTGCAAGCCCAAGGCCGCGCGAGCCGCCGGTGATCAAGTTCAAAGCCAATTGGAACGCTCCATTGTGATAACGGGGTCAGGGCCAGCCGTTCGGCTACCGAGGGCTTCCCCCTGCTTCAGCCTCGCTCGATACCGGCCAATCGCCCAATGCCAAGGGCTGCGCGGCTGGTTCATCTGGGAAGCTTTAGCGCCTCGGGGTTGACCAAACCGCTCGGCTCCCCGCGCGAAAAATTCACCACGTTCTTGAAGGCAGCGTGGAAGTACTGCTCGTAGCTGTCTTGCTCCACATAGCCAATGTGCGGCGTGCACACGGCGTTCTCAATGCGAAGCAGCGGATGCCCTTGCAAAATGGGCTCGCTCTCGAACACATCGATGGCCGCCATGCCCGGCCGGCCCCGGTTCAGGGCCGAGACTAGGGCATTCTCGGCCACCAGTTCGGCGCGGGAGGTGTTGACGAACAAGGCGGTCGGCTGCATCAGGGCCAAATCCTCAAACTTGATGAGGCCCCGCGTGGCATCCGTCAGCCGCAAATGCAGGCTCAGCACATCGCAGCCGGCGAAGAACTTTTCGCGGCTTTCGGCCGCCTCGTAACCGTCGGCCATGGCTTCGAGGCGCGAAGCTTCGCTGCCCCAGATGAGCACTTTCATGCCGAAGGCCTTGCCATAGCCGGCCACCAGTTGACCAATGGTGCCGTAGCCAAAAATTCCGAGGGTCTTGCCGGACAGCCGCATGCCGACGCCGAAGTTGGCCGGCATGGAGGCCGACCTCAAGCCACTTTGCTGCCAGGCACCATGCTTGAGGTTGCCGATGTATTGCGGCAGCCGGCGCATGGCCGCCATGATCAGAGCCCAAGTCAGCTCTGCCGGGGCCACTGGCGAGCCACCGCCCTCGGCCACGGCGATGCCGAGCCGGGTGCAGGCTTCCACATCGATGTGACTGCCCACCCGGCCGGTTTGGCTGATCAATCTGAGTTTGGGCAGCTTCTCAAGCAGTTGGCGCGGGAAGGAGGTGCGTTCGCGCACGGTGACGAGCACGTCTGCATCCCGTAGCCGCACCGAAAGCTGGCCGATGCCCTTCACGGTGTTGGTGAACACCTTGGCGTGCAAGCCCTCGACTTCAAGCAGCGACGCGCAGCGCAATTTGCGCACGGCGTCTTGGTAGTCGTCGAGGATGATCACATTGAGCATGGCGGGGGCGGATTGTGGCGGTCTGCTGCACCGATCAACCCCAGGGAAACCGACCATTTCTCCACGGGAGTCGTGCGTTGCGGCGCCTAACATCGTTCCCCGGCTTAACTTGCCTGCGAGTTAGGCCTGTTCCAGGCTTGGTGTTCAGGAGTCACATGCCCAAGGTCGTCGCCATTTCAGCCAACGCAAAAGCAGCTATAGCCCCCGTCCGGTCGGAAGACGGCGTGATGGATCGAGCGCGCGCCGATCAGATCGCCTTGCCCGAACTGATGGCGCAAGCCGGGGCGCTGCAGCAGCAAGGGCAGCTCGAAGCGGCAGCGCTGCTCTATGAAACTTGGCTAGCTCACACCACGGCGGCGGGGCACAAGTCGGTCGCCTTGTTCAACCTCGGAACGATCTTGGGAAGCTTGCGTCGCTACGAGGCTGCGGAGTCCACCTACCGGCAGGCCCTGGTCCACAAGCCCGACTTTGCGCAGGCGAGGCTCAACCTGGCGCACCAACTGGAGCATTTGGGCAAGGTCGACGAGGCGCTGACCCTCTGGCGCGAAGTGTTTGACGCCTTGCAGCCCCTGGACTATGTGGGTGCTGAGCCCCTGGATTTGCACCTGCACGCGCTGAACAACAGCGCCCGCTTGCTAGAGCAGCAGCGACGCTACGACGAAGCCGAAGCGCTGATGAAGCGCAGCTTGGAGCTCAAAGCGGGGCAGGGCGATGTGATTCAGCATTACGTGCACATCCGCCAAAAACAGTGCGCGTGGCCGGTTCACAAGGCGGTCGGCGAAGTCACGCCCAATCAACTGTTGGTGTACACCTCGGCACTGGCCATGCTGAGCCACAGCGACGACCCGGCGGTGCAGTTGCTCGGCGCGCAACGCTTTGCCTACGAAAAGGTTGTGAAGTACAGCGGCAAGCCCTATCACCGCTTGCATGGACCGGCGCAGCGCGCAGGCCGCATCAAGCTGGGCTACTTGTCTGGTGACCTCTGCACCCATGCCGTGGGCTTGCTGAGCGCCGAGCTTTACGAATTGCACGACCGCAGCCGCTTTGAGGTGCTCGCCTACGAGTGGTCGCGTGAAGACGGCACGGCGCTGCGCGAGCGCATCAAGCGCAGTTTTGATGGCAGCGTGGCGCTTCATGCCCTGGACGACGAAACGGCCGCCCGCCGAATTGCCGCAGATGGCGTGGATGTGCTGGTCGACCTCCAGGGCCTCACCAGCGGCGCTCGGCCCAACATCCTGGCTTACCGGCCCGCGCCGGTGCAGGTGGGCTACTTGGGTTTGCCCGCAACGTCCGCTTTGCCTGGCGTCGACTTCATGCTGGCCGACCGCTACACCTTCCAGCCCGAGTACCTGCCCTTTTGCAGCGAGCGCCCCATTCCGATCCAGCCCTGCTACCAAGTGAGCGACCGCCAGCGCCCGATAGGCGCTCCGCCCTCGCGTGAGCAATACCAATTGCCGCAAGACGTTTTCGTGTTTGCTGTTTTCAACAACAACCACAAGATCAGCCCTGAAATGTTCGGCACTTGGCTGCGCGTGCTTCAGCAGGTGCCCAGCAGCGTGCTTTGGCTGCTGGCCGACAACCGCTGGGCCGAGGCGAACCTGAAGGCGGCCGCGCAGGCGGCCGGCATTGCCGCAGAGCGACTCATCTTTGCGCCCCGCGTGGCCCCGCCGGATTACCTGGCGCGCTTTGCCCTGGCTGACTTGGTTTTGGATACCTTTCCGTACAACGCAGGCACAACCGCTAGCGATTGCCTCTGGGCCGGTGCGCCCATCCTGACTTTGAGTGGCCGCTCTTACATCAGCCGCATGTGCGGCAGCTTGCTCACTGCGGTGGGCTTGCCGGACCTGATCACGGAAACCTTGGCCGATTACGAGCGCTTAGCGGTACAAATTGGCCGAAACCCGGCGCGGGCGGCTTCCTACAAGCGCTACCTTGCCGAAAGCGGTCGAAACAGCCCGCTGTTTGACATCCCGGCCATCGTGCGCGATGTTGAGCGGCAATACGCGCATTTGGCTGGCCAAGCGCGGGCCGGCCAAGCCCTGCAACCGCTTGACCCGATCCTGTAACCCGACCCACTGATGGCCAGCAAAGACGACGCCTTCTTCAACGCGGCTTCCAACAAGCCGCGCGGAGCGCGCTCGCCCTTACAGGTGGCGCCGAGCTTTGCGCCGCCCAAGCTGGAGGAGCAGGTGCAAGTGGCGCAGCAAGTTGCCGCGCCACCCGTGACCGATGCCTTGCTGCAGTGTTTGGTGTGGCTCACCAACCACCATGGCCGCGCGCGCAGCCCCGAGTCGCTTCGGGCGGGCCAGCCGGTTGACGGGCCGCTCATGCCTGATCAGGCCCTGCGCCTGATGAAGGACGCCGGCTACAACGCCGGCCTGCTGGCCAAGCGCATCGTCGACATCAGCCCCTTGCTGCTGCCGGCCGTGCTGCTGCTTGGCGAGGGCGATGCCTGCGTGCTCACGCGCCGCCTGGAGGCCGAAAGCGGCCGACCGGAAGACTGCCGCTACGAAGTCGTGTTCCCTGATGGCGCCGGGCAACCCGCCGCTGCCACCGCGGAGGAACTCAGTGACAGTTATAGCGGCTTTGTGCTCGTGGCCACCTTGCGCGAGCAAGCCGCAAGCGGCAAGAGCGCGGAAGAAGTGCTGCGGCCGACCAGCAGCCACTGGCTCTGGGGCACCATGCGGCGCTTCATGCCGTACTACCGGGCCAGCATGGTCGCGGCGCTGCTGTCCAACGTGCTGCTGTTGGTGATTGGCCTGGTGACTTCGGTCATCTTCGACAAGGTGATCCCTCACCAAGCCCTGACCACGCTCTGGACGCTGGCCATCGGCGCTTTCATCGCCCTGAGTTTTGACTTGTTCGCGCGCACGCTGCGCAGCCACCTCATTGACTTGGCGGGCCGCAAGACCGACCTCATTATTGGCAGCAAGCTGTTCCGCCAAGCCTTGGGCGTGCGCATGGAGCACAAGCCGGAAAGTGCCGGCAGTTACGCGCACTACATGTCGCAAATTGAGTTGGTGCGAGATTTCTTCGCCTCCGCCTCGTTGTCTGCCCTGTCCGACTTGCCGTTCATCGTCATCTTCATTGCCATGACCTTCGTGGTCGGTGGCGATTTGGGCTGGGTGTTGGTATTTGCTGTTCCCATGGTGCTTGGCATCACCGTTTTGCTTCAAAGCCATGTGCGCAAGTCGGTGCACAGCAACATGCGCGAGCAAGCCGATCTGCATGGCACTTTGGTGGAAGCCGTGGAGGGCTTGGAAGACCTCAAAACGAGCGGGGCCCAAGGCCGGTTCATGCGGCGGTTTGAGTCCAGTACGGCCGTTGCCGCCGAGAGCGCACTCAAAATGCGAACCGTGACGGCGCTCACCAACAACTTGAGCATGACGGCGCAGCAACTCATCACCTTGATCATGCTGGTCTGGGGCGTTTACTTGATCCAAGACGGACGCCTCACCGCGGGCGGTCTCATTGGCGGCATCATGTTCGCGAGCCGGGCGCTGGGTCCACTGTCGGGAATCGTGGGCGTGGCCACGCGCTACCAAGGTGCGCGCGCGGCTCTTTTTAGTCTCGACAAGATGATGAAAGCGCCCCAGGAACGCGACGCCGAGCGCGCTTACGTGGCCATGGCCCGAGACGCCCGCTGCAAGCTGCGCCTGCACGATGTCGGCTTTTGCTATCCGCTCCCAAGCGGTGTCGACGGCAACCCACCCAAGGTTCTTAAAGGCGTCAGCCTGAGCATCGAGCCCGGCGAACGCATCGCCGTCCTCGGCCGCATCGGTTCGGGCAAGAGCACGGTGCTTCGCTTGCTCGCTGGCCTCTACCAGCCCACCGAGGGCGCCGTTGAGGTGGATGGCATCGATATGCGTCAGATCGACCCAGCCGAATTCCGCGCTCACCTGGGCTTTGTGAATCAAGAGCCGCGCCTGTTCAATGGCACGCTGCGCGACAACGTCAGCATGGGGCGGCCCGATGTGGATGCTGCGCGCCTGGCCCAAGTGGCTCGGGTGACGGGGCTCGACCGCTTGATCAGTACCCACCCACAAGGCTGGGATTTAGGTGTTGGCGAGATGGGCGGCTTGCTCTCTGGCGGCCAGCGCCAGATGGTGGCCTTGGCCCGTGCCTTGGTGCACGAGCCCGATGTGCTCCTGATGGACGAGCCCACCAGCAGCATGGACGCGCAAAGCGAGCTGGCGTTCCTGCGCCAACTGCGCGATGCCGCCCCGCACTGCACCTTGGTGGTGGTCACTCACCGCCCGGCTGTGCTGGAGTTGGTGCAGCGCATCGTGGTGGTCGACAACGGCCGCATCGTCATGGACGGCCCGCGAGACGCGGTGCTGGCGGCACTGTCTGGAGCCAAGCCAGCCCAAGCCCCAACGGGCGATGACGAGAAAGTGCGCCATCACCCGAGCGCCCAGCCTGTGGGTCGTCAGCAGTCGGTATGAGGCGGGTGCTGGAGTTGCGCGCATGGCCGATCTGAAGTCCGGCGAGGACCAGTTCCTCTCGGCCATCGCGGCAGCGCAGGTCGACGAAAAGCTGCCACGGGTCACCTGGGTGCTGTACCTGCTGCTCGCCCTGGTCATCGTGTTCATTGCATGGGCCGCATGGGCCGAGGTCGACGAAATCACCCGGGCTGAGGGCCGTATCGTTCCCGACGGACGCGACCAAGTCATTGCAAGTTTGGAGCCCGGCCTGCTCGGCGAAATGATGGTTCGCGAGGGAGATCAGGTCAAAAAAGGCCAGTCTGTTGTGCGCCTAGACCCCACGCGGATCGAGGCCTCCCAGAACGAGAGCGAACTGCGCCGCAAGGCGCTCACCGCCACGGTGGCCCGCCTGCGCGCTGAGGCAACAGGCGGCGCACTGGTGTTCCCCCCGGAGCTGAAAGATGCCAAGGCTTTGCGCGCTGCCGAAACCGAAGCTTTTGAGAGCAGGCGTCGCCTCATGGAAGACAGCCTCGCCGGCGCCAACCGTTCCATTGGATTGGTTCAGCGCGAATTGGAGATGGCGCAGCGCATGTCGGCGCAAGGCCTGATGAGCAACGTGGAAGTGATGCGCCTCACCCGCCAAGTCAGCGAAATGCAGGGCTCGCGCACCGAACGCATCAACCGCTTCCGCCAGGAAGTCAGCGCCGAGTTGGTTCGCCTCCAAAACGAGTTGGCCATGCTGGACGAGCAGCTGGTGGTTCGCAATGACCAGATGGAGCGCACCACCCTCACCAGCCCTGTAGACGGCATCGTGAAGCGCGTTTACATGAATACCGTTGGTGGCGTGGTGGGCGGCGGCACTCCCATCATGGAGATTTCGCCCATGGGCGGCCGTTTGCTGGTTGAGGCGCGGGTGAAGCCCCGGGACATCGGCTTTGTCAGCGTGGGGCAGGGGGCTGAGGTCAAACTGGCCGGCTACGACTTCAACGTTTGGGGCGGCCTGCACGGCAGCGTGTCCTTCATCAGCCCCGACGCCCTCGGCGATGCCGACAAAGGCCCCGACTCCACCTACTACCGCGCCATCATCGTGAGCGAACGCAACGAACTGCGCCCGCGCCACGGGCAACCCTTACCACTCATACCGGGCATGGCCGCCACGGTGGAGATCAAGACGGGCCAGCGCTCGGTGCTCAGCTACTTGCTGCGGCCGATGCTCAAGAGCCGTGAAGCGTTAAGAGAGCGTTGAGGTGTAGGCCTGGCCTTCGCTCGATTCGCCATCCCGGCTACGGTGGACCCAAACGGAACTGGTGCAATGAGCACTGCACGATGCAACCATGGCTAGCGCGGAGCGAGCGCATCGGCTTGGAGTCTGCATCGATGTGATCCACGTAGCGCTTGGCGCCCAGGGAATGCAAGGAGTCCAGTGCATGACGGGGTAGTGCGCGGCCAAGGCCACTTCCTGCCGCCGCTGGCGTGAGGCCCAGACCCATGATCGAGCCCTCATCGTGCAAGGAAGGCAGCACCAAACCGCAGGCCAGACCTTCCCGATAGGCCAAGACCCAGGCTGAGGCGAAAGGCCGCTCGCCCGGTTCTTGGATCAGACAGTCCAGCAGATCATCTGGCCCGAGACCGTCGAACTCCGTACGCCGCCTCAAGGCCAGCTGCAGCGCATCCAATGCATCAGGGATTTGGCTAAACAGCGGCCGAAGCGCCGGGCCTCGTATCGGGCTGCCAATCGGTCAAGACACGCGCAACGTCCAAAGCGGCCAATAACGCAGCTTTGCCCCTGCTTTTGCGGCGGCTGGGGTGCCACGGTGCGTGCTCCCATGTAGGCCTTATGCAGGGCCTGCTGTCACCATCGTCATTTCGTCGCTTCGCAGGGCGCCTTCTTGGGCGTCTCGCTTTGATTTGCTTGCTGGGCACTTGCATCAGCGCCCAAGCTGAGTCCAAGGCGCAGCCCAAAGCACGAAGCAAACCCCGCGTTGTGGCGGCACAGCCCCCAACCACGCAGCCCTTGCCCGTCAGCGCAGGGCGATGTGGTGATGAAGAAGCCGCACGCGCAGAGCCCCAACTTGCCACCTCGACGGGTACAAGCGCCGCACAGCACGACCCCCGCAGCCACCTCATTGAGCTGGTGGAGCTGGCTCAGCAGCGCAGCCGGCAAGTGGGTGTTGCGCGCTTGCTGGAGGCGGCTGCGCAAGATGAGGTTCGAGAAGCGCAATTGGGTTCTTTGCCGCAGATTCAAATGACCCTGCAGTCGGGCTTGGCGGGCAGCCGTCAGGGCACGATCAACGGTCCGAGTGGCCTGGAGGCACGCTTGGGCGTTCAGCTGCAAGGGCCGATTTGGGACTGGGGGCGCCAACAGCGCCTGGTGGAGTGGCGTCAGCAACTTGCAGCCGCTGCCTTGGCCAGCCGGCAGGGTCAGGCAGAGCAAATTGCGCTGCAGGTGGTGGCCCTGAGC
>JBKCVH010000161.1:0-6150 GCA_046317675.1 Burkholderiales bacterium
ACGAGCTGCACGCCAAGGCCGGGCTGATCCCGGCCGACTGGCAAAAGCGCCTGCCGCACAACTCCAGCCCCTACACCAGCACCATCGTGGTCCTGGTGCGCAAGGGCAACCCCAAGGGCATCAAGGACTGGGCGGATCTCACGCGCAGCGGTTTGCAAGTCATCGTGCCCAACCCCAAGACCTCGGGCAATGGCCGCTACACCTACTTGGCCGCCTGGGGCAGCGTGATTGCTGCGGGCGGTACCGAGGCCCAGGCGCGTGAGCGCGTGGCCAAGCTGCTGGCCAATGTGCCGGTGCTGGACGGCGGCGGTCGCGGTGCCACCACCACCTTCACGCAGCGCGGCATTGGTGATGTGCTGGTGACCTTCGAGAACGAGGCCGAGCTGATCGAGAACGAGTTCGGCAAGGGCCTCTTTGATGTGGTCTACCCCTCGGTGACCATCGAGGCCGAGATGCCGGTGGCGCTCAACGAGAAAGTGACCGCCAAGCGCGGCACTCAAGCCTTGGCCAAGGCCTACCTGGACTTCCTCTACACGCCCGAGGCACAGGAAATCCTGGCTCGCCACAACCTGCGCCCCCGCAATGCCGAGGTGGCCAAGCGCCACGCGCAGCGCTTCGGCACGGTGAAGACCTTCACCGTGGACGGCCTGCTCGGCGGCTGGACCAAGGCGGCCAAGACGCACTTTGCCGACGGCGGCGTTTACGACCAGTTGGTCATCAAACGTTGAGGCCCTGATGGACGCTGTTCTGCCCGCGCCGCCAACGTCGGTGGCACCCCGCCGCAAGCGGCACCGCGTGCTGCCGGGCTTTGCGCCCACGCTGGGCTTCACCCTCTTCTACCTGTCGCTGGTGGTGCTCATTCCGCTGTGCGCCGTCTTCCTGAAGAGCGCTGGCCATGGCTTTGACGCCTTCTGGGCGGCCGCCAGCAGCGAGCGCGTGGTGGCCAGCTACCGCTTGAGCTTTGGCACCGCGCTCATGGCGGCTGCCATCAATGCGGTGTTCGGCTTCTTGCTTGCCTGGAGCCTGGTGCGCTACGAGTTCCCGGGCAAGAAGATCGTGGATGCGCTGGTGGACCTGCCCTTTGCGCTGCCCACCGCCGTGGCCGGCATCGCCCTCACTGCCCTGTACGCGCCCAATGGCTGGCTGGGCGCGCCGCTGGCAGAGCACGGCATCAAGGTCGCCTTCACGCCCACCGGCATCTTGGTGGCGCTGATCTTCATCGGCCTGCCTTTCGTGGTGCGCACGGTGCAGCCGGTGCTCGAAGACATGGAGACCGAACTGGAAGAAGCGGCCGCCGCGCTCGGCGCGCAGCGCTGGCAGACCTTCCGCCTGGTGCTGCTGCCCATGCTGGCACCTGCGCTGCTGACCGGCTTTGCACTGGCCTTTGCGCGGGCGGTGGGCGAGTACGGCTCGGTGATCTTCATCGCCGGCAACATTCCCATGGTGAGTGAGATCACGCCCTTGATGATCATCAGCAAGCTGGAGCAGTACGACTACGTGGGCGCCACCGCCATTGCCATGGTGATGCTCATCATTTCCTTCGCGCTCTTGCTCACCATCAACGGCCTGCAAGCCTGGAGCGCACGGCGCAATGGGGAGGGGCGACGATGAGCGGCGCTACATCCAGCCTGCTGCTCGTGCCGCGCAGCAAGGCGAAGTTCCAAGACAACCCGGCCACGCGCGAGCAGCCTTGGGTGCGGTGGACCATTCTGGGCCTCTCGCTGTCTTTCTTTGTGCTCTTCCTCATCCTGCCGCTGGCTGCGGTGTTCACCGAGGCGCTGCGCAAAGGCTGGTCGGTTTATGTGGCGGCGCTGCTGGAGCCCGATGCCGTCTCGGCCCTCAAGCTCACGCTATTGGCCGCCGCCATTGCCGTGCCGCTGAACCTGGTGTTTGGCGTGTCGGCTGCCTGGGCCATCACCAAGCACGACTTCCGGGGCAAGCACCTGCTGCTGACCTTCATCGACCTGCCCTTCTCGGTCTCGCCGGTGGTGGCCGGTTTGATCTACGTGCTGCTCTTCGGCGCGCAGGGCTGGTTCGGCGAGTGGCTGCAGGCGCACGACATCAAGATCATCTTTGCCGTGCCCGGCATCGTGCTGGCCACCCTCTTCGTGACCTTCCCCTTCGTGGCGCGCGAGCTGATTCCGCTCATGCAGGCGCAGGGCCGCGATGAAGAAGAAGCCGCCGTGGTGCTCGGGGCCAGTGGCTGGAAGGTGTTCTGGCACGTGACCTTGCCCAACATCAAGTGGGGCCTGCTCTACGGCGTGATCCTCTGCAATGCCCGCGCCTTTGGGGAGTTCGGCGCCGTCTCGGTGGTCAGTGGCCACATCCGTGGGCAGACCAACACGCTGCCGCTGCACGTCGAAATTCTCTACAACGAGTACCAGTTCGCCGCCGCCTTCGCCGTGGCTTCGCTGCTGGCGCTGCTTGCCCTGGTCACCTTGGGCATCAAATCATTCATTGAGTGGAAGGCTTCGCGATGAGCATCCAAGTTCGCAACATCCACAAGTCCTTTGGCAGCTTCACGGCACTGGGCGATGTCAGCCTCGACTTCCCCACCGGCGAGCTGACCGCCCTGCTTGGCCCCAGCGGCTGCGGGAAGACCACGCTGCTGCGCATCATTGCGGGCCTGGAAACGCCCGACCGTGGCAGCGTTTTGCTGGACGGCGAAGACGCCAGCGACACCCATGTGCGCGAGCGCCAAGTGGGCTTTGTCTTCCAGCATTACGCCTTGTTCCGCCACATGACGGTGGCCGACAACGTCGCCTTCGGCCTGAGGGTGAAGCCGCGCAAAGAGCGCCTGCCCGAGAAGCAGATCCAGGCCAAGGTGCATGAGCTGCTGAACCTGGTGCAGCTGGACTGGCTGGCCGACCGCTTCCCGCCGCAGCTCAGCGGGGGCCAGCGCCAACGCATTGCGCTCGCGCGCGCATTGGCCGTGGAGCCCAAGGTGCTGCTGCTGGACGAGCCCTTTGGCGCGCTGGACGCCAAGGTGCGCAAAGAACTGCGCCGATGGCTGCGCCGCCTGCACGACGACCTGCACATCACCAGCGTGTTCGTGACCCACGACCAAGAAGAGGCCCTGGAAGTGGCCGACCGCGTGGTGCTGATGGACCACGGCAGCGTGCAGCAAGTGGGCACACCGCAGCAGGTTTACGCACAGCCGGCCAATGCCTTTGTGTACGGCTTCCTGGGCACGGTGAACCGCTTTGAGGGCCGCGTGCACGGCGGTGTGCTGCAGATTGGCGAGCAAGCGCTGGCCCATGCAGGCACGCAGCAAGACGGCGCCGTGCAGGCCTATGCGCGGCCGCACGAACTGCTGATTCACACCGACCCGGCCGCCACCGGCCTGCCGGCCACGGTGGTTCGCGTGCTGGCCTTTGGCGCCGCAGCGCGCGTGGAGCTGCGTGGCGCACTGGGCGAGCACCTGGACGCCGAACTCAGCCGCGAGCACGCCGAGCGGCTGGACCTGCAGCCCGGCCAAGCGGTGCGGGTGCAGGCGGCGCAAGTCAGCCTGTATCCGCTCGTGAATCCGAAAGCCGCATGAACTTTCAGCAACTGCGCATCCTGCGCGAGGCGCTGCGCTGCGACTTCAACCTGACCGAGGTGGCGGCCGTGCTGTTCACCTCGCAGTCGGGGGTGAGCAAGCACATCAAGGAATTGGAAGACGAGCTCGGCGTGGAAATCTTCGTGCGCAAGGGCAAGCGCCTGACGGGCCTGACCGAGCCGGGCAAGGCGCTGATGGCGCCCGTCGAGCGCATGCTGCAAGACGCCCAGAACATCAAGCGCGTGGCGGCGCAGTTCAGCAACGCCGAGCAAGGCCAACTCACACTGGCCACCACCCACACCCAAGCCCGCTACGCGCTGCCACCCGTGGTGCAGCGCTTCAAAGCACTCTTCCCCAAGGTGCACTTGGTGCTGCACCAAGGCAGCCCGGCCGAGATCGCCTCCATGCTGTTGGCCGGCGAGGCGGACATCGGCATCGCCACCGAAGCCCTGGCCGGCATGGAAGGCTTGGTGAGCTTCCCGTTCTACGACTGGCACCACGCCGTGGTGGTTCCAGAAGGCCACTCTTTGGCCGAACCCGGCGCGCTCACCTTAGAGGCCTTGGCCGAGACCCCGCTCATCACCTACCACCCGGGCTACACCGGCCGTTCGCGGATCGACGCCGCTTTCGCCGCCGCAGGTTTAGCGCCGGATGTGGTGCTGTCGGCGCTCGATGCCGACGTCATCAAGACCTATGTACAGATTGGCCTCGGCGTGGGCTTGATAGCCGCCATGGCCTTTCACCCGGAGCGGGACGCGGGTCTGCGCTTGTTGAACGCCGAGGCACTGTTTCCGATCAACACCACCCGCATCGCACTCAAAAAAGGCCAGTACCTGCGCGGTTTTGCCTACCGCTTTTTGGAAGCCTGCGTTCCGGCCTTGACCGAGGAGCGCGTGCGCGAGGCGACGCAAACGGAATAAGCATTGCAGCGCGCCCGTGCGGAGCGAAGCAGATCTTCTTGCTTGGGTAATTGAGGTGGCTCCGCGAGCATGAAGGCCTTGTTCAATCTTCGTGCTTCCCATGCGATTCTTCATTGCCCTCGCGGCCAGTTTCCTGGCCTTCGCCGCTCAGGCCCAAACGCAACTTCTCAACGTCAGCTACGACCCAACGCGCGAGTTCTACCAGGCCTACAACGCACAGTTCGCCAAGCAGTGGAAGGCGCAAACGGGCGAAACCATCACCTTCCAGCAAAGCCACGGCGGCTCGGGCAAACAAGCGCGCTCAGTGATTGACGGCCTGCAAGCCGACGTGGTGACCTTGGCGCTGGCCTACGACATCGACGTGCTGCACGACAAGGCCAAGCTGCTGCCCGCTGACTGGCAAAAGCGCCTGCCGCACAACGCCAGCCCCTACACGAGCACCATCGTTTTCTTGGTGCGCAAGGGCAACCCCAAGCGCATCACCAACTGGCCCGACTTGGCGCGCAGCAGCATTGAGGTCGTCACCCCCAACCCCAAAACCAGCGGCGGCGCGCGCTGGAACTACCTGGCCGCCTGGGCCTATGCCAGCAGCCAACCAGGCGCCACGCCAGCCAGCACCCGCGACTTCGTCAAACGCATCTACGCCAACACCCGCGTGCTCGACAGCGGCGCGCGCGGCTCTTTGAGCACCTTCACGCAGCGCGTCATTGGCGACGTGCTGATCAGTTGGGAGAACGAAGCCCATCTGGCCATCAAGGAGTTCGGGGCTGACCGCTTCGAGATCGTGGTGCCGAGCTTGAGCATCCTGGCCGAACCGCCCGTGGCGGTGGTGAATCACGTTGTCGACAAGCGCGGTACGCGCAAGCAGGCTGAGGCCTACTTGCGCGGCCTCTACAGCCCCGAGGCGCAGCGCTTAGCCGGTCAGCACTTCTTCCGCCCGCGAGACCCGCAGGTGGCGGCGCAGTTTGCGCGGCAGTTTGCTGCGGTGAAGTTGGTGACGGTGGATGGGTTGTTTGGGGGGTGGCAGGAGGCGCAAAGGACGCACTTTGATGATGGGGGGGTGTTTGATCAGATCGTGCAGCGTTGAGGTGGTGGGTGTTTGTTTGCGAGAGAGCCCGCCGGGATTTCGTCCCGGCAGCCGAGTTCCTTTTGGCTTGATCCAAAAGGAACCAAAAGATCAAGCCCCGAATGCGCTCGCTCCTTGGCTTTGCCAAGGAGTACCCGGCTCTGACGCCAAGACAAGGGCCGGCCAGAAACTCCCTGCGTTCGCTTTGCTCACTTCGGTCAGACAGTCTGGCCGAGCTAGATGGGTGGCGCGCCTGCGGCGCGCGCCCTTGCCTTGGCGCCAGAGCCGGCGGCGCAAAAGGGGCGGAACCCCAGCAGCCAACAGCCAAACACCGAACCTCAAGCGGCTGACTGCAGGCATCGAGCTGATAGCTGGGTTTGGCTGCTGCCCCTCTGCGCCGCCGGGTTTGCGGCAAAGGCAGGGGTGCCCGCGCAGCGGGCCTCGTTACTCACAAGTCAGTAACTTAGGGAACAATCGGATGCGATGGTGACGCGCATGTGGTGTGATTCGTCGCATGAAACGAGACGGTCGCACCTTGGCGCACAACACACTGGAAGAGATGCGCATGCTGGCCTTGCAGCGCATGCGCGAAGGCGAGAAGCCTGCCGCTGTCGCGGCCTCGT
>JBKCVH010000162.1:0-2659 GCA_046317675.1 Burkholderiales bacterium
CGCGCGGATTCAGGAGGCGCTGGCCAGTGGTGACCGGGAAACGGCCCAGCGCATTGCCCACTCGCTCAAGGGGACGGCGGCCTCGCTGGGCTTGGTGGCGCTGAGCGAAGTGGCAGGGCAGGTCGAGCGCAGCCTGAAAGAAGACATGCCGCTCGACCTGGGACCGCTGGAGCGCCTGCTTGCACAGGATGCGCCCCGCTTGGCGGCGCTGGTGCCGCTTTGACCCACGACCCCGCCAATCAACGGAGAACGACACCCATGCGGCGACAGAGCTCTCCAGACTTCCTTTCATTGCGCGGCTTGAGCCGCCGACATTGCCTCCGCTTGGGCGCAGCCCTCTGCGCCACAGCACTGGGCACCAGCGCTTGCCACAAGACGCCGCACTCCCTATTGCGCATTGGCGCGCACCCCTGGGTCGGCTACGAATTGATGGCCCTTGCAAGGGAGATGGGCTTCCTGCGATCCGATCAACTTCGGTTGGTCGACATGCCAACCGCCAATGCGAGTCTGAGGGCCTTGGCCGCCGGAACGCTTGAAGGGGCCGGACTCACGCTGGACGAAGTGTTGAGCGCCCGTGCGCGCGGGCTGATGTTGCGGGTGGTCGCGGTGGTGGACGTCTCCCACGGCGCTGATGCTCTATTGGGCGCTCCGGGCTTGGACAAGCTGGCTGACATCCGAGGTCGAAAGGTCGGTGTCGAGCAATCGGCTACGGGCGCCTTGATGCTGGACGCAGCGCTGGCGCGCGCTGGCTTGAGCCCTGACGACGTCAAGCTCGTGAACGTTCCCTTTGATGAGCACGCACAGGCCTTGCGCAGCGGATCGGTCGACGCGGTGGTGACTTTTGATCCAGTGCGCTCGCAACTCTTGGCCGATGGCGCCAAGACGCTGTTCTCCAGCGCCGAAGTGCCCGGCTTGATCGTTGATGTGCTGGCTGTTCGGCCTGAAGCGGCGCAGCAGCATCCGGAACAACTGCGCATGCTGGTCAGCGGCCTCTTGGCTGCGCGCGCAGCCTTTCTTCAGGATGGCGCCATGGCCGCTGAGCTGATCGCGCCTCGCTTGGGCATCCCTCCCGAAGCCGTCTCTCGCGCATTCGAACTGCTGCACTTGCCCGACTTGCCGACAAACCGCCGCATGCTGGAAGGCCAGATGCCCGAGCTTGAAACCACCGCACAGCGCTTGTTGAGTGTGATGAAGGGCGCTGCGCTACTGCCTGCCGCAGCCAAACCACTGGCCGGCACTGGCCCCCACGACGCGCTGACCGCTCCGCAGTTTTTGCCCAAGGCCTGAGATGAAGGCGCCCCGCATCTCGATTCGCTACCTGCTGCTTGGCGCTGTGCTGCTGACCATGGTGGGGTCGGTCGGGGTGTGGCTGGCGATTGGTTTGCGGGATGACGCCCGCCGGATCCGATCGGAAGCGGAGCAGCACGCCCGGGCCGAGTTGTCGCGCTTGGTCGTCTTGGCAGAAAGAGAGGCGGTCTCCAACCTCTCGGTCCTTGAGGAATTGGTGGTGCTCAGCACCACCGACCCACGTGTCAAACATGCCTTGATCTTCAAGCCCGACGCCCGCGTGCTGAGCAGCAGTTTGCGCTCGGAGAAAGGACGCTTTGCTGCCGACCTTCCGGAGATTGAGCCGGCTTGGTTTGACGGCTTGCGACAAAGCGGTCAGGCGCAACTGCTGGAACTGAACGAAGGCCGTCAACTGGTCTTGGCACAGGCTTTCAACTGGCCCGCCGAGTCCAGTGAAATGCGGGGATTTGGCCAAGGCGTGGTGCTGCTGAAGCTGGACCTTTCACCCGCGCTGACGCGGCTGCTCAGGGAGAGTGTGGAGCAACGCTTGTGGCAACTGGTTTGGCTCGCATTGACGTGTTTGCTCCTCCTTCTGGGGTTGGATCGCATCGTGGTGCGGCCCTTGCATCAGTTGGGAGAAGCCACTCGGGCGCTGGGGGCGGGCGATCTCACGCGACAAGTGCAACCGACGCTGGCCGCCGAACTGCGCGATGCCGGTGACGCTTTCAATCAAATGGCGGCGAGTTTGGCTCAAAGCCTTCGGCTACTCGCGGCCAATGAGCAGCGACAACGCGAGCTGTTTGCCTATGCCCCTGACGCCATGCTCACCGTGACGCCGGAAGGGCTGATCGAGAGCTTCAACGCCGCTGCCGGGGCACTCTTCGGATACACCGAAGCACAAGCCGTCGGGCAGCCGCTGGCGATGCTCATGCCCGCGGCCTATCGCGCTGCCCATGTGCAGCACATGGCTCGGTTCGCAAACGAGTCATCTCTTGGGCGGCCCATGTCGCCAGGCCGTGTCGTTGAGGGGCTTCATCGAGATGGGCGCCGCCTGCATTTAGAGGTGGGTATCGCCCGGATCAGCCAAGGCGATAGGTGGAGCTTCACTGCGGTAGCGCGCGAGGTTTCAGCGCGACTTAACTTGGAATCCGAGTTGGAGCGGCACCGGCATCACCTGGAAGATTTGGTCGCGCAGCGCACCTCGCAGCTGAGCGAAGCCACGCGCCGCGCTGAAGCCGCCAATGCGAGCAAGAGCGAGTTTCTGGCCAACATGAGCCACGAGATTCGGACGCCGATGAACGCCGTGCTGGGCTCGACCAGCCTGATGCAGCGCGACTTGAGCGCCCTGCAAGGGCTGGCGCCCGAGGCCAGC
>JBKCVH010000163.1:0-3831 GCA_046317675.1 Burkholderiales bacterium
ACGAGGCCGCGACAGCGGCAGGCTTCTCGCCTTCGCGCATGCGCTGCAAGGCCAGCATGCGCATCTCTTCCAGTGTGTTGTGCGCCAAGGTGCGACCGTCTCGTTTCATGCGACGAATCACACCACATGCGCGTCACCATCCCATCCGATTGTTCCCTAAGTTACTGACTTGTGAGTAACACTACGGGAAGCCAGCGCGTTGCCATCCAAAAATGACCCCAACGAGGCGCGAAACGAAGCCGGGGTTGGGCCCCGGCGAGGCTTCGTAACGAAGTGGGGGCCATTTTTGGTGGCAACCCGAAGGGAAAGTGCCTGCAGGGCCGCGATGCTGCGTTGCCCGGCTCGCCCAGGCGCTAGCCTGGGCAGCGCCGCGCGCCTTGCCTCCCGGCCCTGCAGGCACTTTCGCGTGGCTTCCCGTAGTGTTAACAGGCCCTAACCATGAGCGCATTCACCGCCCTGGTCCACAAGGACATCCAGCTCTACCTGCTGGACCGCCGCGCGCTCGTCATGAGCCTGCTCGCACCCATCCTCATCGCCGCCTTCTTTGGCTTCCTGTTCGGCGGCACCGGCAGCAGCGGCAAGCCGGCCCGCACGGCCATTGCCGTGACCGACTTGGACGGCAGCGCCATCAGCCAAGCCATCGTGGCCGGTCTGCAAGCCGACGAGGCCCTGAACGTGCAGCTTCTGGAGGGCGACGCCGCCGTCGCCTTGGTCAAGAAAGGCAAGCTGCGCGCCGCCCTGCAACTGCCCAAAGGCTTTGGCGAGCAAGCAGCGCGCGCCCTGTTCGGCGCTGGCAGCAAGCCGGAGCTGGTGCTCACCCACGACCCATCGCAAGCGGCGGTGCTGGGTCTGGTGCGCGGCCTTGTGACTCAGCAGGTGATGCAAGCGGTGTCCCAGCAAGCCTTCTCACCCAGCAGCGGCAGCTTTGCCGACCTGCGCCGCATGGCCGAGAGCGCGCCCGAAGCGCAGCGGGGCGACTTGAAGGCTTTGTTCGACAGCGTGGAGCGCGTGCAGGCAAGCGCCCCTGCCTCGTCCGCGGCCTCCGGCTCCGCCGGCGGCCTGCAGCAGCCGTTTGCACTGCGCTTGGTGGAGGGCAGCAGCAGCCCCACCCAGGGCTACAACGCCTACGCGCACTCCTTTGCCGGCATGGGCGTGCAGTTCATCTTGATGCTGGGGGTGGACATCGGCATCGGGCTCTTGCTCATGCGCCGAATGGACCTGTGGAAGCGCCTGCGCGCCGCCCCGGTGTCGCGCGCCACCTTGCTCGGCAGCCGCATGGTCAGCACGGCCCTCATCGCCTTCGTGCTCTTCGCCACCATCATGCTCGCCGGCATGCTGTTCTTTGGCGTTCGCGTGCTCGGCAGTTGGCTTGGCTTTGCCATGGTGATGGCCGCTTTTGCCCTGCTCACCGCCAGCTTCGGTCTCATGATCGCCGCCCTGGGCCGTACCCCCGAGGCCACACGCGGCCTGGCCATCGTGGCCACCTTGCTGATGGTGATGCTGGGCGGCGCCTGGGTGCCGTCTTTCATCTTCCCCGAGTGGCTGCAAACCGCCACCTTGGTGGTGCCCACCCGCTGGGCGGTGGACGGGCTGGACGCCATGACCTGGCGCGGCCAGGGCCTGGCAGACGCCTTGGCACCCACGGCCGTGCTGCTGGGCTTTGCGCTGCTGTTCGCTTTGATCGCTTGGTGGCGCTTTCGGTGGGAGGAGTGAGGGCAGGCCCCAACGCCCGAGAGCCCCAAAAAGCCCCGGCCTAAACTCGGCCGATGGCAGCTCAAGCACCCTCTCCGAGGCGCCCGACGCGGTATGCAGCGGTGTTGCTGCCACTCCTTGTTTTGGGGTTCTTGGGCTGGCTGGCCTGGGCGCGTTGGTCCGAACCTGCAGCCCCGCAAGCCGAGCTCGCGCCCCTGGCCGAGCCGGCCCGGGCTCCTTTCGAGAATTCAAAGTCGCCGACCGCCCTGCCGTTGAACGCAGCGGCTTCAGCCCCTCAAACCGGGAAGCCAACCAAGGCGGATTTGGACGCGTTCGAGGCCGCCTGATGCAGCCCTGGCCTACAGGCGGCTCCAGAGATAAAGGATCTCGAGTTCTACGCCCGCTCGGCTATTCAAACGCGGCTGAATGCGAACTGGCACGCCCGCTTGCGCGCCCAAGGCGACCTGCGCAGTTTGGCCACGGCGGCACTGCTTCCCCAGCGGGACGCCCGCGAGCAGTACCCCGCCGCCTTCACCCAAGCGCTTTGGGGCACCTCCGACCCCTATGTCTTGCAACTGTGGCGTGCCGGAGCCGGCCACTGCAGCCTGGGCAGCCGATGCATTGAGGTGCCCGAGCAGCGCTGGTCGCAAGCCGAGCCCGCCAACCTGCTCGCGTGGCTCCCCACCAATGCGGACGCTGCCGTGCTCACACCGGCGCAATGGCATGGCATCGCCAACGCGCGCTACGTGCGCAGCCACTTGCAGGAAGGGCAGCTTTTGCTGCTCGATCTGATGTCGGCGACCCCGCCGAGCTTGGAGTTGGCGGAGGGTTTGGAGATGCTGAAGCGGCACCCTCTGTTTCGGCAAGATCGGCGCAGCCTTCGGACGCTGGTTCAGCTTTGCACGAAGCCAGAAGCCAAGCAGTTGCATCGAGACGCCTGCCTGCATGCCGCCTCCTTGTTTTGGCATGCCGCGCAGCCTTCACTGCAAGACCCCGGCGGGGCCCTTCGCTTGGCAGACGAGCTCGGCGCGAGAGAACAAGCCCTCTGGGCTTCGCGCAGGAAGGCATGGCTGGAGCGGCCGAGCGCATCGCGAATGCAAAGCCTTGAAGCGAGTGCGCCCTCCAGCGCGTGCGGTGGATTGGCTGCGCGCCGACAAAGCTTGCTGGACCGGGCCGGGTCGGAATCGGTGGCCGGAGCAGCCACAGGGCTCAACAGCCGCCTTGCGCCTTAGCGAGCCGAGCAGCGGCTCCGCCTTGAGCTTCTTCAGCCGCTTGCGCGTGCCTTGGCGCGCTGGGTCGCCTCGTGGCGAATTCGGTGGGCGGCGCGAGGCGATCCCTAAACTAAACGCATGAACAAGAAGAAATTGCAGGGGAGGCTGGTCTGGCGTTATGCCGCTGGCTTGTTGGGCGTGTTGCTGCTGCTTTGGGCGGGCTGGACAGCACTTGGCCGCAGCGCGGAGCCAGAGTCAATTCCAGTTGCCAAAGCAAATCCAGCGGGACCACAAGCGGCGATGGCCGCTGCCTCGATGCCGAGCTCGGTACCTTTCATGGCGGCCGCTCCAGCGTCTCAGGCCTCAAGCGCCACTGCGGTCGCTGCACCCAGTCCAAGAAGGACACCGCTTCCCGCCCGAGCGACGGCGCAGCAGTTAGAGCAGATCGAAGCGCAGTGGTGCAGCCATGCCAAACAGGCGCACGAACAGGCTGAAGCGTCTATTGAGCAAGCCAACCCGATCGACTGGAACGACTTCAAGAACATTGATGACAAACGGCTTGAAGGGGCAACCCGGGCCAGTCTGGACCTGCCGACGAGTCAAGCCCGTTTTGCGGTACGGGAGCGTCTTCTGAAGAGCTGGATTGCCCAATTGCGCAACCAAGGTGATGCGCGCAGCTTGGCGACCGCACTCTTTCTTGTCATGGATGGGGTCGGCGCGCATGAAGAAGGTTGGACCGAGAACGCAATGGCCTTCTATGCCAAAGCCTCTCGGACCAATGACCCCTATGTTTTGCAGCTGTGGCAGTACGGTAGCCGCCTGTGTGGGAGGCCCGGTATGCCTGGGCTGACCTGTCAAGCACTGCCCAAAGCGCGGTGGGCGGAGATCGAGCCCAACAACTTGCTGGCATGGTTGCCGGACTTCCAGG
>JBKCVH010000164.1:0-5089 GCA_046317675.1 Burkholderiales bacterium
CCGCAAGACCGTGAAGCCCGAGCCTGGGCACGTTGCGTGAGCGCCGAGATGCATTCGGGGTTCTCGACCGTGCGGAACATCTGCACGATGAATTGCGGCATCAGGGTCAAGCTGCATGCATGGCCACCCGCGCTGTTGGCCGAATGGCGCCGGCTGGATGCGCTCTGGTGCGAAGGTCTCCAGCGCTTTGGCGGGCCCTTCTTGGCCGGAGCGCAATTCACGGCCGCAGACGCCTTCTTCGCACCCGTGGCCTTTAGAGCCCAAACCTACTCCCCGCCGCTCTCAAGCCAAGCCGCTGCCTACCTGATGCGCCTGCGCCAGCTCCCCGCCATGGTCAGCTGGTACGAGAGCGCACTGCAGGAAACCTGGCGCGACGCGGAGCACGAGCAGGAAGCCCGGGCCGTCGGCGAGTGCTTGGAAGACCTGCGAGTGAGCGCGCCCAAGTAAGCGCCTTCCAAACGCACCAGCCCGGAATCAGCGCGTAACGCCGACCTGATTCAGCATCCAAGCCACTTGAAAAGCGCGGTCCTTGAGGGCGTCGTAGCGACCTGACGCGCCGCCGTGGCCAGCGGGCTCCATGCGCATCTTGAGCAGCAGCGGGTTGTTGTCGGTCTTCAAGGTGCGCAGCTTGGCCACGTACTTGGCGGGCTCCCAATACATGACTTGGCTGTCGTTGTAGCTGCTGGTCAGCAGCATGGCGGGGTAGGCCTTGCGCTCCAGGTTGTCGTAGGGGCTGTAGGAGTGGATGTAGTCGAAGGCGGGCTTTTGGTTCGGGTCGCCCCATTCCAGGTACTCGCCCACCACCAGCGGCAAGCTGGGGTCCATGGTGGTGTTGACCAAATCCAAAAAGGCCACTGAGGCGTGCACGGCGCGGAACAAGTCGGGCCGAAGGTTCACCACCGCGCCCATCAGCAAGCCGCCGGCGCTGCCGCCCTCGGCCATCAGCCCGGCCGGCGAAGTCCAGCCCGTCTTGACCAAGTGCTCGGCGCTGTCGATGAAGTCGAAGAAGCTGTTCTTCTTCTTCATCAGCATGCCCTCGTCGTGCCACGCCTCGCCCAACTCGTTGCCGCCCCGCACATGGGCAATGGCAAAGGCCACGCCGCGGTCCAGCAGGCTGATGCGCCAGCTCCCAAAAGTGGCCGCCTGCCCAAAGCCGTAGGCGCCATAGCCATACAGCCACAGCGGTGCCTTGCCATCACGGGCTCGGTCGCGGCGGTAGACGATGGAGAGCGGCACCCGCGTGCCGTCTCGGGCTGTGGCCCAAACCCGTTCGCTGGCGTACAGGGTGGCGTCATAGCGCCCCAAAACGGCCTGCTGCTTGAGCAGCTTGGATTCGCCGCTCGCCATGTCGAAGTCGTAAACCGAAGGCGGCGTGAGGAAGCTTTGGTAGCTGTAGCGGAACTGCGTGCTCGTGAACTCTGGCGTGTTGCCCGTCACGGCGGCATAGACCGGTTCGCTGAAGGGCAGTTCGCGCCAGGTGCCGCTGGCGAAGTCGTGAATGCGGAAGCGGTTCAAGCCCTCGCTCTTCTCGCTGACCACGAGGTGCCCCTTGAAGAGCTCTAGGTCTTGAACCAGCACGCCAGGGCGGTGCGCCACCAGCGTTTTCCATTGCTCGGGGCTGGTGCGCCCCACCGGCGCGGTCGCTACGCGGAAGTCTTTGGCGCCCAGGTTGCTGCGGATGTACAGCAGCCCCTCGCGGTGCTCCACGCTGTACTTGTGGCCCTTGCGCCGGGGCAGCACGGTTTGCAGGGCCGCAGTGGGGCGCTTGGCCTCGAGCAAGCGAACTTCCCAGGTGTCGGTGGAGGTTAGGTTCAGCAGCAGGTAGCGGCCGTCCTTGGTGCGGGACAACTCCAAGCGAAAGAGCTCGTCCTTCTCTTGGTACAGCCGCACGGGCGCCGCGCCGGGTGCGAGCCGCCAGAGGGTGTCGGACCGCTTGGTGACGGGGTGCTCGGTGCTGTAGATCAAGCTGCGTTGGTCTGCCGCCCACTCGGCACCGGTCACCCGTTCGGCCAGCGGCCCTTCAACCTTGCCGGTGGCCAAATCCTTGCGGTAGAGCTTGTAGAGCCGGTAGCCGGTTTCGTCCAGCGTGTAGAGCAGGCTGCGGCCGTCGTCCGACACCTTCATGGCGCCCAGGCTGATGAAGGCTTTGCCTTGCGCGAGCAGGTTCAGGTCGAGCAGCACTTCTTCGGGCGCCTGCCCGTCATAGCCCAACTCTGCATTGGCGCGGCGGCGCGCATGAATGGGGTACTGCTGGCCCTGCACGGTGCGGCTGTAGTAGTACCACTGGCCCTGCCGAGTTGGCACGCCCAAGTCGGACTGCTGGATGCGCCCAAGGAACTCTTGGTACAGCGTGTCAGCAAAGGGCTTGATGCCCTGCGTCATGGCCTCCGTATAGGCGTTCTCTTGCTTCAGGTAGTCCAGCACCGGCGCGGTGTCCTTCTCGCGCAGCCAAAACCAAGGGTCTTTGAAGGCGGTGCCGTGGTAAGTGCTCACATGCTCGCGCTGCGGTGCGATGGGTGCCTTGGGGGCTCCGTCAGGGGCGGTCTGGGCCAGGGAGTCGGTCATGGGGCAAAGCAGGGTGATGAAGCACGCAGCAGCGCCAAGCGCGCGGGTCAGGGAGGGGTGCATGGGCTTTCCAAAGGGTAGCTTCAGAGGTTGCGAGTGATTGTGGCGATGCGTCGGCACGCTAGCCACGATCGCTTGCCCCATCAAAGCCTCTGAAAACCTTGGCCGGGATCGTCCCTACAAGATGACGACGTCCGTCGGGCGGCCGGTCGTCGGGCTTTAGCCCAGCGCTTGGAGCTGGGCAACGTGCGGCCGCACATGATCTGTGCTGGATCACTTTCGGGCCGAAGTGAAGGGGTTCAAAACGGTGACACCGAAAGGCTTGAAGTCCGCCACATTGCGGGTGACCACAGTGAGCTTGTGCACCTTCGCAATGGCGGCGATCATTGCGTCTTCATAGAGCGTGTCGGATGCTTTATGCATCAAACGAGCCCAAGTTCTGAAGGCTGGCGCATCCATCGGAACCACGTTGAACGTGCCAGAGACCATCTCCAGCCACTGCTCAAGCTCCATCGCCTTGGACTCGTCCTGCTCACGCGTCAGTTCAATGCCCGCTTGAATTTCGCCAATCGTCACAGCGGAAATGTGCAGGTCAGTGTCTGCCACATCCTGGATCCATTGCAAAACCGCGCCATGTGGTTTGGGTTTTCGGAGCTCTGAAACAACGTTGGTATCAAGCAAATACATGCTGATCAACCCAACTCGGTGGGTGTGCGTCTACGAGCCTTCCCTCGTGTAGGGGCAAGCGCATCAGTTCGGCTTGAGGGTGACAGCAGCAACTCCTTTAACGAGGGCCGAGCGAAGCCTTGAAGCCTGCGCCACTCTTCGGCGGGCACCAAGACCGCCGCCTCGGCACCTCGCCGCGTGACCATCTGCGGCCCTTCAGTCAAGCACCTGTCAAGGAACTCACTGAATCGGGCCTTGGCGTCTTGTACGGGCCAACTCTGCATAGGCTCCACCTTTTAATAACTAGTTTGCTGACTAGTTTAGCGTGCATCAAGAAATGCGTTCTGGCTCTTCCTTCGCCGGCGAGAGAAGACAAGCGTTGTTGCCTCCCCCTCGCGCACCGACTGCTCCCGGCAGGCGCAGTCCTCACACTTCCTAGAGTCCTCCGATGAGTCAGCCCGTGGTCATCATCGGCGCCGGTCTAGCCGGCCTCACCGTCGCCCTTCATTTGGCCGACACCGTTCCTGTTGTGGTGCTCGCCACGCGCGAATTGATCTTGGCGGCAACGGCTTGGGCGCAGGGCGGCATCGTGGGGGTGCTGGGGAGTGACGTTTCCATCGACAGCAATGCGCGCGACACCCAAGACGCAGGCGCTGGTTTGGTGGACGAAGCCACCGCCCGCTTCATTGCCTAGCGCAGTGCCATGAACAGCGTGCCTGCCGCGCCCTTTCCGGCTGCTCTTACCCTGCAACGTCGTTGTGCGCGCGGGGGCGAATGGCGGCTTGCTTGCACTTCAGACGGCCTAGAAACCGGTTGTGGCAAGCTACGAGCTGTTAAATGCAATGGCGCCGGAGATCACGATGACCACTAGCCTTGAAGTCCTGGAAGCCGAGGCCCTGAAGCTCGCCCCTGCGGATCGTTCCCACCTCCTCGAACGGCTCATCGCGAGCCTTGACGCTGACCCCGAAGTCGAGAAAGCCTGGGAACTTGAAGCAGATCGAAGAGAAGCGGCATTGGAGTCCGGCTCCGTGGTCGAAGTCCCTGCACAAGAAGCCTTGAACCGCCTTCGGTCGCGGCTTGCTGGGTGACCTATTCACTTCACCCTGGCGCGGAGCAAGACATCGCTGACGCCTTGGATTTCTATTCTTAAAAGGCCGGCCTGCCGGTGGCACAACGATTCCTCGACGAGTTCGAGCGCGTTGCCAATCTCTTGGTCGCGCATCCTGGCTTGGGCACACCGACTACGAAGGGCCGCCAGGTATTTCCGCTACGCGTCTTTCCGTACTCCGTCGTGTATCGGAGCCTAAAGGCGAGCATTCGAATCATCGTTATTCGCCACCAGCACAGAAGGCCAGGTTATGGCGGGGCAAGGCGGTAAGGGCATGGTGTGCTCAAGCGTTGAGGCGCCCAACCCTTCAATCGAGAGGACTTGCTAAAGCAGGCTTCTCATGTCGGTCACTAGGCGGAACACGCCATTCATCCCACGTCACATGTCCCACAGAAGTCATCCCACAGTGTTCGTTTTCAACGGTGCTAACGCGTCGTTCCCATGTGGCGTCTTCGCCGACCGTGAGAGTGCAATTTCTTGGATCTCGTCAAACAGTCTCACCGGGACTTTGACGGAGTCTCCGGTTGGAGTGGGGGCCTACGACTGGGCAGTGGCGGCTGGGCACTTCGCGCCGAAGCGAGCCGATCAGCAAACGCCGAAGTACATTGAGCGATTCACTTCCGGCGCTCAGTGCCACGCTCACTTCGAGTCCGGGAAGTAAGCGCTGAAGCTCATTGATTGGCTCTCCAGCGGAATTTCAAGGATTGCACTGCGCTGCACATTTGCTAGCCACTTGCCACCGAAGGCGCC
>JBKCVH010000165.1:0-15580 GCA_046317675.1 Burkholderiales bacterium
TGCTTGAACTGCCCTATTCCACCTCCATGCCCCAGAAGCCATGACCCGCGCCCTGATCGCCGACGACGAACCGCACTTGGTTCGCCATTTGCAAACTTTGCTGGCCCAGGCCTGGCCAGAGCTCGAACTGCTCGCCCCCGCACGCAACGGGCTCGAAGCGGCGGAACGCATTGCCAGTGAGCAACCCGACATCGCCTTTCTTGACATCCAAATGCCCGGCCTCACCGGGCTGCAAGTGGCGCAGGGTATTGAGGGAGACACCCGGGTCGTGTTCGTGACCGCTTACGACGAGTACGCCCTGCCCGCTTTTGAAGCGGCCGCAGTGGACTACCTGCTCAAGCCGCTCAAGCTAGAGCGCTTGCAGCGTTGCGTGGAACGCCTCAAAGCGCAGGGCGCAACCGACCAACTGGCGCAGGCTGTAGGCGCTTTGGCGCCCAAGCGCCCGCTGCAGCCCTTGCGTTTCATCCGGGCCTCCAGCGGAGAACTCACCCACCAGGTCAATGTCGCCGACGTCATCTACGTCCACGCCGACGAGAAGTACACGGTGGTTCGCACGCAGGAGGCGGAGCACCTGATCCGAACCCCGATTCAAGAACTCATCGAGCAGTTGGACCCTGACCTTTTTTGGCAGGTTCACCGCTCGACGGTCATCAATTTGGCCCACTTGGCCGGCACACGGCGCGACGAAGCGAGCCGGCTCTTTGTTCGCTTCAAGGGCCTCAGCAAAGAGTTGCCGGTCAGCCGCGCCTATGTGCCGCGCTTGAAGGCGATGTGATCAGAACACCGATGCCTGCTGCTGCTGATGCCGGCCCAAAGGCGTACCCGGTAGCAAGCAGGCTTGGTGGAGCTTCCAACGCCACATCGTGTGGGCCAGCAACATGCACTCGCTATCGCTGAGATGGGCGTCGGCTTCCGCCACGGCCAGAGCCAGGGCCAGAACGGTCTCCCGCAAGCCGGTGTCCGTCACTTCGGCCAAGTAGCCGTCCAGCTCCTCATTGCTGATCAAAACTTGGCCTGACCAGCAGCCCTCGGCTTGCTGCTGCAAATCTTCGCAAAGCTGGCGCAGCAGCGATTCCATTTCGCCCTGAGCAAGCCCAAGGCGGCGGGCTGCATCCAGTTGTCGCAAGGCATTGAACTCCTGCGCACTGGCCATGCCGTCTGCAATGAGGATCAAACCGACCAGTCGAGCGGCAGCTTGAGGGCTGTTGATTGGGAAGGGGCGCATAGAAAAAACTCCTTACTCATTGGAGCCAGCGAAGCCAAACAGGCTCAGCAGGCTGACAAACAGGTTGTAGATCGACAGGAACAAGCCGACGGTCGCCATCACATAGTTGGTTTCACCGCCGTTCACGATCCGGCTGGTTTCGAACAAGATCAAGCCTGCCGACAACAGCGCCACCGCCGCCGACACGGCCAAGCTCAGCGCGGGAATCTGGAAGAACATGGCGGCCAGCCCGGCGATCAGCGCAATCACCATGCCCACGAACAAGAACCCGCCCATGAAGCTGAAGTCGCGCTTCGTGACCAGCACGAAGGCCGACAAGCCCATGAAGGTGATCCCGGTAGCGCCTAGCGCCATAGCGACCGACTGAGCGCCACCTGGCAAGCTCATCACGCTGTTCACCAGCGGCCCCAGCGTGTAGCCCATGAAGCCTGTGAGCGCGAACACAGCGGGCAAGGCCGCCGCGCTGTTGCGAAGTTTGTAGACCAGGAAGAACAGACCCAGCGTGCCGACCAAGCTGATCAGCATGCCTGGATGCGCCCAGTTGAAGAGCACACCCGCGCTGGCCACTGCGGCCGCCCACATCAGCGTCAACGACAACAGCGCGTAGGTGTTGCGCAGCACGCGGTGCGTGGCAATCGTGCTGGCAATGCCGGCACCCATGCCCGCGCCAGAGCCACCAACTGGCAGCGTTGCGAGATTTCGATCCGTCATGGCTTGCTCCTTCAATTGAAAGTGTTGGGAGTCGCGACTTCGCCGCCAGGCAGCGCCAGCAGGTCGCCACGGCGCAGTCGCGGGAGGCGCTGCACGCTGGTGTTGCGTTGGTGCAGGCTGAACAGGCTGCGCACCAAGCGCGCCAGGGCCCGTTCGAAGGCGATGCGCCAGTCATCGGCCACTTCGGTCAACACCAAGTCATGGCCTTGGCGGGTCTTGAGTTGCACACGGCAGCGCTTGTCCAGCCCCGCCTTCGGTCCGTTGTCGTCATCCAGGTGCACCCGCACCCGGAGCACCCACCAGGCCAGGCGCCGCAGCGCAAAGCGCAGCCGCTCGGTGGCCAAGGGGGCCAATGGAGCCGCCTGCGCGGCACGTGTACTGAAGTCGATATCCATGAGGTACTCCTGACATGAGGACGGGGCGATCGTGCGCTCGAACCAGCTCAGGAAGAAGCAGACAATAAGGGACTGTCACTCAGGTTTTATCTGATGAATTACCGACACCTTCACTACTTCTGGGTGGTTGCCACCGAAGGCGGGATGGCCAGGGCCGCCGAGCGCCTGGGCATGGCCGTGCAAACCATCAGCGCGCAAGTGCGGGAGTTGGAGCGCGAACTGGGCGTGTCCTTGTTCAAGCCCGAAGGGCGGGGCTTGGCCTTGACCGAAGCCGGACGCATCGCTCTGGCGCAAGCGAACGAGATCTTCCAGCTCGGGGAGCGCCTTCCTTCGATGCTTCGCCAAGCCAACCAGGAACCCACACTGCGTTTGGCCGTGGGCCTGGCTGACGGTCTGCCCAAGCTGCTGGTGCACCGCTTGCTCGCGCCGGTCTTGCAGGTGCCGGCACTGCGCCTGCAGTGCTTTGAGGACAACCCCGATGACCTGATGGCGCAACTGGCGCTGCACCGCCTTGACGTCGTGTTGACCGACCGACCGCCAACACCCAATCCCAACCTGAAGCTGTACTCGCACCACTTGGGTGTTTCCGGCTTGAGTTGGTATGCCCCGCCGAGCCTGGAGGCCCAGGCGCGCCTTGATTTCCCGGCCTCGCTGGCCAAGGTGCCTGTGCTGCTGCCCACCCAGCATGCGGCGGTCCGGCCCTTGCTGGACCGCTGGTTCGAGGCGCGCGGCATACGCCCCCGCATCGTGGGCGAGTTCCAAGACAGTGCGCTTCTCAAAACCTTTGGCAGCTCGGGTCTGGGCGTGTTCCCGGCCGTTGACCGCGTTCACGATGACGTGGTGGCACGCTACGGGGTGCAGCGCATTGGCGCCGCCGATGGCGTGGAGGAAACGATCTACGCCATCGGCACCGAGAAGCGCGTGCAACACCCCTTGGTGGCCCAGTTGTTGGCCCAAGGCATGGGTCCGAAAACCGCGCCTTCCTGAGGGTGCGATCGCCACAATGGCGACGATGCAAAACCAAGAAGCCCTGAACCATGAAGCCTGCTACGCGGCCCTGCTGGCACGCGACGCTCGCTTTGACGGCCACTGGTTCACCGGCGTCACCAGCACCGGTGTGTATTGCCGCCCCATTTGCCGTGTGCGCACCCCAAAGCAAGAGAACTGCCGCTTCTTCCACCACGCAGCCGGCGCCGAAGCCGCCGGATTCAGACCTTGCTTGAAGTGCCGCCCCGAATTGGCGCCCCGGGCCTTCTCGGTCATGGAGGCTTCCCGCACTTTGGCGGATGCAGCCCGGCACGAGTTGGATGCCGCAAGTACTTCGGGTCAAACACCTTCTCTTGAGAAGCTGGCCGCTCGCCTGGGCATCAGCAGCCGACACCTCCGTCGCATTTTTCTGGAGCGCTTTGGCGTGGCGCCGCTCGCCTACCTGCAAACGCAGCGCTTGCTCCGTGCCAAACAGCTGCTCACCGACACCGCCTTGCCACTTCATGCCGTCGCAAGCCAAGCCGGCTTCGGCAGCACCCGCGCCTTTCAGGAAGCGTGGCAACAGCAGTACCGCCTGAGCCCCAGCCAACTGCGGCGCGACGACAAGACCGCGAGCGCCAAGGCCATGGCCCCCAAGCTTTGGCTGCACTACCGCCCGCCTCTGGCCCTGGCGGCGCTGCTGGCTTTTCTTCGCGCTCGCGCGGTGCCGGGGGTTGAACAGGTCGACGAGGGGCAGCACAGCATCCTGCGAACCGTCCGGCACGGCCATCGCGTTGGACAACTCCGTGTCCAATTCGAATCCGATTCCCATCGCGCTTGGCTGGCGCTGTCGCCATCGTTGTGGCCCGAGGCCGCCTCGGTGCTGCAAGGGGTTCGGCGCTGGCTCGATTTGGACGCCGATCCACTGCCCATTGCCGAGCGACTCGCGGCGCTGAGCCCGATTGCCGGGCTGCGCATGCCCGGTGGGCTGGACCGCTTTGAGATTGCGGTACGGGCTGTGCTGGGGCAGCAAGTCAGCGTTGCGGCGGCGCGCACCCTTGCCCAGCGGCTGGTTGAGCGGTTTGGCGAGCGACTGCCCGAGGCCGAGTGTTTGGCTGCTGGTGAAGCTTGGCTGTTCCCCAGCCCACAGCAATTGGCGCGAGCCGGTGGCGAGGCCATCGCCACCTGCGGCTTGCCGCGCAAGCGCGCCGATGCTTTGGCCGCGCTGGCCCAGCATTGGCCCGAACTCTTGATGGCCACGGCCAGTGGCGACCCTGATGCGGCCGAACGCGAATTGGTCCAGTTGGCTGGCATCGGCCCTTGGACGGCGGCCTACATTCGCATGCGGGCTTGGCCTTGGCCGGACCGCTTCCTGCCGGGCGACCTGGTGCTCAAACAGCAACTGGCCCTGCTGCCCAGTCCCCTCAAAACCGAAGATTGGGCGCCCTACCGCAGTTATGCCGTCCTGCAACTTTGGGCCAAGGCCAGCGGCTTTTCTGCGAAAGAACTTTGATGGACAAGACCATTGCACGCCACCCTGCCTGGCAGGCGCGAACCACAAGCTCCACCGAGTGGGGCGAAGTGCTCCTCGTTCGCAGCCAATTGGGACTTGCCGGTGTGTGGATCGCCGGGCAGGCTCACCACCCAGTGAGCCTCGATGCCTTGCCCGAGGAACCAGAGCACCCTTGGTTCCTGGCCGCCCGAGCGGCCTTGAATGACTGGCGCCAAGGTGAAGCCGCGCTCCCCCCGCTGGACCCGCAAGGCACCGACTTTCAACGCGCGGTTTGGAGGCTGCTCACCCAAATCGCGCGTGGCAGCACGCGCAGCTATGGGGAACTCGCGGCTGAGTTGGAAAAGCCCTCGGCCAGCCGCGCTGTGGGGGCCGCCGTGGGACGAAACCCCATCAGCATCTTGGTGCCTTGCCACCGCGTGGTCGGGCGTGACGGCAGCTTGACGGGCTATGCCGGCGGCCTGGACCTGAAGACGCGTTTGCTGCGCGCGGAAGGGGTGCTGTGAAGACCAGTGATTTGGCGGAACTGCTGCTGCTGGGCGCCGTCTGGGGCGCCAGCTTCTTGTTCATGCGCTGGGGCGCGCCCGAGTTCGGCGCGCTCACCCTGGCCTGGCTGCGGGTGCTGGGCGCAAGCCTCGTGCTGCTACCGCTCTTGATGCTTCGACAAGGCAAGCAACCGCTCTCGGACATGGGCCAGCACTGGAAGCCATTGCTCGTCTTCGGCTTGCTGAACTCAGCCTTGCCGTTTGCACTGTTCGCTTTTGCGGCCCTGCACCTGCCTGCAGGGCTGTCGAGCATCCTGAACGCCACGGTTCCCATGTGGAGTGCTTTGGTGGCCTGGGCATGGTTGTCCCAAGCGCCCACCGCCACGCGCTTGCTGGGCCTCGGCATTGGCTTTGGCGGCGTGGTGCTGCTGATCTGGGCCAAGACCGGCCTCGCGGGGGATGCACGCCTCTGGGCGGTGTTGGCCTGCCTGTTGGCGACACTGAACTACGCCGTCGCGGCCATTGGCACCAAGCGCTGGCTGGGTAGCCTGTCACCCCTGACGGTGGCAACGGGCAGCCAAGTGAGTGCAATGCTGTGGCTCACCCTGCCAGGCTTACTGGCTTGGCCCGCCACAACGCCTGGGGCGCGGAGTTGGATGAGCCTCGGCCTGCTTGCCCTGCTGTGCACGGCCTTGGCTTACATCCTGTACTTCCGGCTCATGAGTCGGGTCGGCGCACAAAACGCCGTGACCGTCACCTTCCTGATTCCGCTCTTCGCGGTGCTTTGGGGTGCGCTATTCCTTGGCGAGGCCTTGACCTTGCCCATGCTCGGCGGCGGCGCCATGGTTCTGGCGGGTACCGCCTTGGCCCTAGGGCTGTGGCCCAGGCTGAGAGTTTGAACCCTCAGCGACTCGCAGCACTGGCTGGCATTGCCGTCATCTGTGGGACAGAGATGTTGGGCGACAGCGGGACCTGTTCGGCCACTTTCACACCGGTCACAAAGTAGCGCGTGTCGCCAAAGCAGGTGCTCGGGAGCCCCTTCTTTTGCTCATAGTGCAGCGCCACGCGCTGGCCCATGGCGGTGGTGATGCGTTCGGCCACGGCTTCGTCGTGCACGGTGAACTCGAACTTCTCAGGTGCCGCACCGGGCATCGAGACCAAGGCCAACTCACCTTCCCAGGTCTTGCAAAGCCAGCCCTTCTTGGACAACTTCTGCACCCAACCGGCGCGCTCGCCGCTGCTGTAGCTCCAATTCAAAGCGATCGAGAAGTAAAGCGCCGGCAGAGCGAGCACAAGGAAGAGAGCAATCCAAAAAGCGCGGGACTTGAGCATGGAGGGGGCCGGTAGAAAAGGCGGCCGGATTATGGCGAGCCGCATGTTGGTGTTCTGAGATGCGATGCAGGGCATGCCAATGTTGCCCGGCCCGGCATAATCCAGCCCACTCAGGAGAGAGCTCTGCGGTTGAGAGCCGCCGAAGGCGCAGGCGCTGCAAAGCGTCGAACGCTCAGGCAAAAGGACTGGGTACCGTGCCCTTTAGGGCACGTTCCGAGCTGGAGAGAGGCGCGCCTTCTAAGAAGCCGCCCACCGAAGGGGCAAGTTGCAGCGCTGCTGCGGCCAATCTCTCAGGTAAAGCGGACAGCGAGGGCAAGCCAAGTGAACCGTCAAAGGTCCACTACTCTGTCGACTTGTCTTTGCTCTAAGGCCCGCCATGTCCGCTCCGCTTTTGAAAACCCCTTTGCACGCGCTGCACGTCGAACTCGGCGCCAAGATGGTGCCCTTTGGCGGCTACGACATGCCGGTGCAGTACCGCGAAGGCATCCTGGCCGAGCACCGCCACACACGCACGGCGGCCGGCCTCTTCGATGTCTCTCACATGGGTCAGCTTCGCCTGGTGGGCGACGACGCAGCCCAGCTGCTGGAGACCCTCGTACCGGTCGACATCGTTGACCTGCCGGTGTTCAAGCAGCGCTACGCCCTTTTTACGAACGAGACCGGCGGCATCCTTGACGACTTGATGGTCTGCCGCCGCCCTGACGACCTCTTTGTGGTGGTGAACGCCGGCTGCAAAGAGCAAGACACCGCCCACCTCATCAAGCACCTGGGCGAACGCGTGATTCCCATGCCGGAGCGCGCGCTGCTGGCCTTGCAAGGCCCGCAGGCCGTCACGGCCCTTCAGCGCCTCGCGCCCGGTGTGGAGCGCCTGACCTTCATGGACGGCGGCTACTTCAAGATCGAAGGTTTTGACGTCTTCCTGACCCGCAGCGGCTACACCGGCGAAGACGGTTTTGAGATCAGCATTCACGAACACGACGCCGTTGCAGTGGCGCGGGTGCTACTGGATCAGTCCGAAGTGAAGTGCATTGGCCTTGGCGCCCGCGACACGCTGCGCTTGGAAGCCGGCCTTTGCCTATACGGTCACGACATCAACACCACCACCACGCCCGCTGAGGCCGCCCTGACTTGGGCCATTCAGAAAGTGCGCCGCAGCGGCGGTGCACGCGCCGGCGGCTACCCCGGCTTTTCAGTCATCGACCCGCAACTGCCCGGTGGTAGCAGCCCGGCAACGCGCAAGCGCATTGGCTTGAGCAGCACCGAGAAGTCCCCCGTGCGCGAAGGCGCCAAGCTCGTGAATGGTGAGGGCGAGGAGGTCGGCGTTGTCACCAGCGGCACGTTGGGCCCCACCTGCGGCCATCTGGTGGCCATGGGCTACGTGGCCACCAGCCACACCGCACAAGGCACGCAGCTGTTTGCCCTGGTACGGGACAAACGGGTGCCCATGACGGTGTCTGCCATGCCCTTCGCCCCGCACCGCTACTTCCGCGGCTGATGTACGTTCCAGCCCGCCACGCCCAGAGCGACTTGAGCGCGCTGCACGGCCTCATCGCCGCGCAGCCCTTTGGCTTGCTCGTCACCCAGGGCGAGTCGGGGCCGCAGGCCGATCACTTGCCCTTTGTGCTGGACCCCAACCGCGGTACGCAGGGCGTGCTCCGTGCGCACGTGGCGCGTGCCAACCCGGTGTGGCGAACACTCGCCACCGGCGCGCCCTGCCTGGTGGTGTTTCAAGCAGAGCACGCCTACATCAGCCCCAGTTGGTACGCCTCCAAGGCCGAGCATGAGAAGGTCGTGCCGACTTGGAACTACCGCGCCGTGCATGCCAGCGGCCGGCCGCGCGTCCTTTCAGAGCCCACCGAGTTATTGGCTTTGCTGAATGCGCTGACGAATCAGCAAGAGAAGGCCGAAGCCAAGCCCTGGCAAGTGGCCGATGCACCTTCTACCTACATTGAGCAAATGATGCGCGCCATCGTTGGTTTCGAGATCGAGATCGGCGAGTTGCGCGGACGCTGGAAGCTGAGCCAGAGCGATTCCCCTGCCGACCGTGCCGGCGTCGTGGCCGGGCTTCGCCAGCGAGATCAAGACCTCGCCTCGGCATTGGCCGATCAAATTGAAGCTGCTCCACCCTTTCCTTTCACCCCCGCCCCTACCCCCAACTGAGGAGTTCCGTTATGACCACCAAGTACACCGAAGACCACGAATGGGTCACCGCACACGCTGACGGCACCGCCACAGTGGGTATCACCGTGCACGCGCAAGATGCACTGGGCGACGTGGTTTTCGTCGACCTGCCGGAAGTCGGCAAGAGCTTTGCGCCCAAGGAAATTGCTGGCGTGGTCGAGTCGGTCAAGGCTGCAGCCGATGTCTACATGCCCGTGAGCGGCGAGATCGTTGAAGTCAACGAGGCCTTGCGCAATGACCCCTCCTTGGCCAACAGCGATCCGCTGGTGGCCGGCTGGTTCTTCAAGGTCAAGCTCAGCAACCCAGCCGAGCTCGATGCCCTGATGAGCTCCACCGCCTACGACGACCTGCTGAAGTCCCTGTAATCCCTCTTTTCGCCCTGAACCGCCATGCCAACGCCTCTCGCCCTCCTAGAAGACAGCAACCAGTTCCACGCCCGCCACATTGGCCCGGATGCTGTCGATGAATCTCTGATGTGTGCGGCGATTGGCGTGGCCAACCGAGCGGCGCTGATTGACGCGGTGGTCCCACCGGCCATTCGCCGCAGCCAAGGCATGGCACTGCCAGCGCCCTGCACCGAGGCGCAAGGCTTGGCCGAACTGAAGGCCATCGCCCGCAAGAACCAAGTCCTGAAGAGCTTCATCGGTCAGGGTTACAGCGGCACACACACGCCGGGCGTGATCCTGCGCAACATCCTTGAGAACCCGTCTTGGTACACGGCCTACACACCCTACCAAGCGGAGATCTCGCAGGGCCGCATGGAAGCCATCATCAACTTCCAGACCATGGTGTGTGAGCTGACCGGCATGGCCATTGCCAACGGCTCCATGCTGGACGAAGCCACCTCGGCCGCAGAGGCCGTCACGCTCGCCAAGCGCAGCGTCAAGAGCAAGAGCAATGTGCTCATCGTGGCCGGCGACTGCCACCCGCAGACCATTGAAGTCATTGAAACGCGCTGCAAACCGCTCGGCCTGGAAGTGAAGGTTGGCGTGGCGCCGCAGTTGATGGCGGAGAACGATTACTTCGCCGTCGTTTGCCAATACCCCAGCACCACCGGCCTGATTCACGACCTCAAAGAGTTCGTGGATGCGGCGCATGCCAAGCAAGCAGCCTTCATCGTGTGCGCTGACCTGCTGGCGCTCACCCTGCTGACGCCACCCGGCGACTTCGGCGCCGACATCGTGGTGGGCAACACCCAGCGCTTTGGCATGCCCATGGGCGCGGGCGGCCCACACGCTGCATTCTTGGCCTGCCGCGACGACTTCAAGCGCAGCATGCCCGGCCGCTTGGTGGGCGTGAGCAAAGACGCGCAAGGCGCGCCCGCTTACCGCTTGGCCCTACAAACCCGCGAGCAGCACATTCGCCGCGAGAAGGCCACCAGCAACATCTGCACCGCACAAGTGCTGCCCGCCGTCGTGGCCAGCATGTACGCGGTTTACCACGGCCCCGAGGGCTTGAAGCGCATTGCAGAGCGCGTGGCCAGCTACACGGCCATCTTGGCCAGCGGCCTGCAGCAAATGGGCTTGAAAGTCGTCACACCAGCCGCCTTTGACACCATCACGGTCAGTTGTGACTCCGCTGCCGTGATGGCGCGCGCCGTGGCCGCTGGGGCCAACGTGCGCCGCATCAGCGAGCAGTTGGTGAGCGTGGCCCTGGACGAGACCAGCACCCGCGCGGATGTGGAAGCCCTGTGGTCTTGGTTCGCACCCGGTGCAGAGCAACCCAAGGTCGCCAATTTCGCCGGCGGCGTTGAAAGCCAGATTCCCGCTGCCCTGCGCCGCAGCAGCGCCTTCCTGACGCACCCGGTGTTCAACAGCCACCACTCTGAGACCGAAATGCTGCGCTACATCCGCAGCCTGTCGGACAAAGACTTGGCGCTGGACCGCACCATGATTCCGCTGGGGTCCTGCACCATGAAGCTCAACGCCACCACGGAGATGATCCCCATCACTTGGCCGGAGTTTGCGCACATCCACCCGTTTGCACCGCAAGAGCAATTGGCGGGCTACACCGAGCTGGACGCGCAACTGCGCCAGTGGCTCACCGAGTGCACCGGTTACGCCGGCATCAGCCTGCAGCCGAATGCAGGCTCGCAAGGCGAGTACGCCGGTTTGCTCGCGATTCGCGCTTGGCATGAGTCGCGTGGCGAGTCGCACCGCAACATCTGCCTGATTCCTGAAAGCGCCCACGGCACCAACCCGGCCTCGGCCCAGATGGTCGGCATGAGCGTGGTCGTCACCAAGTGCGACAAAGAAGGCAACATCGATTTGGTGGACCTGAAGGCCAAGTGCGAACAGCACAGCGCCAACCTGGCCGCCATCATGATCACCTACCCGTCCACCTACGGCGTGTTTGACGTTCATGTCAAAGAGATCTGCCAACTGGTTCGCAGCCATGGCGGTCGTGTTTATGTGGACGGCGCCAACATGAATGCGCTGGTGGGCGTGGCCGCCCCCGGCGAGTTCGGCGGCGACGTGAGCCACTTGAACCTGCACAAGACCTTCTGCATCCCGCACGGCGGCGGCGGCCCCGGCGTGGGCCCGGTTTGTGTGGTCGATGACCTCGTGCCCTTTTTGCCCGCGCACCGCACGGCGGGCCTGGGCGAGCCGAGCAATGTTGGCGCCGTGTCGGCAGCTCCGCTGGGCAACGCAGCCGTGCTGCCCATCAGCTGGATGTACATCCGCCTCATGGGCGCTGATGGCCTCAAGAAGGCCACGGAAATTGCCATCCTCAGCGCCAACTACGTGGCGGCAAGGCTGGCCCCGCACTACGACATCCACTTCAGCAGCAACCTCGAAGGGGTTGCAGGCGGCGGTGTGGCGCACGAGTGCATCTTGGACATCCGCCCGCTCAAAGAGAGCAGCGGCATTGGCGCCGAAGACGTGGCCAAGCGCCTGATCGACTACGGCTTCCACGCCCCCACCCTCTCCTTCCCCGTGGCCGGCACCCTGATGGTGGAGCCCACCGAGAGCGAAAGCCGAGGCGAGCTCGACCGCTTCATTGACGCCATGATCGCCATTCGCGGCGAGATTGCGCAAGTCGAAGCCGGCCAATTGCCCCGCGACGACAACCCCCTGCTGAACGCGCCGCACACCGCCATGGTTTGCGGGGCCGATGCCTGGCCCCACGCCTACAGCCGCGAGGTCGCCGCTTACCCGGTGCCCAGCCTGCGCCGGGCCAAGTACTGGGCGCCCGTGGGCCGCGTGGACAACGTTTGGGGCGATCGCAATTTGTTCTGCAGCTGCGTGCCCTTGTCTGAGTACGAGAACGCTTAAACCCTAGGAGCGCCTCATGGCCGTGTCGGTGTTTGACCTCTTCAAGATCGGCATCGGCCCGAGCTCCAGCCACACCGTAGGCCCAATGCGGGCCGCACGCCTGTTCGGGCTGCGGCTGCGCAGCGAAGGCGTGCTGGCGCAAACCGCGCGGGTTCAGGTGGTGATGTACGGCTCTTTGGGTGCGACGGGCAAGGGCCACGGCTCCGACAAAGCGGTTCTGCTTGGCCTGGCCGGGCATGAGCCCGACACCGTTGACGTGGAAGCCATTCCCGGGCTGCTCGAAGCCATTCGCGGCGGGGAGCTGAAGCTGCTGGGCCAGCATGCGGTGGCCTTTGATGAGGCCAAAGACCTCATCTTCAAACGCCGGGAATCGCTGCCTTTCCATGCCAATGGCATGCGTTGCCTGGCTTTTGACGCCGAAGGCGCCGAGCTGGCGTCTCGCGTGTATTACTCGGTCGGCGGCGGCTTCGTCGTGAGCGACGAAGTGGCGGCCGATGGCAGCAAGCAAAAGGTCATTGCGCCCGATGCCACCGTGCTGCCCTACCCCTTCAAGAGCGGCGACGACATCCTGCGGCTCACGCAGGAGCACGGTATTTCCATCGCCGAACTCATGCGCCGCAATGAGCGCCACTGGCGCACCGATGCCGAGATCGACGCCGGCCTGCTGCGCATCTGGGACGTGATGCAAGCCTGCGTCACCCGGGGCTGCCGCACTGAAGGCGTGTTGCCCGGCGGCTTCAAGGTCAAGCGCCGAGCCGCCCAGCTCCACAAAGACCTGACCGCCAACCCCGAGGCCGCCCTGCGCGACCCGCTGCAGGTGATGGACTGGGTGAACCTCTATGCCCTGGCCGTGAATGAAGAGAACGCGGCCGGTGGCCGCGTGGTGACGGCGCCCACCAATGGCGCAGCGGGCATCGTGCCCGCCGTGCTGCATTACTACTCGCGCTTTGTGCACCACTCGAACCCAGCAGGCGTCATCGACTTCCTGCTCACCGCCGCCGCCATCGGCATCCTCTACAAAGAGAACGCCAGCATCAGCGGTGCCGAAGTGGGCTGCCAAGGCGAAGTGGGCGTGGCCTGCAGCATGGCGGCTGGGGCGTTGTGTGCCGTGATGGGCGGCACGCCCGCACAGGTCGAGAACGCCGCCGAAATCGGCATGGAGCACCACTTGGGCCTCACCTGCGACCCCGTCGGCGGCCTAGTGCAAATCCCCTGCATCGAGCGCAACGCCATTGCCTCGGTGAAGGCCATCAATGCCGCTCGCATGGCCTTGCGCGGCGACGGCACGCACTTCGTGAGCCTGGACAAAGTCATCAAGACCATGCGCGAAACCGGCGCCGACATGATGACCAAGTACAAAGAGACCGCGCGCGGTGGGCTAGCAGTGAACATTGTTGAGTGCTGATTGGCCGCGACTTGAACCCTTCTAGTCACGAGCCTGAAACAGGCCGATGATCTCAGGGTTAACCTTGTAAATCAAGGGTTTACACGGTGTCGCTCCGCTTGACATCTTGAGCGGTACCTATGGGCAACCTTGCAGCCTAGCGAAGCCACACCCCCTGTTTTTAAATCTGGCACGCAACCTGCATTCAGAAGCGAGCTGATTTCAAAGCCGACGCTGAGTAGGCGCCGTCTTTAGACAAGCTTCTATGAACAACGCCAGAGTGGCAAGGAACGTGATGATGAAAAAGACTGCATGGATGACGCTGGTAGCTGCAGCGAGCCTGACCGTGATGGGCGCTGCACAAGCCAGCACGATGGCATTGGGTAACTGGACTGCCAAGAGCTACATCGTTGGTCAAACCTCGACGGCTACAGTCGCAGCAGGTGGAGACCCTCTGTATTTGGCGACCGCTCCGAAGTACAGCGGTGTGGCCTACGTTTCAATGACTTTTGCTAGTGGCAACAGCTACCTGTGCACGGGCTCCTTGCTAAACGACCGCCGCTCTGTGTTGACCGCTGCGCATTGCTTGACTGGGAGTTCCGCGGACGGCGCCCTCACCAGCGTATCGACGTACTTCTATGACGGTGGAAGTGATGTCGTTGTCCCAAGCAGCGCCGCATCTGTTCGTTACGACGCAGTGGCGACCGCAGTGCACTCGCAGTACACCGGCGAGGTGATCGACCAGCATGATGTGGCCGTAGTTACATTGGGCCAAGCCGTTGACAGCCGCTTCCGCAGCTATGGCCTCTATACCGGCGCCGATCTGACGGGTGTTGACTACAACATCGCTGGCTACGGTGGTCGTTCGTTTGAAGGAGGCACCACTGGCGCCAATCTCGGCACCGGTCGGCTTCGTCAGGGCGACAACCGTTTTGATTTCCGCATGGGTGATTCAGACTTCGGTGGCTTCTTCACCCAAGCCAGTTGGTATGGCTCGCAAGCTGAAAACGTCTGGCTGTCGGACTTCGATAACGGCAACTCTGGGAACGACATGAGCTGCGCCATCGGTGGCGCATTTGGCTTGGGCGGCGCGAAGTACTGCAACACGGGCCGCGGTGCTACCGAAGTGGGCACGGCCGGCGGTGACTCCGGCGGCCCCCAGTTTGTGAACGGCTTGATTGCCGGGGTTACTTCGTTTGGTCTGACCTTTGGCAGCGGCTTTGGCGACTTTGACGACGCACTGAATAGCAGCTTCGGTGAGTTCAACGGATTCGCTTCGGTGGCCTACAACTACGACTTCATCATGTCGCGTTACGTCCCCGAGCCGAGCAGCCTGGCGCTGGTCGCTCTGGCCGGTGGGGCACTGGTGCTGCGTCGACGCAAGGCCGCAGCCAAAGCTTAAGGCCTCAGGTTTTTAGCTTCGCAATCAACAGGGCGCTTAGGCGCCCTGATTTTTTCCCGTGCGGTTTTGGTGACTTCGGGATGAACGAGCGTGCGGCTCGTTACATTCAGACCGAACTGCAGCCCAACTCCCGTGCTAACCGCACTCCCACTCCCTTCAAGCCATGACGGCCGCTGACCCAAGCTGGCGCCAACTGAGAAAGCTGGGGTCAGGGCTTGGGGATCGGCCCGCGTAGGGTCATGCAGTGCCACGGGCAGTGGGCTCACTTGAGCCAACTCGCCAAGTTTCAATCTCACAGTGCAAAGGATTCGGTATGGCGGTTTCAGTGTTTGGATCGGCATCGGCCCGAGCTCCAGCCACACCGTAGGCCCCATGCGGGCCGCACGCCTGTTCGGGCTGCGCCTGCGCAGCGAAGGCGTGCTGGCGCAAACCGCGCGGGTTCAGGTGGTGATGTACGGCTCCTTGGGTGCAACGGGCAAGGGCCACGGCTCCGACAAAGCGGTTCTGCTCGGCCTTGCCGGGCATGAGCCCGACACCGTTGACGTGGAAGCCATTCCCGGGCTGCTCGAAGCCATTCGCGGCGGAGAGCTGAAGCTGCTGGGCCAGCATGCGGTGGCCTTTGATGAGGCCAAAGACCTCATCTTCAAACGCCGGGAATCGCTGCCTTTCCATGCCAATGGCATGCGTTGCCTGGCTTTTGACGCCGAAGGCGCC
>JBKCVH010000166.1:0-15292 GCA_046317675.1 Burkholderiales bacterium
GCAAAGGGGAAGCGTCGCTGGAACATTTGCGTGAGCAAAGCCCAGAAGCCAGCCCAGACGGCCACGGCACCACTCAAGCCCAGCAGCGGTCCGAGGTAGTCCTGCCAGCCATCGCCGGGGTTGCGCGAGAGCCAGGTGTCCACGCCGAAGACGAGCAGCATGGCCAGCGCGAGCAAGGCCAGGCCGAGCCCTTTCGGGGCGTGCAGCGCGGCGCGCTCTGGCGCAAGCACTGCTGCACTGTGGCGCAAGCGCAGCCGGGTGTGGCCAAGCTGAAGCAAGCCGTCAGCCGGCCAGTCGAGGCACTCTCCGGCACCGTGGTGGCGGCGGCCCTGCTGCGCGCCATTCAAGCTGGGCAGCAAGGTCAACTGGGCGACGGGTTCGGGGCCGATGCTGAGCAGCGCGTGCTCTGCCGCGAGGTGCGGGTCGTCGAGGGCGATGTCGCAATCGAGCTGGCGGCCGATGCGCCATTGCACGCTGGCGCCTTCGGGGGCATGGACAGGGAACGACTGCCGAACATGATCGCCATCGAGCACGTCAATCAGGGCGAGTAAGCGGCTCATTTCGCACCGCCCTTCTTCGCGTAGCCGGCCAGGAAGTGCCGTGCGAGCTTCATGGCATTGTCAAAGCCCACGCCATAGGCATCGAAACGGCCCAACATGCCTTCGGTGGGCTGGTCCACTGCACTCAGGAGCACGGTGACGTCATGGATGCCGTCCATCTTGCGGTAGGCGCGCAGGCAAATGACGGCCCGTGCCGGCAAGCCCCGCGCATCCACAAAGCTTTCGGTGCAGTGCGGCGCGGTGCGCTCCTTTTCGTTCGGGCGACCGAGGTTTTCGTTGCGGAAGCTGGCGCTGTATTGGCGCGCAAAGCGCCAACTGCCGAGCCGGCTGCCGTCATAGACCTCGTGCTGCACGTCCAGGTAGCCGGTTTGCAAGCGGCCGCTCAGGAACAGGGCGTGGTCCATGCGGCACTGCATGCGGTTCATGCGCAGGCCCTTGGCATCGGCAGGTGTGCTGTTGCCCCAGCAGCGCAGAAACTGCTCCTGGGGGATGGGGAGCTGCCAGCGTGCATGGCCCCAGTCGCGCCAAGGCTGGGCGGTGAACCGCTGGGTGAGCTCATCGCTGTATGCCAGTAATTGCTCCCGCAAAGTTGGCCAGGCGGGCCCCTTCATGGGTTTGGCCTCGCGCCCGCGCTGCAGCAAGGCATCGGCATAGCCGCCGGGAATCAAGAAGCTCATCTGCTGGGAGAACAGCAGCATGCTGACGTTCACGCCCACCACGCGGCCCTGTTCGTCCAGCACTGGGCCGCCGCTCATGCCGGGGTTGAGGCTGCCTGCGTAGTAGATGAGGGGGTCGAATCGGCGCTCCACGAGGCCGTTGTAATTGCCCTCGACGATGGCGAAGGCCACATCTTGGGGGTGGCCCATGGAGTAGATGCGGTCGCCTTTGTCCAGTGGCTCGCTGGACGGCCGAAAGCTCAGTGCGCGCGCAAACTTCATTGGCTTGCCGGCGTCGTCCACGGCGCGCAGCAGCGACAAATCTCGGCGCACATCCAAGGCCAGAATTTGCAGCGCGCCCTTGCGGCCATCGGCGCCCACAAAGCGCAAGCGGTAGGCCTCGGGCTCCAGCGCAGCTTGGCTCACCACATGGAAGTTGCTGACGATCAGCCCGTCCTCACTCACCACAAAGCCGGAGCCCACACTACTTTGCGAATCTTGCTGCGCGAGCAAGGTTCTGACCTGCACCAGCTGAGCCCGTGCGCCGTCGAACAAGCGCCGGGCGCTGGCCGATAAAGCGGCAGGAGCCGAAGCCGCGCTGGCGGCGGCGGGCGGCGGCGCCTCTTGCGCGCCAGCCCCAAGTGGCAAGAGGGCGAAAAGGCCCAACAACAAAGCGCGGAAGCTCATGCGGTCACTGCTCTCAAAGGCCGGAACACAGCCGGGTCATCGTAGAAATCGGGGTCTTGGTTGCCGAGCCACCAGCCGGGCACACCCAGGACGGGCAGGGGCAAAAACGGCTTGCGCGCCCAGTCCTCGGGGCTGAGTGTGAGCGGGTCGTCGAGCAGCACATGGGCGGTCAAACCTTTGCGCGGCGCGCAATGCAACTGCTCCATTAGCGCATGGCCAAAAAGGCGCGGCTGGCTTTGCTGCCAGTGGGCTCTGTGGGTGATGAACATGGCCTGCCAGTCCCGCTGGCGCCATGCGGCCCGAATGGGCAAAGGGCAGTCGGCCCAAATGGCGCCGTTCTCATCGAACACGGTCAGCGCATCGCGCAGCGGGCCGCGCCGGGTTTGCACGCCGTCTCGGGCGATGGCCTCGGCTTGCATGGCATTCAGCCGCCCCTTCAGCTCGGGCTCGGCGAGCCACACCAGGCCATTGAAGGCATCGTGCAGGTTGTTGCGCGTGGGCACGCAGCGCGTGCGGGCAATGAAGGCCTCGTAGGGCTCGCCGGCCGGCAGGGCATCCTGCGCCACGAAACGGCGCGGGGCAGCCGGGTGCGCGTTCAGCGCCGCCGCCACATCCACCAGGGGCAAGGGCAGGCTCTGCGCATGGGGCGCGAGCCAGGGAGCGCCCGCTTCGATCAAGGCTTCAGCCGCACCTTGTTGGGCTTGCTGGCCGGGGTGAGCTCAAACACCTCGGGGAACTTTTTCAGCCACCGAATGGACGAGGCGTTCTTGCCGAGCAAGGCCAGCTTGCGCAAGGCCTCGGCCACACGGTTCAAGTCAACGGTGGCGCCTTGCTGAAGCTCGGGCGCGACCGCCAACAAGCGCTGCACTTCGTCGGCACGCTTCGGGGCAGCCGGCGCGAGCGGGGCTTCGGCTTCTTCTTCGGCCAGCAAGGCGGCCACCACGTCGGCCACATCGGCGCCTGAGCTGCTCGCTTCGGGCGCGCGGCGGCCGCGCTTGGGCGCTGCTGCTTTCCTCGCTGGCGCAGGCACTGGCGCGGCCTCCAGCACAGGCTTGGGCGCCGGTGCTGGCGCAGGCTTCAGGGCCGGCTCAGCGGCCGTGGGGGGCGCAGGCTTGCGAGCGGGCTTCGGTGCTGCCGCCGTTTTGCGGGCGCTCACCTTGCGGGCGGGGCGGGGGGCATCCGGCTCCACCAACTGACCGCGCGCACTGAACTGCACGAAGCGGTCGTAGAGCATCAGCGTGGCCTCGCCGGTTTTGCCGCTCTGGCCAAAGCCGAGCACGCGGCAGCCTTTTTCGCGCACGCGCGTCACCAGGGGCGCGAAATCGGAGTCGCTGCTGGCAATGGCCAGCACATCGGGGCGCTCGCGCATCACCAATTCCATGGTGTCGACGGCCAGCGCAATGTCGGTGCTGTTCTTGCCGGCGGCCAGGTTCACCATGGGCCGGATGCCCAAGCGCTTGAAGGTGCTTTGGTGCTTGAGCGCGCTTTCCGGGTTGCAGTAAGCGCGGCGACCGTGCAAGGCCCCGAACTCTTCGAGGAGGTGGTGCACGGTCTGCTCGATCACGTCGATGCTGACGTTGTCCGCGTCAATCAGCAGCATGACCTTGAGTTGATGGCTCACAAAAGCCTCCACGCCAGGGTTTCTCCGGCGCGCAGTGGCTTGATGACGGCATCGCCAAAGGGCAGCGTCTCGGGCAATTGCAGCGGGGCGCGCTGCAAGGTGATGGTGCCGGTGTTGCGGGGCAGGCCGTAAAAGTCTGGGCCGTTGAAGCTGGCAAAGGCTTCGAACTTGTCGAGCGCGCCCATGGCTTCAAAGGCTTCTACGTAAAGCTCCAGCGCGCTGGGCGCCGTGAAGCAGCCGGCGCCGCAAACGCTGTTCTCTTTCAGCTGCGCCGCATGCGGTGCGCTGTCGGTGCCAAGGAAGAACTTGGTGCTGCCCCCCGTGGCGGCCTTGAGCAAGGCTTGGCGGTGCAGCTCGCGCTTGAGCACCGGCAGGCAGTAGTAGTGCGGGCGCAAGCCGCCCGTGAACAAGGCGTTGCGGTTGTAGAGCAGGTGGTGCGCCGTGATGGTGGCCGCCGTGAAGCGGTCGCTCGTGGCCACGTAATCGGCGGCTTCCTTGGTGGTGATGTGCTCGAACACCACCCTGAGCTCAGGGAAGTCTTTGCGAAGCGGGGTCATGACGCGATCGATAAAGACCGCCTCGCGGTCAAAAACGTCGATCTCGCCCTCGGTGACCTCACCGTGCACCAGCAGCAGCAGGCCCTCGCGCTGCAGCGCTTCCAGCGTGGCGTAGGTTCTGCGGATGTCGGTCACGCCGGCATCGGAATTGGTGGTGGCGCCGGCGGGGTAGAGCTTGACAGCCACCACGCCGGCCTCCTTGGCACGGCGGATCTCGTCGGCGGGCAGCTTGTCGGTGAGGTAGAGCGTCATCAAGGGCTCGAAGTCCGAGCCTTCGGGCCGAGCGGCCAAGATGCGTTCGCGGTAAGCCACAGCGGCCGCCGCAGTGGTCACCGGCGGGCGCAGGTTCGGCATGACGATGGCACGGGCGAACTGGCGTGCGGTGTAGGGCAGCACGGCTTGCAGCGCGGTGCCGTCGCGCAAGTGCAGGTGCCAGTCGTCGGGTCGGGTGAGTGTGAGCGAGTCCATGGCTCCGCATTGTGCGGGGCCGCAAGCCCTGCCTACCTGGCCCCCGCGCTCAATAGAGCCTCGGCGCGCCGCCTTTCGCTGCCCTCGTAGGCAGCGGAAAAGTGCTGCTGCATGGCGATCCGGCGCTGCTCCGGGCTCAGATCGGGGGCTTGCTGAACTTGCTCCAAGGTGCGGCGTGAAGCCTCAAGGCGCCGCTCCCAGCGCTGCCACTCTTGCGAGAGCGCCGCCTCGCGGCTCGCAGGGCCATAGGCTTCGACCGGCAGCGGGCTGCTCGACGGCGCCGGCGCGCGCGCTTCAATCCACTTCAGAAACTCGCGTTCATCCGCCCCAAAGAAGGCCTCGGCGAACGCAGGTCCGAGCAAATCTCGGCGAATGCGACTGCGCTCGTTCAGCGCCTGGCGCCACGTGTCCGGCCGGTCGAGCTCGACTTCGGTTTTCCAGGGCCAAAGCTGCAGGCGCAAGTAGCGATCCCAAAGGACAACAACTTGCTCAGCTGCTGCCGGGCCGGCCTCCTCCGTCACCTGCTGTTGCATGCTGGTGCGCAGTTGCAACAGGTTTTGATCGCCCAGCCGGCTCAGCAGGTGGTCAAAACGCCTGCGCACGTCGGCGCTGGGTTGAATCACTCCAGCGCTGTTGAGCGCCCAACGCCCGGGCCATTCCGCCGCTTGCAATGCGGTGCTCCCCAAGCTGGGCGGAGCCGCTTTGAGCGCGGCGGCGGGGTCTGGCAGGTCTGAGTGGGCAAGTTGCTCCCACCAAGGCGCCTGCGATGCAAGCCGTGGAGGAGCGCCCGGCTCATCCGGGCGGACCAGCAAGGGCCACAGCAACCACACCCAACCGGCCAAGCACACGGAAAGAGCCAAAGCGCCCATGCCGCGGCGCAAAGGGTGTTGGCGAAGTCGATGCAACAAAGACACGGAAGCTGAACGGCGCTGGGGCAGCCGCACACGCAAAGCCACCGGATGGAGAGGCTTAGATGCTCGCTCGGTGCGATTGGTTACACGCTAGGGAAGACCCAGCCCACAAGTTTGGGGGGCCTCAGCTTGACTTTCGGATCAAGCTGGCCGCGCAAATGAAACGAGGGCCACCTGCACCCGAGCAGCGTCAGACTGCGCCACGCCCCTGCTGGCTGCTGAAGTAAACCACCTTGCGCGCTCGCATCACCTCGCCAAGCGGCCGGTGCTCGGCCAGTGCCTGCCAGGGGTCGAACACACCGGCTTCGGCCTGGCGCTGCCATTGCGCATCCGCAGGCGGTGGGTTGACGGTGAGCCGGGCCAGGGTCACGAAGGGCGCGTCGGCTTCCAACCACTCTTGACTGGCGTCCTCAATCGGTGTCTTGGCTTCGCTTTCAAAAAACTGCGCCTGCAACTCGTAGCGCAGTGCCTCGACCTTGAGCTGGCGCTGAAAGTCTCCCGACCAGTCGGTGTCGCCATCGGCGATGGGAACGCCGTTGATGGGCTTGAGGCGCAACTTAGCGGCGTAAGGGCCAAAGGCCATGGGCAACACGCTGCCGAAGCTCTGCGCCGCAAATCCAGGGAAGGGTCGCTTGAAGGTGGCGCCCATGCGCTGAATGGTTTTCAGCCCCCCCACCAAGCCAAAGGTCTTGAACACCCACTTGAGCAAGCTGCCCGGGCCATGGCTGGCGGCCAGCACCAGGCCAAAGAAATGCACGCTGTCGGCAAATGCAAAGCTGGTTTGGTTAATGAGGCTGAAGTCTTGGTGCTCGGTTTTGCCACCGAGCGCTGCCGGCAAGGGCGGCAGCCCATGCACGCGAAAGGCAAAGCCGCGGATGTCGGGGCGGCGGTTGCTTTGAATGTCCACCCCGCCATTCGACAAGCGCAGGGTCACGGGGTAGCGCGCCGGCGTCGCGAACAAGCCCTGGGCAGCGTGGGCTGGCAGGCCCTCGGCCACCTCCAACTCACCGGTGCTCACCAGCAAACCCTTGCGGTGCAAAGCTCGGCCAACACCAAACTTGGCGCTCTTGCGCTTCTGCATGTCGGCAATGTCTTTGGCCGCCTGTGCGTGGCGGGTGGCTTCGTCGGCGCCGACGACCTCTTTCCAGGCGGTGCTTGGCATCAGTGCTGCAGGATTTTGGAGAGGAAATCTTTGGCGCGCGGGCTGCGCTCCTCGGGTTTGCCGAAGAAGTCGTCGCGGCTGCAGTCTTCGACGATCTTGCCGGCGTCCATGAAGATGACGCGGTGACTGACCTTCTTGGCAAAGCCCATTTCGTGCGTCACGCACATCATGGTCATGCCTTCGTGGGCCAGTTGCACCATCACATCCAGCACCTCGCCCACCATCTCTGGGTCCAGGGCCGAGGTGGGCTCGTCGAACAGCATCGCAATCGGGTCCATCGACAGCGAGCGCGCAATGGCCACGCGCTGCTGCTGGCCGCCAGAGAGTTGGCCGGGGTACTTGTCTTTGTGCGCGCTCAGCCCCACACGGTCGAGCATCTTGAGACCGCGCACGATCGCGTCGTCCTTGGTGCGCTTGAGCACTTTGATCTGCGCCAGCGTGAGGTTCTCGGTCACCGTCAAGTGCGGAAACAGCTCAAAGTTTTGGAACACCATGCCCACCCGGGAACGCAACTTGGGCAAGTTGGTGTCTTTGGCGGTGATGGATTGCCCATCCACGGTGATATCGCCCTTTTGAATGGGCTCGAGCGCATTGACGGTCTTGATGAGCGTGCTCTTGCCCGAGCCCGAGGGCCCACACACGACGACCACTTCACCTTTGTTGATGCGGGTGGTGCAGTCGGTGAGGACTTGAAAGCTGCCGTACCACTTGGAAACGTTGTTGATCTCAATCATGAACAGGTCCTGGTCGAAGAGGCCGCCGAGCGCCGGGCCGCCCCAAGTAGGCGGCACCCCCTCGGGGGGTGGCTGCGGTAAACCGCAGCCGGGGGTCAATCGGTCAGCGGATGATGGCGATGCGCTTCTGCATTTGGCGCACGGCCATGGAGAGGCTGAAACAGATAACGAAGTAGACCACGGCCGCGAGCAGGTAGGTCTCAATGGGGCGGTTCAAGTTCTTGCCCGCCACCTCGAAGCCCTTGAGCATGTCGTAGGCACCGATGGCGTAAACCAGCGAGGTGTCTTGGAACAAGATGATGGTTTGCGTGAGCAGCACCGGCAGCATGTTCCGGAAAGCCTGCGGCAACACAATGAGGCCCATCGTTTGGCCATAGGTCATGCCCATGGAGTAACCCGCAAATTGCTGGCCTTTGGGCACGCTTTGAATGCCCGCCCGCATGATTTCCGAGTAGTACGCCGCCTCAAAGAGCGTGAACGTGAGGATGGCCGAGGTGGTGGCGTCGATCGAGCGCCCGGTCAACATGGGCACCAGCAAGAAGAACCACAAGATGACCATCACCAGCGGAATCGACCGCATGGTGTTCACATAGGCCGCCGCCGGCCAAGCCAGCCAAGGAATGCCCGACAAGCGCATCAAGGCCAGCACCGTGCCCAGCAAGATGCCGCCAATCATGGCGATGAGCGTCAGTTGGAACGAAAAAATGAGCCCGCTGAGCACAAAGGAGCGGAAAAACTCCCCGGTGAAAAAGCTGAAGTCGAGGCCGCTCATCGCCCACCCCCCGCCACACCCGGAACCCGCACCGCGCGCTCCAGCGCACTGACCGCCAGGTACATGCTGAATGCCGAGACGAAATACAGCACGGTCACCACGGCGTACACCTCCATGGGCAGCGAAGTTTCCTCACCCACCTGCCGGGCAAACCAGGTCAGCTCCAGCACGCTGACCGCAAAGGCCACCGAACTGTTTTTGACCACGTTCATGCTCTCGCTGGTCAGCGGTGGCAACACCACGCGGAAGGCCACCGGCAGCAGCACGTAGCGGTAGGTCTGCACCAAGCTCAGGCCCATGGCCAAGCCGGCGTAGCTCTGCCCCTTGGGAATGCTATTGATACCCGCACGCACTTGCTCGCTGATGCGGGCGCTGGTGAAAAAGCCGAGCCCAAGACCGGCCAACATGTAGCTGGGCAACTGCTTGAGCGCCGGAATGAACTCGGGCACCACGAAGTACCAAAGGAAGAGCTGCACGATGAGCGGGATGTTGCGGAACAGCTCCGTCCAGGCGTCGCCTAGCAGCACCAGCCACCGGTTCGGTGCGGTGCGCGCCACGCCCACCGCCGAGCCCAACAGCATGGCCACAATGAGCCCGATCACCGCCACCAAGAGCGTCCAGCCCCAAGCGCTGAACAAGAGGTCAAGGTAGGTCTGGGTGCCGGCTTGCCGGAAGCAGCCTTCCACCACGGTGCCCTCGACCGTGTCCTTGCACCAACGGTCTTTCCAAACGAACGCCATCGCGCGCGCCTTCCATCAAAAACAAAGGGCGGGCGCCCGACTGGCCGACCGCCCCCTGTGTGAGCCCTGGGCTTGACTTACTTCTTCGCGTAATCCTCAGCCGGCTTGTCGTTGGGGTTGGCCCACGCATTCTTGGTGTCGTCGCTGGCGGGCAGACCCAGCTTGGTGTTGCCGGGTGGAATCGGCTGCATGAACCACTTGTCGTAGAGCTTGGCCATCGCACCGCTCTTCATCATGCCGATGATGGAGTCATTCACCGCTTTCTTGAAAGCGGGGTCATCCTTGCGGAACAGGATGGCGATGGGCTCCTCCGCACGCACTTCACCGACGATCTTGAAGTCAGCGGGGTTCTTGGCCTTGGAAATGCTGCCGGCCAGAATTTGCGAGTCCATCACGAAGGCATCGGCGCGGCCCGATTCAAGAATGAGAAAACTATCGGCGTGGTCTTTGCCGAAGATTTCCTTGAAGTCCACGCCGGCAGCGCGTTCGTGGCGGCGCAAGAGCTGAACGCTGGTGGTGCCCGTGGTGGTGGCCACCGTCTTGTTGGCCAACTGCTTGATGCTGGTGATGCCCGAATTGGCCTTCACCGCAATGCGCACCTGCTCCACAAAGGTGGTCACGGCGAAAGCCACGTCTTTCTGGCGCGTGGCGTTGTTCGTGGTCGAGCCGCACTCGATGTCAACGTTGCCGTTTTGCACCAGCGGAATGCGGTTCTGCGATGTGACCGGTTGGTAGCGCACACCGATGGAGTCCATGCCCAACTGCTTGCGCAAATCTCGCAGCACTTGATCGCAAACTTCCACGTGAAAACCTGCAAACTTGCCATCGCAGAGGGTGAACGACAAAGCGCCTGAAGATTCTCGGACCCCCATGGTGACCGTGCCGGACTCTTTGATCTTCTTGAGCGTATCGGCCTGCGCACCCAAGGCGGCCACCGCCACAACAACTGCTACCAGCACCTGCTTCATACCTGCTCCTGACGACGAAATTGGGGAAGGCAGCAACGCTAGCAGAGCCAGATGGCTTGCACGTGCCGGACTCGGGTTAACGTGGAGACTGTTTCCAGCATCGCCTCATGCCGAGCTGCGGGATGCCAAGAAATCCCAGAGCGCGAGCGCCGATGGCTTGACCCTCTTTTTGTGCTCAGGCCGTTCACGGTAGATGCGCATTTGCATCTGCAGCTCGAAGGCCCCTGAGGGAGCCGCCGGCACCAAGCGCCGGGCACGAAGGTCGCGCTTGACGGAACTGGCGGGTAAGAACGCCAAGCCATGCCCCTCAATGGCCATGGCCTTGAGGCCCTCGGCCATGTCGGTTTCGTAGAGTGCTTCCAGGTGCAAGGGAACGCCGATCTCCTTGACGATGATTTCCACCAAGCGGCCCAGGTAAGCCCCGTCGGCGTAGGCAAGGAAGGGAATCTTTTGGCCCTTGTGACCCGGCAGGCGGAATAAGGGTTGGCCCTCGGCATCCGGCTTGGCAAAGGCCGCCAGCGTGTCTTGACCGAGGCTGAGCATTTCGTAGCGGTCGGCATCCAGCTGCAAGGGCTGGCTGGGGTGGTGGTAGGCCAGCAGCAGGTCGCAATGGCCTTCGGCCAGTTGCAGCACGGCGTCGTGCACATTGAAGGCGTTGAGCCGGCATTTGAAGGGTTCGAGTTGCTTGCGCAACTCCATCAGCCAGTGCGGGAAGAAGCTGAACGCCAGCGCGTGTGGCACGGCGAACTCGATCATGTCGGCGCCCGCCGCCTGATGGCTGCGCAGCATGTTGCGCGTGGCCTGCAGGCTGCCCAGGATTTCAACGGCCTGCGCCAGCAAGGTCTCGCCGGCGGGGGTGAGCCGCGTGGGGTAACTGGAGCGGTCGACCAGGTCCATGCCCGCCCAAGCCTCCAGCGCCTGGATGCGGCGGCTGAAAGCCGGCTGCGTGACATGCCGGGCCAGGGCGGAGCGCGAGAAGCTGCGCGTCTCGGCCAAGCTCACGAAATCTTCAAGCCACTTGGTTTCCATCGTCTCTTGCTTGTGCTTGTAGTTGCCACATGCGAGCGTAAGCCCCGCCCAGGGTCAGAAGCTCTGCGTGTTTGCCCCGCTCGACGATGCGCCCGGCATCCAGCACGAGGATTTGATCGGCATCGACCACCGTCGACAACCGGTGCGCAATCACCAGCACCGTTTTGTTGCGGCCCACGGCGTCCAGCTGGGCCTGAATGGCGCGCTCGTTTTGGGAGTCCAGCGCCGAGGTGGCTTCGTCGAAGATCAGGATGGGCGGGTTCTTCAGCAGCGTTCGGGCAATGGCCACGCGCTGCTTCTCGCCTCCGCTGAGCTTCAAGCCGCGTTCGCCCACCCGGGTCTCGTAGCCCAGCGGGGTGCTGCGAATGAAGCCGTCCAGCTGCGCCGCACTGGCTGCCACCTCCACCTCCGCCTGCGTCGCGCCCTCTTTGGCGTAGGCGATGTTGTAGGCCAGGGTGTCGTTGAACAGCACGGCGTCTTGGGGCACGATGCCGAGCGCCCTTCGAAGGCTGCGCTGCGTCACGCTGCGGATGTCTTGCCCATCAATGCGGATCACGCCGGTCTTCACGTCGTAGAAGCGAAACAGCAAGCGCGCCAAGGTGCTTTTGCCCGAACCGCTCGGGCCCACCACGGCCACGCGCTGGCCGGGTTCGATGGTGAATGACACGCCGTGCAGCACGGGCCGCGCCGGGTCGTAGGCGAAGTCAACGCCTTCAAAGCTGACCCGCGCGCCCTGCACCACCAGCTCCCGGCGGCCCACGGGGTCGGCCACCTCGCGGTCGCGCGCCAAAAGGCCGAACATCTTGTCGAGGTCGGTCAAGCTTTGCTTGATCTCGCGGTACAGCACGCCCAGGAAGTTCAGCGGGATGTAGAGCTGCAACATGAAGGCGTTGATCATCACGAAGTCGCCGAGGCTCAGGCGCCCTTCGCTCACGCCCTGCGTGGCGCGCCACAGCATCAGCACCAGCGCCGTGGCAATGATGAACTGCTGACCGGTGTTGAGCAGCGAGAGCGTGGTTTGGCTCTTGAGCTGTGCCTTTCTCAGGCGCTCCAAACTGCCGTCGTAGCGCTGCGCCTCGAACTCTTCAGCGCCGAAGTACTTGACCGTTTCGTAGTTCAAGAGCGAGTCCATGGCCTGCGTGTGCGTGGCCGAATCGATCTCATTGAGCTGCCGGCGAAATTTGGTGCGCCACTCGGTCACGCTGATGGTGTAGGCCACGTACAGCACCAAAGCGCCGCCGGTGATGACGGCAAAGGCGGCATCGAACTTGACGCCCAGCAGCACCAACACCAGCGTGACCTCAATCAAGGTGGGCAAGATGCTGTAGAGCGAGTAGCTGATGAGCGAATGCACGGCCCGCGTGCCGCGCTCGATGTCGCGCGTCATGCCACCGGTTTGCCGCTCCAAGTGGAAGCGCAGCGACAGCTCGTGCAGGTGGCGGAACACCTGCAGCGAAATCTGCCGCGCGGCCCCTTCGGTGGCTTTGGCAAAAATCAGTTCGCGCAACTCGGTGAACAGCGAGTTGCAAAGGCGCAGCGCCCCGTAAGCCACCAAGAGGCCCACCGGCAAGACAAACAAGGGGTTGGCCTGCGCCGCGTCCAAGCGGTCGACGATTTGCTTGAGCAAAAGCGGCACGCTCACCGTCGCCAGCTTGGCGGCCAGCATGAAGCCCAATGCAATGGCCACCCGCCAGCGGTACTGCCAGAAGTAGGGGAGCAACTTTTTGAGGACGGTGCGGTCCTGTTGGCTGGAATGGGCTGGGTGCAGGTTTGGGGGCGTGTGCATGGGCTTGCTCATGGGGGCGGGGATTGTGACCGGCCCGCCTGATGGGCTGTACCGGCGGCGGTGCTACAACACGGGCAACTCCATTGCTTGAACGCCCATGTCCGAACTCGCCAGCCCCTTCATGAACCCCACCCAGGTGCCCACCGAGCGCGAGCTGGTGCTGCGCATGATTCCCATGCCGGCCGACGCCAACGCCAACGGCGACATCTTTGGCGGCTGGATCATGGCGCAGGTCGACTTGGCAGGTTCCGTGCTGCCCACGCGCATTTCTCGCGGCCGCATTGCCACCGTGGCGGTCAAGGAGTTCATCTTCAAACAAGCCGTGAGCGTGGGCGACCTGCTCAGCTTCTATGCCAGCGTGCAGCGCATCGGTCGCACCTCCATCACCGTCCAGGTCGAGGTGTATGCCGAGCGCAACCCGATCAACCCGCAGGTGGTGAAAGTCACCGAAGCGCAGTTGACCTACGTCGCCATTGACGACGAGGGCAAGCCCCGCGAGTTCAAGCTCGGCGGTAACTGAGCCCGTATGCAATCGCGCACCGCCTGGCTGCTGCTTGGTTTGGTGCCCTTGGGGATCACCAGCTTGGGCATGGCCTGGGTGGTGGATCAGCGCGCAAAGGTGCTGAGCGAGGTGCACGTACAAGCCGTCAAGCCCGTTCTGCTGGCAGCCCGAAAGACCGAGCTGCAAGGCAAGTTAAACCTCGGCCGCAGCGCCATCCAGCACCTCGTACGCGACGGCATGCCCAACGCCGAAGCGCAGGCTCAAGCCCTGGCGGTTTTGCGCCGGCTGGAGTTCGGTCACGACAGCTTCTTCTTTGTTTTCGACTTCGACGGCAAGCTCCTTCTGCAGCCCCGCGAGCCCGGCCTGGAGGGGCGCGACTTGCTGAGCGCCGAGCCGCTTGAACGGCGCATTCCCTTGCAGGCCCTGCTCACCCAAGCGCGCTCTGGGGGCGGCTACGTCACCTTCAGTCAGCGCCGCCCGTCGAGTGGCCGACTGGAAGACAAACTGGCCTACGTGGAGCCCATTGCCGGCTGGGAGTGGATGCTGGGCACCGGCACCTTCCTGGACGACACCGAATCAGCGCGGCGGCGCATTGAAGAGGCCACAGAGGCGGCCATTGGCGACACCCTGGCGCGTGTGGCCGCAGTGGCCATGCTGGGCGCGCTCCTGGTGGCCGGCTTCGCGCTGGCGCTGAACTACAGCGAGCAGCGCAAGGCCGACACCAAACTGCGCGCCATGGCAGCCCAACTGCTGCACGGGCAGGAAGAAGAGCGGGCTCGTGTGGCCCGCGAACTGCACGACGGCGTGACGCAGAGCTTGGTCTCGGTCAAGTTCCTCTTCGAGTCGGTGCTGGCCCGCGCCCGCACCGCTCAAGTCGCCGCGCCGATCAGTGGCCAGCTGGAAGCCTGCGTCACACGGCTACGCGAAATTCTGGGTGAGGTGCGCCTGATTGCCCATGACCTTCGCCCCCCATTGCTGGACGACCTGGGCCTGGCCGAAGCGCTCACCCAGTTCGCGAACGAATGGCAAACAAGAAGCGGCGTTCGCGTCAGCTTGGCGCTGGAGCCGCCCGACGGCTTGCCCGACGCTGGCGCGACCGCCCTATTCCGCTTTGCCCAAGAGGCGCTGGGCAATGTGGAGCGGCATGCCGAGGCCACCAACGTGCAACTGAGCCTTCAAACACTGCCCGACGGGGTGCGCTTGCGCATCACCGACGACGGCCGTGGCTTTGATGTGGAGGGCGTGCAGCGCTCGGCCCGGCAGGGCTTGGGGCTGACGCATTTGAGGGAGCGCGTGGAGATGCTGGGCGGCCGATTCCTACTTCGGAGCAATGCCTCAGGTACCGTGCTGGAAGCTTTTCTACCGCGCCCCGACCGATGACGATTCGCCTGATCTTGGTCGACGACCACCCCATGGTGCGTGATGGCCTTCGCGCCCGGCTGGCCACCGTGGCCGGACTGCAAGTCGTGGGCGAGGCTGACGACGAAGAAAGCACCCTCAGCATCGTGGAACGCACGCAACCCGACTTGGTGGTGATGGACGTGGCCCTGCGCCATTCGAACGGCTTGGAGCTGACACGGCGCCTCAAGCAAGCGCAGCCCAACTTGCGTGTGCTGGTGCTTAGCATGTACGACAACCCGGGCTACGTGAGCGAGGCCCAGCGCGCCGGCGCCAGCGCCTACTTGCTGAAGGACAGCCCGGCCGAACGCATCGTCGAAGCATTGCAGACGGTGGCAGCCGGCGGCCAGGTCTGGCCGAGCAGCAGCGACGCTGACGAAGGGCCGCACCTCACCCAGCGTGAGCGTGAGGTGCTTGGCTTGGTAGCCGAGGGGCTGTCGTGCAAACAGATCAGCGAGCGCCTGGGGATGGGGGTTCGCACGGTGGAGACGCATCGGACGCATTTGCGGCGCAAGCTGAAGTTGGAGAGTCCGGCGGCGTTGGTGAGGTTTGCGGTGGAGGGGCAGTGGCGGTGAGGGGTTGAGTGGTTGTTGGTTGGGGCTCTTGGGCTTGGGGTGTTGACTCCTCGATGCAGCCCGCCGGGATGTCGTCCCGGCAGCCGACTCACTTTCTTGCTCGTGCAAGAAAGTAAGCAAAGAAGCACGGCCCGCACTGCGCTCGCCCCTTGGCGTTGCCAAGGGG